>DATBDL010000143.1:0-8152 GCA_036269975.1 Pseudonocardiaceae bacterium | reverse complement strand
GGTGGCCCTCGGTGTCGCGTGGATTCTGGACGGCCTGGAGATCAGTGTCGCCAGCGCGGTCGAAGGCGCCCTGACCAAGCCGAACACGCTGAACATGTCCGCGGCCGGTTCCACCACCATCGCGACGATCTACCTGATCGGTGAGGTCGTCGGCGCACTGGTGTTCGGCATGTTCGCCGACCGGTGGGGCCGCCGGAAACTGTTCATGATCACGCTCGGCGTGTACCTGGTGGGCAGCGGCCTGAGTGCTGCGACATCGGGCGCCGGCACCGGCTGGATCGCGTTCCTGTACGTCACCCGGTTCATCGCCGGCACCGGTATCGGCGGCGAGTACGCGGCGATCAACTCGGCGATCGACGAGCTGATCCCGGCCCGCTACCGCGGCCGGATCGACATCGCGGTCAACGGGACGTACTGGGCCGGCGCGATCATCGGCACTTTCGCCACCTTCGTGTTCCTGAACACGCTGTCGCCGTCCGTCGGCTGGCGGCTGGGCTTCCTGCTCGGCCCCGTGCTGGCGGGCTTCATCATCTTCGTGCGGCGCAATCTGCCGGAGAGCCCGCGCTGGCAGCTCATGCACGGCCATGCCGAGGCCGCCGAGGCGTCCATCGCGTTGATCGAGCAGGAGGTCAGGGACTCCGGCCGAACGCTCGAACCGGTCGACGAGTCCAGGGCGATCGACGTCAGGCCGGCCGAGCGCACCGGGTACATCGCGCTCACACGGGTGCTGATACGGGATTACTTCCCCCGGTCGGTGCTGGGGCTCGGACTGATGGTCACGCAGTCGTTCCTCTACAACGCGATCTTCTTCAGCTACACGATCGTGCTGACCGTCTTCTACCACGTGAACGGCAATGCGGCGCTCTACGGCATCGCGTTCGCGGTCGGCAATCTCATCGGCCCGTTCGTGCTCGGCCCGCTGTTCGACACCGTCGGCCGCAAGAAGATGATCGCCGGGAGCTACCTCATCGCGGGGGTGCTGCTCGCGGTCAGCGCGTTCCTGTTCAAGGCGCACCTGCTGAACGCGGCGACGCAGACACTGGCGTGGGTGATCATCTTCTTCTTCGCGTCAGCGGGCGCCAGTGCGGCCTATCTGACGGTGAGCGAGATCTTCCCGCAGGAGGTGCGGGCGAAGGCGATCGCGGTGTTCTTCTCCATCGCGCAGATCGTCGGCGCGCTGGCCACCCAGTTCTACGGTTTCCTCATCGACAAGAACAACCCGGACTTCAACAAGCTGTTCATCGGGTACATCACCGGTGCGGTGATCATGGTGCTCGGCGGTGTCATCGCGGTGTTCTTCGGCGTGTCAGCGGAAGGGAAGTCGTTGGAGGACATCGCCGACCCGCTCGGCTCGCTCCGCAGGGCCCCGGTCGCAGGTGGCCCCACCGCGAGTCCGGCGGTCGGCGACTGAGGAGACGGAACGCGCTGGTCCCCGCCGGTAATTTACTCACCAGTAGGTTTACTCTACGGTAAGTATGTTCGATGGCCGGCGGAAGCGAGGGCGGCATGGCTGCGCGGTCCGATGACGACGCAACGGAGTACGGGAGCACCGGTCGCCGGGATGTGACGGGCCTGGGTCTGGCCCTGCTCAACCGGCTGGCCGGTGCGCCCATCGTGCACCGGCTCGGCCTGCGTGGACCCGTGCGAGCTGCCGTCTTCCAAGCCACGAGAGCGGGTTTCCGCACCACGGCGGCGGCCGGACGAACATGGCAGGCCGGGCAGCGCCTCGGCCGGCCCGCACGGTCGCCGTCCGCTGTCGAACCCGATCTGCTCGACCTCACGCCGACCGACGACCAGCGCATGATCGTCGAGACGGTGACCGAGTTCGCGGCGGAACAGGTGCGACCGGCCGCCGCCGCCGCGGACGAGGCGTGTGCCACGCCGCCGGCCATTTTCGCGACGGCTGCCGAACTGGGCATCGCCCTGCTCGGCGTGCCCGCGGAACTGGGCGGGGTGGCGACGGAACGTGCCACGACGACCAACGTGCTCGTCGCGGAGGCGCTGGGCCACGGCGATCTCGGCATCGCGGTCGCCTGCCTCGCGCCGTCCGCGGTCGGCAACGCACTCGCGTTGTGGGGCGACGCGGACCAGCAGAGCATCTACCTGCCCGCGTTCACCGGCGACAACGTGCCGGCGGCCGCGTTGGCCGTGCTCGAACCACGGCCGTTGTTCGACCCGTTCGCGCTGCGCACGACGGCACGCCGCACGTCCGACGGTTTCGTGCTGGACGGCGTGAAATCGTTGGTGCCAGGGGCGGCAACGGCCGAACTGTTCGTGGTCGCGGCCGAGTTGGAAGGTCGGGGACCCGCGTTGTTCCTGGTCGAGTCGGCCGATGTCACCGGTGTCGAGGCCGAACCGGCGATGGGCCTGCGCGCGGCCGGCATGGGCCGCCTGGTGTTCGAGAAGGTCAGGGTGCCGGCCAAAGCGTTGCTCGGCGGCGCGCAACCGGACGTGTACGCCGACTGTGTGCGGTTGTCGCGGCTCGGCTGGTGTGCGCTCGCGGTCGGCACCGGTCGTGCCGTGCTGGACTACGTGATCCCGTACGTCAACGAGCGGGTGGCGTTCGGTGAGCCGGTCAGTCACCGGCAGGGCGTCGCGTTCACCGTGGCGGACATGGCCATCGAACTGGAAGGCATGCGGCTGCTCACGTATCGCGCGGCCGGGCGGGCAGCGGCTGGCAGTTCGTTTGCCCGTGAGGTCGGGTTGGCCCGGAAGCTGTGCGTGGACAAGGGAATGTTCATCGGCAGTGCCGGCGTGCAGATGCTCGGCGGCCACGGTTACGTGAAGGAACATCCGGTCGAGCGGTGGTATCGGGATCTGCGGGCCATCGGCGTCGCCGAGGGCATCGTGCTGGTGTAGTCGTTCCGGTGTAAGGGGGTCGTCGTGATCAATCTCGAGGTGCCGAAGAAGCTTGCGGGGCTCGTCAACCAGGCCCACCAGGCGGCGGCGGAGGTTTTCCGCCCCAACTCACGGAAGTACGACCGCGCCGAGCACACGTACCCGGTCGAGTTGGACATGCTGGCGGCCCTGCTCGACGGCCTGAACGCCGCCGGCGAGGGCGGCGCGGGCGCGGCCGGTGTCCGACGGGACGGTGACACGAAGTCGGACGGCGTCCGCAACGGCCGCAACCTGGCGACGGTGCTGGGTGCGATCGAGATGTGTTGGGGCGACGTGGGTCTGCTGCTGTCGATGCCACGACAGGGCTTGGGCAACGCGGCGATCGCCGCGGTCGCCAACGAGGAGCAGTCGAAGCGGTTCGCGGGCACCTGGGCGGCGATGGCCATCACGGAGCCGGACACCGGCTCGGACTCGGCGGCCATCCGCACCACGGCGGTGAAGGACGGCGACGAGTACGTCCTCAACGGCGAGAAGATCTTCGTGACAGCGGGCGAACGCGCCGACGCCGTGGTCGTCTGGGCAACCCTGGACCGTTCACTAGGCCGGGCCGCGATCAAGTCGTTCGTGGTCGAGAAGGGAACGCCGGGGTTCGAACTCGTACGGCTGGAACACAAACTCGGCATCCGGGCGTCGGACACGGCGCACTTCCGCCTGGACAACGTCCGGGTACCGGCGGAGAACCTGCTTGGCGACCCGGAAGTGGCCAAGGGTTTCGCCGGCGTGATGCAGACGTTCGACAACACACGCCCACTGGTGGCGGCGATGGCGGTCGGCGTGGCGAGGGCGGCGCTGGAGGAAACGGGTCGCCTACTGGCCGAGGCCGGCGTCACGATCGACTACGACCGCCCCGCCAACAGCCAGTCAGCAGCGGCGGCAACGTATCTGGCGCTGGAGGCCGACTACGAGGCGGCATACCTGTTGACTCTGGAGGCGGCGTGGCTGGCCGACAACGGCCAGCCGAACTCGCTCCAGGCGTCCATGGCCAAGGCGAAGGCGGGCCGCTCGGCAACGGACATCGCGCTGCGGTGCGTGGAACTGGCCGGCAGCATCGGCTACTCGGAGAACTCGCTGCTGGAGAAGTGGGCGAGAGACGCGAAGATCCTGGACATCTTCGAAGGCACGCAACAGATCCAGCTACTGATCGTGGCGCGCCGACTGCTCGGCAAGACGAGCGCGCAGCTCAAGTAGCGTTACTGCTCGTCCAGCACCGCGTCGACGTCATCTTCGGACACGTCGTCGATCTTCAGGTGCTCCAGCATGCGGCCCCAGCGCAGATAGTTCTTCACGCTCGCCCGAGGTAGCTGGTACAGAGTCTTGCCGTGCCCGCCCTCCAGGTCGGCGAGGCGGGCCTCCAGCGCCAGTATGCGCCGTTCGAGGGTCTGTATCGATGCCACGGTTCCCGTCCTTCTCGTGTTCTGTCCTCGGCACTCCAGCGTTACGACCCCATCGCCGCTGCCAGGGCGTTGACCTCGCTCGTCATCCACGGCAGGTAGCCGCTCACGTCGGCCGGCAGCGTTTCCGTCACCTGCACCACCGGCACGTTGGACTTCCGCGCCGTGGTCGCGAGCTGGCTGGTCACGTTGGTCACCGTCTGGACGTTGTTGATCAGCGCCGCGACCTGGCGCTTCGTGATCAGGTCCGTTGCCGCGCTGATCGCGGCCACCGGGATGTCCGTGTCCGACTCCACCGCGCGCTCGAACGCCGGTGGGGTGGCGTCGGCGATGCCCGCCGCCGTCAGCAGGTAGTCGGCCACCGGCTCGGTCACCACCACCTGCTTGCGGGAATGCCGTACGCCGATCTGTCGCACGGTGGCCAGCAGGCCGTTGACCGACTTGTCGAACGCGGCCGCGTTCTGCCGGAACGTCGACGCGTGCGCCGGCTGGATGCGGCCCAACTGCGCCGCCACCGCGTCCGCCACCCGCACGACCGTCGGCAGGTCGTAGAAGACGTGCTCGTTGGCGTTCGCCGCCTGCTCGGCCAACGCGAACGCGACGATCGTCGCCCGTGACGGCGACGGTGTTGCCTTCAGGTCCGCCGCGAAGAAGTCGTCGTAGCCGTCGCCGTTGTAGAGCGCCAGCCGTGCCGCGTTGATCTTGACGGCGTCGGCCGGGCTGCTCTGGTAGTCGTGCGGGTCCTGGGACGGGTTGTCGATGATCGCCGTGACGTCGACATTCCCGCCACCGACCGCGGACACCACGCTGCCCCACACGTCCGTCGACGTGACAACGGGAATGCGGCCGTCTGTCGATGTGGCGGCGGAGGTGCCGCACGCGGCAACGCCCAACACGCCGATGACAGTCAGTGCCGCTGCGATCACCCGCGGTGCCATGACCCGCCTCCTGACATTGAAAACCGTTTTCGTCAGGAGGAGGTTACCGCACGCCGGCGTGCGTCATCGCAACAGTTGAGAATGCGGAAGCCCCCAAGCCCCCAGATCCCCCGTCGCCCCAAGATCCCCGTCGAACTATCGATCTCGTTCGGTGCAACGCTTGTGTGAGCGCGAGCTCACAGTTCCAGTGCGACCTCGGCGGCACACGCCGGCCGGCACGGCCACGGCTGCCCGCAGCAGGTGCAGTGGCTGCCCGCGCACTGGTGGCTCACCAGCACGTGGACCGCGGTCTGCCGGTAGTGCTCCAGCAGACCGAGCCAGTCCGAGGACGCAGGTTCGGCCTCAACAGGTTTCGACACGGTGATCACGCCTTTCAGCGATTCGACCGGCACCAGCCCGACTGAACGCTGCCGTCAGCGGGTCGGATGCCCGATAGTTCTCTGTGCTCGTAGTGTGTGCTCGCCTACCTTGACGACCCGATGTCGCCAGTGTGACGCGAGCAACACTTCAATGCCACTATCGACGCACGGGGCAAGTCGTCGGTTCACCAAATTGGCTGACGGTCGTTCTGAATCGTTCAGCGGTCGCTCAGGTTCGGTCGGGCCGTGGCGTCACGACGATCCGCGCGCCTCTTGCCGGCACGAGCGTGATGTTGCGGGCTCGCTGTTGTTCCTGGCGCGCCCGGTCCGGTCGCACGTCGTAGCGTCGCAACACCTCGCCGAGCACGACCGACGCCTCCATCAGCGAAAACCCGGCGCCGAGGCAGCGCCGCACCCCGCCGCCGAACGGAATCCACGTGTTCGCCGCCGGTTGCGCATCGACGAATCGCTCCGGCCGGAACTCGTCCGGTTCGGGATAGTTGGCCGGATCGGTCTGGACCAATCCGATCGCGGGCGCGACCACGGAGCCGGCCGGCAGCCGGTACCCGCCGATGTCGACGGACTCCGTCAACTTGCGCGCGACCTCGTAGATCACCGGCCGCTTGCGCAGCGCCTCCTTGGCGACGGCGGACAGGTACTCCTCGTCGTGCTCGTCGGCGGCACGCTGGGCCGCCGCGAGCCGGTCCGGCCGGCGGGCCAGTTCGTGCAGTATCCAGGCCAGGGTGGTCGCCGTGGTCTCGTGGCCGGCCAGCAGCAGCGTGATCAACTGGTCGCGCAGTTCGGTGTCGGTGAGCTGGTCGCTGGCATCGCTGCCGGTGCTGACACACAGCAGGCGGGACAGCACGTCGTCGCGCTCCGCGAGATCGTCCGCCGTTCGCCGTTGCGCGATCTCCGCGTACAGCACGCGATCGAGCTCCTCCTGGAACGACATGTACCGCTTCCACGGCCCGATCCGTTGCAGCATCGGGTAGAACCAGCCGAGCATGGTCAGCGGACCGATCGCCACGATCCCGCGCACGAGCGGCCGCAGCGTGGCCAGCCGTCGCGGATCGGTCACGCCGAACACCACCTGGAGGATGACTTCGAGCGTCAGCGCGTTCATCCGGTCGTGTGAGCGGAACGCGCGCCCGGCGGGCCACCGCGACACCTCGGCCACCGCGAGGCGGCCGACCAGGTCCTGGTAGCCGCGCAACGCCGGCCCGTGGAACGCCGGCATCAGCAGCCGCCGCACCCGCCGGTGCTCGTCCTCGTCCACCAGCAGCACCGATTGGTGGCCCATCACCGGCCCGAGGATCGCGTTGCCCTCGCCGGCATGGAACACGGTGGCCGGCCCGGTGAAGACCGTTCTGATGTCCTCCGGCCGGGACAGCACGGCGATCGTCCGGCCGGCCGGCGCGATCCGCACGGTGAAGATGTCGCCGTAGCGGCGGCGCAGCAGCGGCAGCAGCCGATGCCGGTACTGGCCGAACAGCACGGTCTGCACCAGCACCGGCCAGCGCAGCCCCGGCGGCGCGGTCGGCTCGGCGACGGTCGTCGGCGTGGTGACAGCCACGGGGCACCTCCGGTCGGCCGGTTTGGTATGCGTTCGTTTTATACGCCCGTATATGACATCCGTCCAGGCAGCGGGGCTAGGCTGAGGTCGTGGGCCATCGGGAACAACTGCTCGCCGCGGCTCGGAAGCTGCTGGCGGACAAGGGCTACGCCCACATCACGGCACGCGACCTGGTCGCCGCGTCCGGCACGAACCTGGCCTCCATCGGCTACCACTTCGGTTCCAAGGCCGAACTGCTGGCCGAGGCGATCGGCCTCGTCCTTGAGGAGTGGACGACGACGCTCGCCCGCATCGCGATGGCCGACCCGACCGCGGCGCCGATCGAACGCGCGGCAACGGCGTGGGCCGCGATGCTGGCGCAACTGCCCGGCCAGCGGCCGCTGCTGCTGTCGTTCATGGAGGCGCTGGCCCAGGCCGAACGCGACCCGAAGCTGCGCGAGCAGTTCGCGGCGCACTACCGGCGGTGCCGCGCCCAGGTCGCCGTCCTGGTCGCCGAATCCCTCGGCCGCCCGACCTCGGCGCCGGGCCAACCCGACGCGGCGGACGATCCGCTGTGCGCGGCCATCGCCAGCTTCGTGATCGCGGTCTGCGACGGTCTCGCCGTGCAGAGCCTGCTCGATCCGGACCGACTGCCCGACCACGAGTCCTTCCGTGCCGGCGTCGCGGCCCTCCTCGCGTCGCACGCGACAACGGGGATGGCAGGCTGAGCGCCGTGTTGGCAGCGGCGACGAGCAACGGCGTGCACTACTGGCGGCTGGACCGCGGCGCGGCGGACACCGTGCTGTGCCTGCACGGCCTGGGCGGTGATCACCGTGGCCTGGCCGAATTCGCGGCCGCTGTCGCGGACTTCAACGTGGTCATTCCGGACCTGCCCGGCTACGGCCGGTCCGCCCCGCTGTCCGATGTGCACAGCCTGGTCAACTACGCCGACACGATCGCCGAACTGCGGCACGAACTTGGTCTTGGCACCTGCCACCTGCTCGGTCACTCGCT
>DATBDL010000142.1:0-28417 GCA_036269975.1 Pseudonocardiaceae bacterium | reverse complement strand
CAGGTCCATCAGCACGACGTCGGGCGTCACGGCGGCCACCATCGCGACCGCCTCGGCGCCCGAACCCGCCTCACCGACCACCTCGATCGCCGGCTCGGTGGCCAGCATGCCGCGCAGCCCGGTCCGCACCACCGGATGGTCGTCCACCAGCAGCACCCGGATCACCGCGGCACCTCCACCCGCAGCGTCGTGCCGCCGTGCTCAGGTCCGCTCGTCACCGACACCGACCCGCCCACCTGCGTTGCCCGCGAGCGCATCGCGGCCATGCCGAACCCGGTCGACGGCGCCGCCGGGTCGAAGCCGACACCGTCGTCGGCCACCACGAGCACCGCAGCGGGTCCGGTCACCGTCAGTCGCACGGTCGCCGTCGCCGCACCGGAGTGCTTGCGCACGTTCGTCAACGCCTCCTGCGTCGCCCGCAGCAGTACCACCTCGACCGACATCGGCAGCGACCCGACATCGCCGGACGTCTCGATCCCGACGTCGATGCCGCTCTCGTCGCGCACCCGCGTCGCCTGCCGGCGCAGGGCGTCCACGAGGGTGCCCGTGCCCAGTGCGGCGGGCGCGAGCGCGCCGACCAGCGCCCGCGCCTCGCCCAGGTTGTCCCTCGCCGTGTCGGCGGCCAGCCGGAGGTGTCCGGTCGCCCGGTCCGGGTCGTCGCGCAGGATCGCGGTGGCGGCCTGGACCAGCGTGAGGATGCTGGTGAAGCCCTGGGCCAGGGTGTCGTGGATCTCACCGGCCAACCGCTCCCGCTCCTCGGTCACGCCCGCTTCTCTCGACAGCGTGGCGACCTCGGCCCTGCTGGCGGCCAGTTCCTCGATCAGGGCGCCACGCAGCATGCTCTCCCGCACGATGCCGTCGATCGTGCTGCCGATGAAGTGCGAGAGCACGACGATGCCGACCGCGTCCACGATCTGCGTGCTGAACGGGGTGCCGAATCCGTACCGGACGAGGATCACGATCGGCGGTGCCGCGTTCAGCGCGCCGACCCAGCCCAGCGCCCGCCAGGTCGGCCGGAACATGTAGCACTGGGGACACAGGCCGAACAGCATCCACGTGCAGTCCGGCACCAGCGCGACCACCGGCACGAACAACGCCAGCACGCCAGCCAGATAGGCGATGCCGCGCCAGGTCGGCACTTCCGACTCCGTGACCGCCAGCCTTCGGCCGAACAGCCGCCACCAGACGGCCATGGCCACGATCAGGCAGGTGATCGCGATCTTGCCGTCGACATCGGTCGAGTCCCGGCTGTACCAGGCGAGGGCGATCCCGACGAGCCAGCCCACCGCGTAGATGAGCTCCCAGCGCGAGAACCGGACGAACCAATCGTCGGTGTCGGTCAGCCGTCCCGCCGATTGGTCCACCGGAACGTCAGCAGGCACAGGACAAGCCCCGCCACGCACCATCCGCTCAGCACCAGCGCGGTCGTCACGTGTTCCCATGTCCCAGCAGCCTCCATCGACATCATGCCGTCCGGCAGGAAGACCGACCGCATACCCTGCGCGGTCCACTTCAGCGGGAACAGCGACGCGAAGTCGATCATCCACCTGGGCAGCGTGTTGATCGGCACGATGAACACGCCGGACATGAACTCCAGCACCAGGAAGATCAGGTTCAGCACGGCCGGCGCCGACCTCGCCGACTTCGACAACCCGCTGGCCGCGATGCCCAGCAGCGTGCAGCCGACCGTGCCCAGCGCGAACACCCACGCGAACGTGACCCACTGCCCGGCCGTCGCCGGCAGCGTGACATGGAAGAACAGCCTGCCAACCGCGAGCAGCAGCACTGTCTCGGCCAGTCCGGTCACGGCGACCAGCACGAGTTTGCCGACGAAATAGGCCGAGAGCGGCATCGGCGTGCCGCGCAGCCGCTTGAGCGTGCGGTCGTCGCGGTCCTGGGCGATGCCGATGCCCATGTTGAGGAACGACGTCGACACGATGCCGGCCGCGACCATCCCACCGACGATCAACTGCCCCTCGGACATGCCGGCCGGCAGCCCCGACTCGTGCAGGATCGAGCTGAACAGCGACAGCAGCACGGCCGGCAGGGCGAACACGAAGACTACGGCGGCCCGCTGCCGGAAGAACTGGCGTAACTCGACGCCACCACGCGCGATGCCGATGCGCAGGGTCGACGGGAGGCCGCCGGACTCGGCGTGGCTGACGGTGCCCGCTGTCGTCGCGGTCATCGGGTTTCTCCGATCAGGTCGAGGTAGACGTCTTCGAGGCTGGGACGGGTCACGGTCAACTCGGCCAGTTCGGTCGTGCCGCCGAGTTGGCGGATCAGCGCGGTCGGGGTCGCCGTGCGCACCTCGTGCGGGCCGGTGGCGTCGTGCCAGCGCACGGTGGCGTCGGCGTTGGCCCGGCCACCGAGCCCGGCCGGCGTGTCGTTGGCGACGATCCGGCCGTCGACGATCACCGAGACCCGGTCGGCGAGTGCCTCCGCCTCGTCCAGGTAGTGGGTGGTGAGCAGGATCGTGGTGCCCTGGTCGGCCAGCATCCGCACCAGTACCCAGAACTGCCGGCGGGCCTGCGGGTCGAACCCGGTGGTCGGCTCGTCCAGGAAGACGAGTTCCGGGCCGCCGATGATCCCCAACGCGACGTCGAGCCGACGGCGCTGGCCACCGGACAGCGTGCCGAGCCGGCTGCCCGCCTTGTCGGTCAGCCCGACCTGGTCGAGCACGGTCGCCGGGTCACGCGGCCGTGGGTAGTAGCCGGCGAAGTGCCGGACCGACTCGGCAACAGTGAGGTCCGCGCCGTCGAACGCGTCCTGCGGCACGATCCCGATCCGCGCCCGCCACTCCCGGCCGGCCCGCGCCGGATCGACGCCGAGTACCCGGACATCGCCGCCGTCCCGGCCGCGGTGGCCCTCGAGGATCTCGACCGTGGTGGTCTTGCCGGCCCCGTTGGGCCCGAGCAACGCGTGAATCTCGCCTTCGGCGACGTCCAGGTCGATTCCGTCGACGGCCTGCCGATCCTGGTAGCTCTTGCGCAGGCCCTGGATGTGTATCGCGGTCACGCGTAAATCCTGTTGCCGGCCGGACGCCGGTGGTGACCTCCGGCCGACGGAATCCGGTTGTCCACCGAACGACGGACAAAGCGAGCGGGACGTGACGTCCGCCACGGCCATTCAGGTGAATATGCGTCAATGCCGTGAACAACTTATGAACCTGGTTTTGTAGCGCGGACCGGCGCGGCACGATGAACGTGTGCCCGCGTTGACCGACGACGTGCACGTCGCGTTCCAACCAGTATTCAACCTGCACACCGGCGGCGTGATGGCGGTGGAGGCCCTGGCGAGGCCGGCCACCGGCACCATGCGTGACCTGTTCCGCCATGCGGCGGATACCGGCCAGCTCACCCCGACCGACATGGGACTGGCGGCACTCGCGATTCGCCGTGCCGCCGATCACGAGACACGCCTTCCGTTGCACGTCAACATGTTGGCGAGTTCAGTCGCCAGAGCACACGTCGCGCTGGACCCCGTCCTCGCTGCCTTGCGGCAGACCGGGTGGCGGGCGGCGGACCTGGTGCTGGAACTGAATCCGCCGTTCTCGTCGGTGCGCTGGAAGGCGTTCCGGCAGGGCGTCCGGCTGTTGCGGGACGCCGGTTTCCGGCTCGCCGTCGACGCGGTCGGTGACGGCGACGCGCCGATGGTCCTGTTGGGGTGGCCCGAGATCGGCGTCGTCAAGCTGGATGCCTCGCTGTCCGCCGGCGTGCCGTACGAGCCGGGGCTCGCCGCCATCGTCACGTCGATGGTGCGCCTGTGCGAGACCAACGACCTGCAACTGATCGCGACCGGCGTGGGCGATGCCGACGAGCTGACCGCGCTGCACGGGCTGGGCGTAGCGCTGGCGCAGGGCGACGCGCTACGGCCGGCCGGGCGACGGCCGATCACGGACGTCTCGATCCCGCCGATGGCCGGCGACTCGATCGCGGTCGCCCCGGTCGAGCAGGCCGAGCGCAGCCGTACGCCTCGGGTGACCGAGCTGATGCATCCGGCCGCCACCCTGCCGGCCACCGCGACGGCGGACGAGGTGCGCATCGCGCTGGCCGACGACCCGACCGCCAGTTGCGTGGTCCTGCTGGACGAGTCCGGCCGTCCACAGTGGACCATCGACCGGAACCGGTTCCTGCTCGCCGTCACCGGGCCGTACGGCCACGCCCTGCACGCCAGGCGGCACGCGGCGCGGCTGGCCGACGAGCCGAGGGTGATCCCGGTCGGGGCGTCCGTGTTCGACCTGCTCGACGTGCTGTCCGGCTCGATCCGGGCACGCAGCGGCGACGACGTCGTCGTGGTGGACGCGGCATGGCGGTGTCTCGGCGTCGTCAGGGCCACCGATCTCATCCGGGCGATCGCGGACACGAAGGTGCGGGAGGCGGCCGCGCTCAACCCGCTGACCCGGCTGCCCGGCAGCGACTCGATCGACCGCGCCGTGACCAGGCGCATCCGCGAGGGCGACGTGTTCGCCGTCGGGTGGCTGGACATCGACTCGTTCAAGTCGGTCAACGACAACTTCGGCTTCGCCGCCGGCGACGACCTGATCCGCGACGTCGGCCGGTGCCTCGCCGACGCGGCGGACGGCCAGCCGGGCACCAGGGTCGGCCACATCGGCGGTGACGACTTCCTGTTCGTGACGGGACTCGATCAGGTGATGCCGTTGGCCAGCCGGCTGATCGACACCAAGTGGGTGGTGCAGGGCGAGCCGGTCACGCTGTCGCTGGCCACCCTGGTGTGCGCGGCCGGCACGGTGACCAGCTACCGGGAGGCGTCCCGGCTGCTGGCACCGCTGAAGCGGCACGCGAAGTCGATCACGGGGTCGAGCTGGGTGGTCGGCCGGCCGGGGAGCGACCGGGTCGACGTGCTGCGGCGCGGCGCGGTAGCGAGGGACAGCGACAGCCCAGGTCCGTCGCTGCCGCGTCGCACCCCGGCCGGCCGAGCGGGCTAGCCCTCGATGTCGCCTGTCTGTGTGATCTTCGGTCGCCACCTTGTGCCATCAGGCAAGGCTAACCTAACTTAGGCATCCCGGTCCCCCGACCCAAGGATGAGGATGCCCGCACACCTGTGCCTCGTCGCGCTCAACCCGACCGACTCGGTGACCGACGGATTCCTGCCGGCGGCGGCCGCACTCGGCCTGCGTGTCACGCTCCTCACCAGCCAACCCGACGCCCACCACCGCGCCTACGCCGGCCATGCGACGCCACCGGCGGAGATCGTCGACTGCGACGTGCGCGACTTCCGCGCCGTCATCGACAACATCGATCCGTCCGCCGACGCGGTGTTCAGCAACAGCGACCATCTCCAGACCCAGACCGCGCTCGCCGCCGCCTACTTCGGCCGACCGGCCAAGGACTGGCGGGCCGCGCTGCGCGTCAAGAACAAGGCCCAGATGCGTCGCCACCTGGCGCACCACGGCGTCGACGTGGTCTGGAGCCGGGAACTGCGGTCCGGCGACATCGCGTCGGACGCGCCGTTTCCCTGCGTGCTGAAACCACGGGAGGGCGTGGCCAGCGAGGACGTGGTGCTGGTCGCCGACCGGCGCGAACTCGACCTGGCCTGCCAGGACGTCTGGCGCCGCAAGCCCGACCTGCCCTTGGTGCTGGAGGAGTTCCTGGACGGCGAACTGCACAGCCTGGAAACCCTCGGCGACGGCCATCTCCCCCGCGTACTCGGCGGATTCGCCACGACGCTGTCGCCGCCACCGTACTTCGTCGAGCGCGCCATGGTCTACGACCCGGCACCATCGGCCGGCGACGTGCGGACCGTGCTGGCCCAACTCGCGGCACTCGGCGTCGGTTTCGGCGCCTGCCACACCGAGTACGTCGTGGCCGGCGACCGGGTCCGGCTGATCGAGGTCAACTACCGAATCATCGGCGACCAGTGCGACCTGCTGCTGGCCGACCTGACCGGCCTGCCGCTGTTCGAGTACGTGCTGCGCGTGCACCTGGGCGAACCGCTGCCGGCCGCGCTGCCGGCGCACCGCGACCGCAGCGCCCGGATCGACTGGCCGTGCGCGGATCGCGGCGGCCGACTGATGTCGGCGCCGGCGGCGACCGAGCGGTGCGCCGACGGTGTCTCGCTGGTGTACCGGCCGTTGCGCGCGATCGGCGACGAACGGCCGCTGACCAACACCAACCGCGACTATCTCGGCGTGCTCCGCGCGACCGGCCGCGATCAGGCTCCTGTGGACAGTGCGTCGGCCGCGTTCCTGGCCGAGTTGCGGTGGGACATCCAGCCATGAGCGAACTGCTGCGGGCCGTGCTGAACACGTTGCTACGCGAGGACTTCGCCGGAATCCGGTCGCACGGCTCCGTCGTGGCCGGGCGACTGCGGATCGCCGAGGCGACCGAGATCCCGGTGCGGCCGGACGGTTTTCTCTGTGACCTGGCGGTCGCCGAACCCGTGGTGTGTCACGACGGCCGGCGCCTCGACGATCTCACGTCCGTGCTGGCGCTGTTGCGCCGCCGGGTCGACCCGGTCGACCTGCCGGGATTCGACGAATTCACCAGAGAATGCCACGCCGCCGAGGTAGCCGAGCGAACCCAGCGCACGGCGGCCCCGAGTCGGCCGGACGGCCGGCCGTGGACCGGCATGACCGCGACACTGCGCTACGACGGCCTCGCCGCCCTCGCCGGCCATCCCGTCTACCCGACCGGCAACGCGCGAGTCGGCATCAGTCCGGCCGACCAGCTCCGGTACGCCCCGGAATACCAGGCCACGTTCGCGCCGAACTGGACCGCTGTCCCAGCCGACCGCGTCCACGGTGTCGGTGAACTGCCGGCCTGGTGGCCGACCGCCCCCGATCACGTGCTGTTCCCGGTCCATCCGCTGACCGGCACCGGCACTCCCGGCGACATCCCGGTGCTGCCGACGCTGTCGATGCGGACCGTCGCCGTGGTGACCGATCCGCACACGCACCTGAAGCTGCCGCTGCCGACCAGCTCGCTCGGCGCACGGAACCGTCGCACCATCAAGCCGGGCACCCTGGTCGACGGCGCGGTCACCGAGCGGCTGCTGGCCGCGATCGTGCGTCGGGAACCCGCGTTCGCCGGTCGGATCGTGCTGGCCGACGAGCAGACCTACCGCCACGCCGACGACGAACTGCTCGCGTTCCTGGTCCGCCGCTACCCGGCCGACCTGGCCACCGCCGAGGTCGTCCCGCTGGCCGCCCTGATGGTCCCAGCGGTCCTGGACGACCTGGCCGACCGGGAGCACCACGGCGACCGGTTGGCCTTCCTGGCGGCCTGTCTGGGCCCGCTGCTCGACTTCCAGACCACGCTGTTGCTGCGCTACGGCGTCGCCCTGGAATCCCACCAGCAGAACGTGTCACTCGTGCTGGGCGCCGACGGCGTCCGTCTGCTGTTCAAGGACAACGACGGTGTCCGGCTGCGCGCGGACCGGCTGCTGGCCGCGTTCGACGGCGACGTACCGCGGGACGCCGACCCAGCCCTGCTGGCCGACCGCCGCATCCTGGTGCCGGACACCGAGCCGCTGATCGACCTGTTCACGACGATCACACTGCACCTGTGCGCGGCCGCGATCGTGTTCGCGCTCCCCCACCCAGAGCGCCGCGGTGGCCTGGCGCTGATCAGGGAGTTGCTCGCGGCCGCGATCGACCGCAACACCCCGTCCGACGACGCGAACCGGCTGCGCGCGGCCACACTGGATGCCGACCGCCTGCCGATCAAGGCGATGGTCACCGCGGGCACCCTGCTGACCAAGGAGCGTTCCGGCGCATCGGACATCAACAAGTTCTACCTGCGCGACGGGCCGAACTACCTGTCCGCCCGACCCTTCACCAACGGGAGCACCTGAAATGCCCAGCTCCACCATCGGCCGCACGACGACGGTGTCGGCCGATCACGTGGTCGCCCACACCCTGCTCAACTGCTATCTCCGCGAGATCGCCGGCCGGGAGGGCCAGGCGGAGATGATCGGCGACGAACTCCACGTCCGGCTGACCGGGCTGGGCGTGACGCTGCGGATCGCGGTGCGCCGCCGCGCCCTGTCCGGCGCGCACCGGTTCGCGGGGCCGGTGTTCGGCGACGACGGCGAACTGCACTGGCGTGCGGTGGCCGAGAGACTGGCAGACGAACTGACCCTGGCGACCGGAATCGTCAACGACGAGTTCACCGACCAGGTCGCCGCCAGCCACGCGGTCACCGAGGAGTCGTTGCGGGACAGCGTCTTCGCCACCGATCCGTACCTGGCGTCCGAGCAGGCACTCGCGCTGGGACACCGTTTCCATCCCACGCCGAAGGCCCGCACCGGTGCCGGCGAGTGGCAGCGCTACGCCCCGGAACGCGGCAGCCGGATAAGCCTGCGGTATCTCGCCGCCCGCGCCGACGTGGTCCGGGAACAGACCGTTGCCGGCGACGATCTGTCCATTCTGGACGAACTGCTGCCCGCGCCGGCCGGCTACCGGCTGCTACCGGTACACCCGTGGCAGTTCGAGCTGTTGCGGCACAACGCGACCCTGGCCGCCGCGCTGCGCGACGGCCGGCTGCTGGACCTGGGCGCCGGCGGTCCGTCGTGTACGCCGACGTCGTCGGTCCGGACCCTGCACACCGGCGCGGGGTTCCTGAAGTTCAGCCTGAACGTGCGAATCACCAACTGCGTCCGCAAGAACTCCGCCTACGAACTCGCGGCGGCAGTCGCGCTGACCGGCCTGCTGGACCGCGAACTGGCCGATACGCACGTTCTGCGCGAACCCGGCTATCGGACGGTCGAGCTGGCCGACCGGGAGCTGTACGAGGGCTTCGGCGTGATCGTCCGCGAAGGACTCGCCCGCCACCTCCCACCGGGCGGCACGCCGCTGGTGGCCGCCGCGGTCGCGGACGAGTACCCCCTGTCCCCCGCGCACGTCTCACACCTGGTCGACCCGAGCGACGTCGTCGAATGGTGGCGGGCCTATCTGAGACTCCTGGTCCCGCCCGTGCTGACCGCGTTCTTCGCGCACGGTGTCGTGCTGGAACCGCACCTGCAGAACGTCCTCGTCTGCGTCGACCCGGACGGCATGCCGGTCCGGATGCTGTTCCGGGACATGGAAGGCACGAAGCTGCTCGCCGAACACCACGCGTCGTTCCTGGCCACGCTGCCGCCCGAGGTTGCCGGCCCGATGACGTACACGCCGGCCAAGGGCTGGCAACGGGTGGCGTACTGCCTGCTGGTCAACCACGTGGCCGAGGTGCTCGCCGCGCTGGCCGATCTGCGGCCGGACTCCGAGGCCGAGCTGTGGGCGCTGGTCCGCGCCGAACTGGCCGCCCACCCCGGCGCGCCACCGGAACTGCGCGCGGTCCTGGCCGGCGTGCCGGTGCCGGCGAAGGCGAACCTGCTGGCGCGCTGGCAGCGCGACAGCGACCGGCACGCCGACTACGTGCCGCTGTCCCTGCCGATCGCATGATCAGCCGGTCCGTCCGGACCTGTGTGGCCGGCCTGCCCGACAGTGCGCTGCCGGCCTACGTGTACGACCTGGCCGCGCTGCGTTCGCACGCCGCCGGTGTCCGTGCCGCGCTGCCGAGTGACGTCGAACTCTGGTACGCGGCCAAGGCGAACCCCGCCGCGCCCGTCCTGCGCGCGCTGGCGGACACGGTGGCCGGCATCGAGGTCGCTTCCGGCGGCGAGTTGGCGCACGTGACCGACGCGGTGCCCGGCACGCCGATCGCCTTCGGCGGCCCGGCCAAGACCGACGCGGAGCTCGACGCTCTCGTCGCCACCGGCGTACATCGCGTCCACGTGGAGAGCGCCCACGAACTGCTGCGGCTCGGTGTGGCGGCGGCACGGCACCGTAAGCCGGTGCACGTGTTGCTGCGGGTGAATCCGCCACTTCGGGTCGGGCCCGCCGCGCTGGCCATGGGTGGCGGCCAGTTCGGCGTAGACCCGGCCGACGTGCCGGCCTGCCTGGACATCGTCCGCCGCGACCCGTGGCTGCTGCTGCCCGGCGTCCACGCCCACCTGGCCAGCGGCCTGAACGCGACCGACCAACTGGCCATCGCGCGTGCGGTCGTCGACTGGACACGGACGCTGCCGATGCCGGTCTCTGAGGTCAACCTGGGCGGCGGCATGGGCGTCGACTACGGCGCGCCGGCCGCCCGGTTCGACTGGCCGGCGTTCGGCGCCGGCTTACGTGACCTGGCACCGGACCTGCGGCTGCGCATCGAGCCCGGCCGCGCGGTCACCGCATACTGCGGCTGGTACGTGGCCGCCGTCGCCGACGTGAAACGTAGCCGGGGCAAGGCATTCGCGCTGCTGCACGGTGGCACCCACCATCTGCGCACGCCGGCCGCCAAGGGCCACGACCAGCCGTTCGACGTGCTGCCGGTGGACCGCTGGGACTGGCCGTGGCCAAGACCCTCGGTGTCCGGCGAGCCGGTGACCGTCGCGGGAGCGCTCTGCACGCCGAAGGACGTGCTGGCCAGGGACATCGCCGTGGCGCGGCTGCGGGTGGGTGACCGGGTCGCGTTCGGGATGGCCGGCGCGTACGCGTGGAACATCTCGCACCAGGACTTCCTGATGCATCCCCGGCCGACGTTCCACTACCTGTGAACGCGACGGGTGGCGGGTCTGTCGACCCGCCACCCGTGCTGTCTGTTCAGTTGAAGTCGGCCAACTGTCCTAACGGGATGCCACGGCGAGCGCGGGTACCAGGACGTTGGCCTTCGGAGTACCGAGACCCGAAGCCGCGTCCCAGCCCTTGGCGGCCGCGAAGCCCTGGATGGTGACGTCACCGTGGTAGGTGTTGTCGCCCACGGTGATGTCGTGGAACAGGGCGTTGTACAGCGGGGTGCGCGCCAGGCCGTACAGCGCCTGGTTGATGTCGCCGACCCGGTGGTGACCCAACTGGTCCGCGAGGACCGCAAGGCCGGCCCACTGCGGGGAACCCGCACTGGTGCCACCGAACTCGAAGATCAGGTTCGCACCCTGACCGGACGTGCTCCACACCGTGAGCACGCCGCCGATGATCGCCGCGTTGTACGCGATGTCCGGAACGCCACGCATCTTGGAGTGGTTGGCTCCACGCTGGAAGTCCGGAGTCTTGTACAGCGTGCTGAACCCACCGCCGCCGGCGGCGGCGAAGTCCGGCTCGTTCCACACGACCTCGCTGTTGTACGCGCCGGTCGTGCCGTTCGCGTCGAGGATCGTGCCACCGACACCGGTGACCAGCGGGTCGGACGCCGGCGTGCTGACCGCCTTGAAGAAGGACGAGCCGTCACACGTCGGCAGGGCCGCACCCTGGTCGGCGGAAGACGCGAAGACGGTGATGCCTTCGTTGGCCGCCCGCTGGTACAGCTTGTGGGTGTTCGCCTGGATCGTCGGGTCTTCACACTGCTCTGCCTCGCCGAAACTCTGCGAGAGAGTGTCGCCGAGGTTGTGATCTACCACGAACTTCTGCGCCGAGAAGATGTCCGTGTCGTTGTCGCTCTTCGCGAGAACCAGGTCGATCTTGGCGGCGGGGGCGATGGCGTGCGAGTACTCCACGTCAAGAGAGATCTCGCCGGCCCAGCTCGTCTCGTCGGCGCTGCTCTGGTCGAACGGGGTGAGCCCGTCCGGCGCGATGATGTTCAACTGCGGTGCCGGCAGGCCGAACACCGTGTCGAACGTCGTCAGGTCCTGCGTGATCGTCGGGCTCTGGAACGCGTCGATGATCACGATGGTCCGACCGGCCCCGTTGAGGCCGAGTTTGGCCAGCTTGTCCACACCGTAAGCGGCACGGACCTGGTTGGGGCCGTAGCACTGTGCCGGGGTGGTGAGCTGGCAACTGAAGGTGGTGTCGGCCGGATTGGACCCAACCTTTCCGGCGACCTTGTACTGCGGGTGAGCACCGATTGCCGGTGTCATCACACCGCCTGCGGCGACGGCCGTGGTCATGCCGGTCAGTGCTGTGGCCGCGACCACAGCAAGACCGGACAACGCCGCCATGTAACGGCGGCGGGATTCTGTACGCACGAGCCCTCCTGGGATCACGCCCGATCCCCGACCCACGGGCGAGTGAACTTTGCCGTGGGAGCGTTACATCCACCTCACGGAGGGTCAAGATACGACCTGGTGTAATCCGGTCCCGTTGACGTTGTGCACACGATCGAGCACGCTTCGTCAGCACGAATGGTGATGCTTCGCGCGGATTATGTGGTTCGTCCTCTACGGACAGTAGTTGTTCGCGATTCGCGTCCGAGAACTGTCAGCGATCAGACGTTGGCCTCGTTGTCCGCCTCGTCCGTTGCTACTTCTTCGTCCTCAGTCGCGGCGTGCTCGCTCGCTTCGACAGTCCCGGTCTCGGCGGTCCCGTCGACGTCAGCCCTGTCGACGTCAGCCCTGTCGACGTCAGCCCCGTCGACGTCAGCCCCGTCGACGTCGGTCAGGTCGACGTCGGTCAGGTCGACGAACCAGTCGAACAGGTCGTCCGCGAGGCCGTCGTTGGTCCATGCCGGCTGTAGCAGCACCTCGGCCCCGACCGGCCGGAACCCGGCCGCCAGCGCGGCCCGCATCGACGCCGCGTTGCCCGGCGCCACCTGCGCCCACATGTGTGCGCCGGCCGGCAGCAGCCCGCGTGCCGCTGTGAACAGTCCGCGACCGAGCCCGAACCCGCGCAGCGCGGGCTCCACCTCGACCGACACCTCCCAGCGGCCACCGACCCCGCGCCCGAGCGTGAGCAGCCCGCCGGGACAACGCCACGCCCGCACGCCGATCCGCTGCGCCAACGCCCTGGCCAGCCGGGGATGCAACGGCTCCAGGAACTCCTCCAGCTCGGTCAGCACCATCCCGTTGTCACGACCGGTGGCGACCGCCACCAGCGTGATGTCCAGATTGTCCAGTACCCGGCCGGTCGCGGCGGCCAGCACACCCAAGAACCCCGGCCCCAGCGGCGCGGACAGGTCGGCGTCCGGCAGCCAGTTGCGCACCCAACCGTCCGGCACGTCGGCGCACACGACGTTGTGCCCGGCGAACGCCAGCACGCCGACCGACCGATCGTCCGGCGGCGTCAGGACGGTGAGGTCCCGCTCGGCCGGCTGCGCGCAACCGTCGGCGATCTCCCGCATCAGGTCCGCGAGTTCGGCCACGTGTCCTGTCATATCGCACCAACCCCCGCCAGCCCATGTCCTGGGGCAAGAAATCCACATCGATCGGTGGACGCCCGCCCCCTTATGCAACCAATCCGCCCCCGCCGGGGTTCAACAGGGGTGACCAGCGCGAAGATCGACACCATGAGCCAACCGGACGAGCACCTCGTCGGGGCGCTGGTGACCGACCTCGACCGGGGGTTCGTCGCACTGTTCCACGCCCTGCGCCACACGGTGTTCTCCACCGCGTTGCGCCTGACGGGGCGCTGGGCCGATGCGGAGGACCTGACCGCCGAGGCGTTCCTGCGTGCCTACCGGGCGCTGTCCGGCTACCCACCGGACCGAATCGAGGAGTTGAAACCCAGATCCTGGCTGCTGACCATCGTGCTGAACCTGTGGCGCAACAGCCTGCGCGACGCGTCCCGGCGGCCGGCCACCGAATCGCCGGAGTACCTGTCCGATCCGCCGGACCCACCCGATCCGGCGTCGGACGTCGAACAGGCGGTCGGCGAGCGGGAGTCCGTCCGCGAACTGGCCCATCTGCTCACGCTGCTGCCTGAGGAACAGCGGGTGGCGGTGGTGTTGCGCCACGTCGTCGACCTGCCGGTCAGCGAGATGGCGGAGATCCTCGGCCGGCCGGAGGGCACGGTCAAGGCACAGGTGTCGCGCGGCCTGCGCCGCCTGCGCGAGCTGTATTCGAAGGAGGTGCCGAGATGACATCGGACAACGACATGAACAACCACCGGCCGCACGAGACTCCCTTCGACGCGGAGGACGCCGACCCGTTGGTGATCGACCTGGCGGCACTCGCCACCGAAGGTCCGGCCGTCCTGCTCGACCGGATCACGGCAAGCTGGGTCCGCGTCCCGAGCGCGATCGGCGACCTGTACGTGGCGTCGACCGACGGGGGCATCGCGTACGTCCGCACCAGCGGCGTCGTACACGACGACGACGCCGAGTTCGCCGACCTGTTCCACCAGCGGTTCACCCGGCCGCTGGTAGCGGCGACGCGCCCGCCGACGGGCCTGTTGCCGGCGTTGCACACGCACCGGTCGGCGAAGCTGAAGTTCGACCTGAGCGAACTGAGCCACTTCGAGCGCGAGGTCCTACTGGCCGTGCTGTCCATTCCCCGCGGCCAGGTCCGCCCGTACGCCTGGGTGGCCCAACGCATCGGGCGCCCCAAGGCCGTCCGCGCGGTCGGCTCGGCCCTCGGCCACAACCCGGTCCCGGTCCTGATCCCCTGCCACCGAGTAATCCGCTCCGACGGCACCCTGGGTGACTACGTCTTCGGCCCCCCCACCAAACGCGACCTGCTGGACGCAGAAGGCACCAACATCGGCGAGGTCTACGAACTGGCCCGCAACGACATCCACTACATCGGCAGCGACACCACCGGCATCGTGTGCTTCCCGACGTGCCCAAATGCCCGCCGCATCACGTCGGCCCACTGGAAAGGGTTCGATTCCATAACAGCGGCCACCACCGCCGGCTACCGCCCCTGCCACCACTGCCAACCAGCAACCCCGGAAGTCGCCTGACCTGCCGGGCACCCACCCAATCCGCCAAAATCGCAACCGAGGAGGTCGCCACCCCATGTCCGCCCTCTTCCCCCTCCCCCGCACCGAACTGACTCCCGGCGCCGTGCACGTTCCGCATTGGCTCGACCTCGACGCCCAACGCCGCATGATCAGGGAGTGCCAGGACTGGTCGGCGCCGCCGTCCGGCCTCCGCACCACCCGCCTGCCCAGCGGCGGCGTCATGTCGGTACGCACGGTCTGCCTCGGCTGGCACTGGTACCCGTACGGCTACGCCCGCACCGTCCGCGACGACGGCTCCCCCGTCAAACCGTTCCCCGCCTGGCTCGCCGACCTGGGCCGTCGAGCCGTCACCGATGCCTACCAGGACGAGGCGGCCGGCGAGGCATACCGACCCGACGTAGCTCTGGTCAACTACTACGACGACAACGCGAAAATGGGCCTACACCAGGACAAGGACGAACGCAGCCCCGCGCCGGTCGTCTCCGTCAGCCTCGGCAGCACGTGCGTGTTCCGGTTCGGCAACACAGAACACCGCAACCGCCCCTGGACCGACGTCACGCTGGCATCGGGCGATCTGTTCGTCTTCGGCGGTCCCGTCCGCCTCGCCTACCACGGCGTCCCACACATCCTCCCGGACACCGCCGACCCAGCCCTCCACATGCCGACCGGCCGCTGGAACATCACTCTCCGCGAATCCGGCCTAACGACGACTGAAACCCGCAACCAACCCGCCCCTCCTGGGGTTCTACAAATATGAAGACCACCACCGGCCGCCCACCCCGAACCACCCCAACAGTCGCCGACTGGGACTGGCCGTCCCTGACCGCGTCGCTGAACAAACAAGGCCACGCGGTCACCCCACCGATCCTGTCGCCAGCCGAGTGCGCCGACCTGATCAACCACTACGACGAACCAGAACACTGGCGATCCACAGTAGACATGGCGCGCTACCGCTTCGGTGCCGGCCAGTACAGGTACTTCGACCACCCACTACCCGCACCGGTCACCCGCCTACGCACCGAGTGCTACCCCCACCTGGCACCGATCGCCAACGCCTGGCAAGAACAACTCCGCCTACCCCAACGCTACCCGGACAACCTGGCCGACTACCTCACCATCTGCCACGAATCGGGCCAGCACAAGCCGACCCCACTGATCCTGCGCTACCACCCGGACGGCTACAACGCCCTGCACCAGGACATCTACGGCGAACAAGCATTCCCGCTACAGCTCATGGTCATGCTGTCCGAAGCAGGCAAGGACTACACGGGCGGCGAGTTCGTCCTGGTCGAGAACCTGCCACGTGCACAATCGAGAGCCAAGGTGATCACCCTCGAACAAGGCCAAGCAGTGATCTGGCCAACCCGCCACCGCCCCGGCCAGGGCAACCGAGGCCACTACCGAATCTCGGTACGCCACGGCGTCAGCACCGTCCACACCGGACAACGCCACACCCTGGGAGTGATCTTCCACGACGCCACCTGACAAACACACCCCAGCCGGCGCCACGGCATGGTCGCACCATCGCCGACTGGACACCCATCGCCGACAACCAACCTGCCGCCCCCATGGGCCACCAGGCGACCGCCCCGACATCAGGCCAACCTCAAGGTCCGACCAGCCTCCGCATGTCTGGCTTACCTCAAGTTTGGGCTTCCTGCTGCACTCCGACCTCTTCAATTGCCGTAACGGAAGCTTCGGACCGGGGTAAGGCAGGAGAACTGATCAGGCAAGCCCTCGGCTTGCCTGCTTGATCGGGGTCATCCCGGCACGTTTGGCTCTCTGCCTCTGCCGGGATGGTTGCGCTGCTCTGGTGCCTGTTCCCTGCTGGGCGGCGGTTGGGGCGCGGATCGGCTGCGCGGTCGGTCACGGTTCTCGCGGCAAGCCTCGGGGCGGCAGTCGGGATGCGAGCCGGCCTCACGGTCCGTCGCGGCTCGGGGCGCAGCCTCGGGCGGTGGTCGGCTTCGCGGCTGCCACGGCTCCGGGCGGGCGGCCTCACGGCGGCGATGGGGATGCGAGTCGCCGTCACGGTCCGCCGCGGTTCGTACCGGCCAGCCTCCGCGGTTCGTACCGGCCAGCCTCGGGGGGTTTGAGGCGCGAGCCAGCTTCGCGACCCATCACGCCTCGTGGCGGCGGGCTCGGGGCGGCAGTTGGCTTCGCGGTCCGTCGCGGCCATAGCAGCCAGCCTCAAGGCAGCGATTGGAATGCGAGCCAGCTTCGCGGTCCCTCGCGGTTCGTGACGGCCAGTCTCAAGGCGGCAGTTGGGCCGCAGATCGGCTTCGCGGTCCGTCACGATCCGTGGCGGCCGGCCTCGGGCCGGACGGCAGAGCTCTGCCGCACAGTTCGCCGGGGCGCCGGGGCGGGGACGCCGGGACGCCGGGAACGGTCAGCTCAGCACGAGACCGCATCCCGAACCATCCTGGGCCTGGCCGAGCGATCGGACCTCTGGCCGAGCGATCGACCGCCAGCCGAGCGATCGGACGGCTGAGTCAGCCAAGCGATCCCGAATCGGGTCAGACTGTGAAGCCCAGGGCCCTCAGTTGTTCACGGCCGTCCTCGGTGATCTTTTCCGGGCCCCACGGTGGCATCCACACCCAGTTGATCTTGATGTCGCTCACCAGGCCGCCGTTGGCGCCGCCTACCAGCGCGCCTCTCGCCTGGTCCTCTATCACGTCCGTCAGCGGGCAGGCCGCCGACGTCAGCGTCATGTCCAGGATCGCGATGTTGTCGTCGTCGACCCGGATGTCGTAGACCAAGCCCAGGTCGACCACGTTGATGCCCAACTCCGGGTCGACCACGTCGCGCATGGCCTCTTCCACGTCATCGATCGCCGCCACCTCGGACCGGGGGGCGGGGGGCTCGGGCAGGCCGGCTGCCGTGCGGTCGACCTCGACCTCTACGTCTTCGCCCCGTACCGATGGTTCGCCTGCAAGCTCGCTCACGACTGCTGCTCCTCGTTCCCGTTGGCCCTGGCCACGGCATCCTTGAACGCCATCCAGCCCAGCAGCGCACACTTCACCCTTGCCGGATACTTTGCCACGCCCGCGAACGCGATCGCGTCCTCCAGCACTTCCTCGTCCGGCTCCACCTGGCCCCTGCCCTGCATCAACGCCACGAACGAGTCCATCGTCTCGAACGCCTGGGACACCGTTCGTCCTACTACCAAGTCCGTGAGCACCGACGTGGCGGCTTGGCTGATCGAGCAGCCTTGGCCGTCGTAGGACACGTCCGCCACCTCGGCCTCGGTGCCCACGCCCTTGAGGTGCACACGCAGCGTCACCTCGTCACCACACGTTGGGTTGACGTGGTGTACCTCGGCCCCGTACGGCTCGCGCAGTCCTCGCCGGTGCGGGTGCTTGTAGTGGTCCAGGATGATCTCCTGGTACATCTGGTCCAGCCGCATCACACTGTCCCGAAGAACCGTTGTGCCGTACGGACTCCGTCCAGCAACGCCGTCACGTCGTCCAGGTCGTTGTACAGGTAGAACGTCGCCCGGACCGTTGCCGCCACGCCGAAGCGGCGGTGCAGCGGCCACGCACAGTGATGACCGACCCTCACGGCTACACCTTCGTCGTCCAGTACCTGGCCCACGTCGTGGGCGTGAATTCCCTCCACTACGAAGGAAACGGCGCCACCCCGGTCGGCTGTTCCCGTACCGCCGTCCGGTGTCGGGCCGATGACCCGGACTCCTGGGATCTCGGCCAGCCCGTGCAGCGCGAACTCGGTCAGGCGGTGCTCGTGTTCCGCCACGCGTTCCATACCGACCACCGACAGGTAGTCCACGGCCGCACCGAGACCTACCGCCTGGGACGTCATCGGCACGCCGGCCTCGAAGCGTTGCGGTGGCGGCGCGAACGTCGACCTCGCCATGTGCACCATCTCGATCATCGAGCCGCCGGTCAGGAACGGCGGCATGACCGACAACAACTCGTTCCGTCCATAGAGGACTCCGACGCCGGACGGGCCGAGCATCTTGTGACCCGAGAACACCGCGAAGTCCACGCCTAGCGCGTGCAGGTCGACCGGCGAGTGCGGCACCGACTGGCAGGCGTCCAGCACCGTCAGCGCGCCGACCTCGCGTGCCCTCGCCACCAGCGCGGCCGGCGGGTTGACCGTACCCAGCACATTGGACTGGTGCGTGAACGCGACCATCCTGGTGTGGTCGTTGATCAGCTCGTCGATGTTCGACAGGTCGAGGCGACCCTCGTCGGTGACACCGAACCAGCGCAGGGTGGCACCGGTGCGTTCGGCGACCTGTTGCCACGGCACGAGATTCGCGTGGTGTTCCATCTCGGTCACGACGATCTCGTCGCCGGGGCCGATGCGGAACCGCTCCGCTTCCAGACCGGCCGACGTGGCCGCGTTGGTCATCGCGTACGCCACCAGGTTGATGCCCTCGGTCGCGTTCTTCGTGAACACGACCTCGTCCGCGCGCACGCCGACGAACGCGCCGATCCTTGCCCGCGCGCTCTCGTACGCGTCGGTGGCCTCCTCGGCCAACTGGTGCGCGCCTCGGTGCACCGCGGCGTTCGAGGTCTCCAGGAACGTCCGCTCCGCGTCCAACACCTGCCGCGGCCGCTGGGACGTGGCGCCGGAATCCAGGTATACCAACCGTTTTCCGTCGCGGATGGTTCGGCGCAGGATCGGGAAGTCCTTGCGGATGGTCTCGACGTCCAGCGGCAGCGCCAGTTTCCCACCATCCCGCCCAGGTGCGGTGGTTGTCATGGCGTCACGGCCCCCTCACGCTGAGCGTCGGTGTACCGGACGTAGCCCTCGTCCTCCAGCAACTGCGCCAGTTCCGAACCACCGGACTCGACGATCCGGCCACCGGCGAACACGTGCACGAAGTCCGGCGTGATGTGCTTGAGAATGCGGGTGTAGTGCGTGATCAGCATGACGCCGACGTCACCGGACGCCTTGTACCGGTTCACGCCCTCGGACACGACGCGCAGCGCGTCCACGTCCAGACCCGAGTCGGTCTCGTCCAGGATCGCGATCTTCGGTTTGAGCAGCGAGAGCTGCAGGATCTCGTGGCGCTTCTTCTCACCACCGGAGAAGCCCTCGTTGACACTGCGCTCGGCGAACGCGGCGTCGATGTCCAGATCGGACATCGCCTGCTTGACGTCCTTCACCCAGTGCCGCAGCGCCGGCGCCTCGCCACGAACAGCCGTGACCGCGGTACGCAGGAAGTTCGACATGGACACGCCGGGCACCTCGACCGGGTACTGCATGGCCAGGAACAGGCCCGCACGCGCCCGCTCGTCGACCGTCATGTCCAGGACGCTCTCGCCGTCGAGCAGCACCGCACCGCTGGTGACCCGGTACTTCGGGTGGCCGGCGATGGCGTAGGACAGTGTCGACTTGCCCGACCCGTTGGGGCCCATGATGGCGTGCGTCTCGCCCGCGTTGATGGTCAGGTCGACACCCGTGAGGATCTGCTTCTCGCCGTCGTCAACGGCGACCGAGACGTGCAGGTCCCTGATTTCGAGAGTTGCCATCGTTGCTTCGTTTCTCCTGCTGTTACTGGAAACCGTATTACTGGAAAGTCGCTAGTTGATCGGCCGGTCGGCGTCCACGTACACGGCACCGTCCACGACCTGTGCCGCGAACACGTCCACCGGCTCGGTGGCCGGCAACGACGACGGCGCCCCCGTCCGCAGGTCGAAGCACGACCCGTGCAGGAAGCACTCGATGCCCTTGCCGGTCACCTCGCCGTCGGACAGTGCCAGCGCGGCGTGGGTGCACTCGTCGCGCAACGCGTGCACCTCGTCGCCCTGCCGGACGAGTACCACGAGCGCGTCGCCGATCTCGACCGCGAACGGCTTGTCGTCGTCGAGATCGGTCAACGCACACACGCGAGTCGCTGTCATGACGCGGCCTCCGCTGAGACGAGCACGTCGGCCGTCACGCGCCGACCACCGCGAGTTCGGCCTCGATCGCGGCTTCGAGGCGCTCCCGCACCTCGGGCACGGCGATCTTGGCGAGCACCTCGTGGAAGAACCCGCGCACCACTAGGCGCCGGGCCTGGTCGGCCGGGATTCCCCTGGCCTGGAGGTAGAACAACTGCTCGTCGTCGAACCGGCCGGTGGCGCTGGCGTGGCCGGCGCCGGCGATCTCGCCGGTCTCGATCTCCAGGTTGGGTACCGAGTCGGCGCGGGCGCCGTCCGTGAGCACCAGGTTGCGGTTGAGCTCGTACGTGTCGGTGCCTTCGGCGGCCGCCCGGATCAGCACGTCGCCGATCCACACGGTGTGTGCGCCATCGCCCTGCAACGCACCCTTGTAGGCGACGTTGCTGCGGCAGTTGGGCACCGCGTGGTCCACGAACAGCCGGTGTTCCAGGTGCTGGCCGGCGTCGGCGAAGTACAGGCCGGTGAGCTCGGCGTCGCCACCCTTCTCGGTGAACGTGACCGTCGGCGCGACCCGCACCAGGTTCCCGCCGAGGGTCACGACGGTGTGCCGGAAGGTCGAGTCGCGACCAAGTCGGGCATGGTGCGTGGTCAGGTGCACGGCGTCGTCGGCCCAGTCGTGCACGGCGACCACGGTGAGCTTCGCGCCGTCGGCGACGACGAACTCGACGTTGTCGGCGTGCGTGCCGGAGCCGGTGTAGTCAAGGACCACGACGGCTTCCGCGAACTGCTCGGCGCGCAACTGGATGTGGCCGTAGCTGACCTGGTTCTCGCCGGCGCCCTCGATGGTCACGGTGATCGGCTCGAACTTCGTGTCCTGCGCGAAGGTGACCAGCAGTGCCGAGTCGAACGAGCGCCACGCCTGCGCCGCCACCCGGTCACCGGGCGTGCCGGCGACACCGAGTCGGGGGTCACTACGCAGCACCCACTCGTAGGGCACCCGCCCGGTGATGCCGACCCGCGCCGCCCTGGTGGCCACGGCACCGGTGTGTAGGCCACGCAGGCGCTTCATCGGCGTGAAGCGCCAGTCCTCCTCGCGCCCGCCGGGGACCTCGAACGCGTCGACGTCGAAGGACGCGAAACGTTCGGCCCTTGAGGCGTTGGGGATGCGCGCCACGGGGGCACCGTGGCTGTGTTCAGTCGTCGTCATGGTCAGCCGACGGCCCCTTCCATCTGCAGCTCGATCAGGCGGTTGAGTTCGAGCGCGTACTCCATCGGCAGTTCCCGCGCGATCGGCTCGACGAAGCCGCGCACGATCATGGCCATCGCCTCGTCCTCGGTGAGGCCGCGGGACATGAGGTAGAACAACTGTTCCGCGCTGACCTTGGACACCGTGGCCTCGTGGCCCATGGACACGTCGTCCTCACGGATGTCCACGTACGGGTAGGTGTCCGAGCGGCTGATGGTGTCCACCAGCAGCGCGTCACACTTCACCGTCGAGCGTGAACCGTGTGCCCGCTTGTGCACCCGGACCAGGCCGCGGTAGGAGGTGCGGCCACCGCCGCGCGCCACCGACTTGGACACGATCGTGGAGGACGTGTTCGGCGCCAGGTGTTCCATCTTCGCGCCGGCGTCCTGGTGCTGGCCCTCACCGGCGAACGCGATGGACAGCACCTCGCCCTTGGCGTGCTCGCCCATCAGGAACACCGACGGGTACTTCATGGTGACCTTGGAGCCGAGGTTGCCGTCGATCCACTCCATGGTCGCGCCCTCTTCGGCCTTGGCGCGCTTGGTGACCAGGTTGTAGACGTTGTTCGACCAGTTCTGGATGGTCGTGTAACGGCAGCGGGCACCCTTCTTGACGATGATCTCCACGACCGCGGAATGCAGCGAGTCCGACTTGTAGATCGGCGCGGTGCAGCCCTCGACGTAGTGCACGTAGGCGTCCTCGTCGACGATGATCAGCGTCCGCTCGAACTGGCCCATGTTCTCGGTGTTGATCCGGAAATACGCCTGCAACGGGATGTCCACGTGGACGCCCTTGGGCACGTAGATGAACGAGCCACCGGACCACACCGACGTGTTCAGCGCGGAGAACTTGTTGTCACCGGCCGGAATCACCGAGCCGAAGTACTCCTGGAACAGTTCCGGGTGTTCTTTGAGACCCGTGTCGGTGTCCAGGAAAATGACGCCGAGCTGTTCGAGATCCTCGCGGATCTTGTGGTAGACGACCTCGGACTCGTACTGAGCAGCTACGCCGGCGATCAGGCGCTGCTTCTCCGCTTCCGGTATTCCCAGCCTGTCGTACGTGTTCTTGATGTCGGCCGGCAGCTCGTCCCATGTGGTGGCCTGCTGCTCGGTCGAGCGTACGAAGTACTTGATGGTGTCGAAGTGGATTCCGGACAGGTCGGCGCCCCAGTTGGGCATCGGCTTGCGCTCGAACAGGCGCAGCGCCTTCAGGCGCGCATCGAGCATCCACTGCGGCTCGCTCTTCTTCGCCGAGATGTCCCGGACGACGTCCTCGTCGAGGCCGCGTCGAGCGCTGGCGCCTGCGACGTCCGCGTCGGCCCATCCGTATTCGTACCGGCCGATGCTCGCCAGGGTCTCTTCCTGGGTGAGTGGCTCGGCTGGTGCGACGGGCGTGGTGGGCGGGCGCTGCTGGGCAGCGGCAGTCATGCGGACTCCCCTCCATGATCGGGTCGTGCGGTCGGCCGGGACGCGTTCGGGAGCGGCCCGGTCGGAACGTGCGTGGTGCAGGCCGCGTCGCCGCGGGCGATGGTGGCCAGGCGTTGCACGTGCGTACCGAGCAGGTCGGCGAACGCCGCCGTCTCGGCCTCACACAGTTGCGGGAACTCGGCCGCCACGTGCGCCACTGGGCAGTGGTGCTGGCAGAGCTGCTCGCCCGACCCGACATCGCGGGTCGACGCAGCGTAGCCCTCGCTGGTCAGGGCGTCGGCAAGGGCCTGGGCCCGTACCGAGACGTCCGCACCGGCGAGGATTTCGGGACGGTGGCGGCCGATCATGGCCTCCACCCGGCTGGCCGCGAACGCCCGGATCGCCTGCTCACCGCCGTGTTCGGCGACGAACCGGAGAGCCGACACGGCCAGGTCGTCGTAGGCGTGGCCGAACCGGGATCGACCGGTCTCGGTCAGCAGGAACAACCGCGCCGGCCGGCCTCGGCCGCGCTGTCCGCGCCGGGGCGCGTCCCTGGTGCCGACCTCACCGTCGGCGATCAGCACGTCGAGGTGCCGGCGCACGGCGGCCGGGCTCAGGCCCAGCTCGTTTGCGATCAGCGCCGCGGTCACCGGACCCCGTTCCAGCAGCAGTTTGGCCACCGCCTGCCTGGTCCGGCCGTCGACGTGCTGGGCACCGACGGTGCTGCCCGAGACATCGCCAACGTTTTTCACTACACAAGTATGACCTATATCGAGGAGGCCCGCAGAAATTAGAGCACGATCACGTGACGTTAATCACTGTGACATTGGCTCGCTTCGCTCGCGGGTCTGCCGCCTTCACGCGGTGTCTTCCACCCCTCCACTCGCTTCGCTTCGTTGCGGGGCGGAAGACACCGCGACGGCAGACCGCAAGGCGCCGGCTCGCTTCGCTCGCTTGATCACAGATTCTGACTCGACCACGGCCTCCTCGGCGACGTTCGGTCGCGATTGGGCTGTCCGCGGGTCCGGCTGCTGGCTCCTCGCTACGCTCCTTGGTGTGGCGGCGGGATCACTGACTCTGGACGTCGCGGTGCTGCCGGTGCCGGCGGGCCTCGATGCCGTCGAACTGCGTCAGCTCACGGTGATTCGGCGATTCGGGACCGTTGGCGCGCTGTTGCTGGCGGCCGGTTCGCTGGGGGCCAGTGCCTCTCCCGTGTTCAACCCGTTGACCACCGTGCCCGTGCTCAGCCTCTTCACCCGCCTGCCGACCGTGGCGCTGGCCTGCGCCTTCGCCGGTATGGCCATGGTGGTGCTCGGCTGGCTGTGGCTCGGCCGGTTCGTGCGGCCGGGGCGGCTGCGGATGCTGTCGCGCGGCCAGCTCACCCGCACCATGCTGACCTGGGTCGCTCCTTTGCTACTGGTGCCGCCGATGTTCAGCCGCGACGTCTACAGCTACCTCGCGCAGAGCAAGATCGCCTCCCTCGGCCTCAACCCCTACCTGCTCGGGCCGGCCACCGCGCTCGGTGTCGGGGCGCCGCTGACTCGGGGCGTGCCCAACATCTGGCGCGACACCCCGGCGCCCTACGGCCCGCTGTTCATCACCGTCGGGCGGGTCGTGACCGGGCTGTCCGGTGATCACGTCGTGACCGGGGTCTACCTGCAACGGCTGTTGGAGCTCGTCGGCATCGCGATGATCGTGTGGGCGCTGCCGAAGCTGGCGAAGCGGTTCGGGGTGCCGCCGGTGAGCGCGCTGTGGCTGGGGGTCGCCAACCCGCTGGTGCTGTGGCATCTCGTGATCGGCTCGCACAACGAGGCGCTGATGATCGGTCCGATGCTGGCCGGGTTCGAGCTGGCGGTGCGGCGGCTGCCGATCGTCAGACGGGGTGATCCGATTCCGCCGGTCACCCGGCCCGAGATCCTGTGGCTGCTGGCCGGCACCTCGGTGATCACGTTGGGCGCGGCCGTGAAGATCTCGGCGGCGCCGGCGTTGGGGTTCCTCGTCGTCATGGTGGCGCGGCGGTTCGGTGCCCGGCTGAAACACGTTCTCTACGCGGGCGCGCTGCTGGGCGGCGTGTTCGCGGTGATCATCATGGCCGCCTCGGTCGGAACGGGGCTGGGGTTCGGGTGGATCAGCGCCCTGGGGACCAACGGGCTGGTGAAGAGCTGGCTGTCACCGATGACCGGGCTGGGATATCTCGCCGGCGGGCTGGGCATCGCGTTCGGGCTGGGCAACCACACCGACACCACGATCAACGTCATGCGGCTGGTCGGCGACGCCGGCAGCGTGCTGATCGCCGTCAAGCTGCTGTGGGACACCTGGAAGGGCCGGCTGCAACCGATGATCGGCCTCGGCCTGTGCCTCGGCGCCGTCGTGCTGCTCGGCGCCACCGTACAGCCGTGGTACCTGCTGTGGGCGGCGATCCCGCTGGCCGCGAGCACCGGCAACGGCATGTTCCGCACGGCGGCGACCGTGGTCAGCGCGACCGTGGCGATGCTGGTGCCGCCGACCGGCAGCACGTTCGACAACCGCAGCTACATCCTCCCGTACGCCCTGATGGCGGCCGCGATCGTGCTCGCGGCGGCGCTGTTCGTGGTGCGTGGACGGCTGCCGATCCTGCCGTGGCGCGATCCGGCCGGCATCCAGCCGACACCCGAACCCGTGGCGGCGTGAAACGGACCACCGCCTAGTCTTCTGATCCGTGGTCCCAACGACGCCGGACGTGCAGATCGCCGGTCTGGTCAAGCGATACGGCGGCACGCCGGCAGTCGACGGCATCGACCTGACCATGCCGTCCGGCTCGGTGCTGGCCCTGCTCGGCCCCAACGGCGCCGGCAAGACCACCACGGTCGAGATCTGCGAAGGCTTCCGCACCGCCGACGCCGGCACGGTCCGGGTACTCGGACTCGACCCCGCCACCGACGGCGCGGCACTGCGGCCACGCATCGGCGTCATGCCACAGGGCGGCGGCGCCTACCCCGGCGTGCGGGCCGACGAGATGCTGCGGCTGGTCGCGGCGTGCGCGGCGACGCCACTCGATCCGGCGTGGCTGCTGGACGTGCTCGGCCTCGGCTCGGCTCGGCGTACGCCCTTCAAACGGCTCTCCGGCGGGCAGCAACAGCGGCTGTCGCTGGCGTGCGCGCTGGTCGGACGGCCGGAACTGGTGTTCCTGGACGAGCCGACCGCCGGCATGGACCCACAGGCCCGCCGGCTGGTCTGGGAACTGGTCCGCGCACTGCGCGGCGACGGTGTCGGTGTGCTGCTCACCACCCACCTGATGGAGGAGGCCGAGGCGCTGGCCGACCACGTCGTGATCATCGATCACGGCCGGGTGGTCGCGCAGGGCAGCCCGACCGAACTGACCGCGACCACGGCGGACAAACAGTGGCTGACCTTCCAGACCCGCGCCGGTCTGCCGCTGGCCGAACTGCTGGCGGCGCTGCCCCACGGCTGCGCAGTGCTCGAGATGACCGCCGGCGGCTACGAGGTGACAGGGCCGATCAGCCCGCACGTGGTGTCCACCGTGACCACGTGGTGCGCGCAGCAGGGCGTGCTGGTCGAAACGCTGCGGGTGGCGACGAGAAGCCTGGAAGACGTGTTCATCGACCTGACCGGACGGGAGCTTCGCCAGTGAGCACTTTCGCGCCGGGCACGTTCACACCGGCACCGGGTGCCGGCCGGCGCGGTGCGATGCTGTTCGCGCAGGCCCGCACCGAGACCACGCTGGCACTGCGCAACGGCGAACAGGTGCTGCTGACGCTGCTGATTCCGTTGGCGCTGCTGGTCGGCCTGACCGTGCTCACCATCGTGCCGATGGCAGCGCCGAGGGTGGACTCGGTGACACCTCGGATCATCGGCCTCGCGATCATGTCGTCCGCGTTCACCAGCCAGGCCATCTCGCTGGGCTTCGACCGGCGCTACGGCGTGCTCAAACGCCTTGCCGCAACGGCGATCCCGCGCTGGCTGATCGTCGGCGGGCGGCTGGTGTCCGCGGTGTGCGTCGTGGTGATCCAACTGGTCGTGCTGGGGGTCGTCGCCGCGATCCTCGGCTGGCATCCGGTCGCCGCCGGCATCGGGTGGGCGCTGCTGCTGATCGTCGTCGGCACGCTCGCGTTCGGTGCTCTCGGCGTGCTGCTGGGCGGTTCGCTGCGCGCGGAGATCGTGCTGGCACTGGCCAACGTCATCTGGTTCCTGCTGCTGCTGGCCGGCGGCGCCGGGATCTCGTCGTCCGTATCCACCGGCACTACCGACGTGCTGCTGATCCTGCCCTCCGGCGCGCTCGCCGAGGGCCTCTACAGCGCGCTGGGCCACGGCACGACACCCGTGTGGGCGTCGGCCGTGGTCCTGCTGGTGTGGGGCGGGGTGGCCGCCGCGATCGCCACCCGCACCACCAAACTCACCTAGCCGTTCTGCGGCATCGCGATCACGGCGAACAGCGCGCCGTGCGGGTCCTTCAGGATCGCCAGTCGGCCCTGTGGCGTGTCCTTCGGCTCGACCTGCACACCGCCACCGAGCTCGATCGCCTTCGCGATCGTGGCATCGGTGTCCTCGACCGAGAAGTACACCATCCAGTGCGACGGCACCTCCGCCGGGAACGAGTCGTCCATCGGGAACATGCCGCCGACCGGGTTCCCGTCCAGCATCCACATCGTGTATGTGACGCCATCACCCATGGGCTGCGCGTCCGCCGTCCAGCCGAAGACCTCGCTGTAGAAGACGATCGCCCTGTCCGTCTGGCGGGTGGTCAACTCGTTCCAGGACAACGTGTTCGGCTCGTTGACGAAACCGGCGCCGACGAACTCCAACGGCTGCCACACCGAGATCGGCGCACCGGTCGGGTCGATGAACACCGCCATCCGACCCTGCGTGAACACGTCCATCGGTGGCAGGACGGTCTGCCCGCCCGCCGACTCGACGGCCTTCACGGTGGCTTCGACGTCGGCCACCGAGACGTAGGTGGTCCAGTAGGGCGGAATGTCCGGCATCGTCTGCGAGCCGAACGCCGCGACGGGCTTCCCGTTCAGGTGGCAGATCCGGTATCCGCCGGTGTCCGGCATCGACTCCAGGACCTCCCAGCCGAACAGCGCGCCGTAGAAGGCCGCCGACTCGTCGATATTCGGGCTGCCGAGGTCCACCCAGGACGGAGTGCCCGGCTTGTACGAGGTCATTTCCATGTGGCTGCTCCTTTCGGGGTACAGCCTGGTCCAATCGGGACGCCATCGGAAGAGTCAAGTGTGAACTCGATCGAGTGCGGGGCCGATCACAACCCGACCGGGCCGCCCGAACGGGTAAATACCCGACGCCTACCATCGAACGGTGCCGG
>DATBDL010000141.1:0-7797 GCA_036269975.1 Pseudonocardiaceae bacterium | reverse complement strand
CACCGTGCCCTCGGTCCGTGCCAGCAACAGCAACGCCTCCACCAACTGTCCCGCCCGCAACGCCGCCTGACCGACCACATCGGACATACGTCGCAGCTCCGCCACGTCCGCCGCCGGGTCGGACAGTGTGACGTCCAGCTCCGTGCGGATCACGGACAACGGGGTCCGCAGCTCGTGGCTCGCGTTCGCGACGAACCGGCGCTGTGCTTCGAACGTGGCCTGCAACCGGTCCAGCATCGCGTCGAACGTGTCCGCCAACTGGGCCACCTCGTCCCTTGGGCCGCGCAACGCGATCCGCTCGCCGAGCGACGCGGCCGACAGCCGGCGCGCGGTCGCCGTGACCTCCTGCAACGGCCGCAACAGTCGGCCGGTCAGTGCCCACGCCAGGATCGCGGCTGCCAGCACCACCAACAGGAACGCCACCGACCCCGCCTGCAACACGCGGTCGCGGGCGTGGTCGCGCAACAGGTCCGCCCACTGCTGGGCGGTGATCTGGACGCCCTGGACCACGATCTGGCTGCCGAACGGAAGGTCCGGCGTCGTCCCGACGACGTTGCCGACCAGCAGCCAGCCGAGCCAGAGCAGCACGCCACTGACCCCCGCGGTCAACGCGGTGGCCAGCAGGGTCAACCGAACCCGGAGTCCTGGTCCGCGCCGACCGCCTACCGCGGCGCGCTCAGCCAACGGGCCCTTCGACCTCCACCCCGAGCACCCCGAGCTGCCCGGCCGCCGGCACCCGGTAGCCGGAGCCGACCACGGTGTCGATGATGCCCGGCTCGCCGAGCTTCTTGCGCAGCGTCATCACGGTCACCCGGACTGTCGTGGTGAACGGGTCGGCGTTCTCGTCCCACACCCGCTCCAGCAGTTCCTCGCTGCTGACGACCGTGCCGCCGGCCGCGAGCAGCACCTCCAGCACGCCGAACTCCTTGCGGGTCAGCTCGATCGGCTGGCCGCCCCTGGTCACGGTGTGCTTGGCGGGGTCGAGTTCGATGTCACCGGCCCGCAGCACGGGCGGGGTGGCCGGCGTGGACCTGCGGGCGAGCGCCCGCACACGCGCGACCAGCTCCGGGAAGGCGAACGGCTTCGCGAGGTAGTCGTCCGCGCCCAGCGACAGGCCCTCTACTCGGTCGGCGATGCCGTCGCTGGCCGTGAGCATGATCACTCTGCTGATCGCGCCGGAGGCGACGATCTCCTGACAGAGCTGATCACCGGACATACCGGGCAGATCCCGGTCCAGCACGACGACGTCGTACCGGGTGACCGAGACCTTCTCGTGGCCGGTGTCACCGTCCAACGCCACGTCGACGGCCATGCCTTCACGCCGCAGGCCACGGGCGATCGCCTCGGCGAGCGGCTGTTCGTCCTCGACTACCAGGATGCGCACCCCACCACGGTGCCATATCGCCACCGAGTGCTGCCGCACGAGTCCACGATGCCGACCGGAGTCCCAAGCGGACTCCCAGCGATCTCCTAGCGCGGCGGGTCCAGCGGGCCGCTCGGCGCGTCGATCGACGGCGTGTCCGCCGACTCCTGGCGCGCCTCGCCGAGCAGGTCGGCGGCCCATTCGGTGACCCGCCGCGCCACGTCCTGCGCCGTGAGCCCCAGGCTGGACAGGACTTCGTCCCTGGTGCCCGGCTGGATGAACTGCTGCGGCACCGCTAGATCCAGCAGCGGCACCGGAATGCCCTCGTCGCGCAGGGTCGCCGCCAGCGTCCAGCCGAAGCCACCGTGCCGGCCGCCGTCCTCGATGGTGACCACGAGCCGGTGCTCCGCCGCCATCGTGACCACGTCACCGGGGATCGGCACCACCCAACGCGGGTCGACCACCGTCACGCCGATGCCCTGGTCCGCTATCCGCTCGGCCGCCGCGAGCCCGAGCGCGCCGAACGCGCCGACCGCGATCAGCAGCAGGTCCTTCGACTCGCCGTCGGCCGGATGCCGCAGGACGTCGATCGCGCCGGCCTGGTCCACGGCGGGCACCGACTCGATCACGGCACCACGCGGGAAGCGCAGCACGGTCGGACCGTCCTCGACGGCGACCGCCTCCCGCAGTTCGGCGCGCAGCGTGTCGGCGTCCCGAGGCGCCGCCACCCGGACGCCGGGGACCAGGCCCAGCATCGAGATGTCCCACATGCCGTGGTGGCTCGGGCCGTCCGGGCCGGTGATGCCGGCCCGGTCCAACACCAGCGTGACCGGCTGACGGTGCAGCGCCACGTCCATCAGCACCTGGTCGAACGCGCGGTTGAGGAACGTCGCGTAGATCGCGACCACCGGATGCAGGCCGCCCATCGCCATGCCGGCCGCGGACGTGACCGCGTGCTGTTCGGCGATGCCGACGTCGAAGCAGCGGCCGGGGTGGGCATCGGCGAACTTGTCCAGCCCGGTCGAGCCGAGCATCGCCGCCGTCACGGCCACCACGTCCGGCCGGTCCGCGCCGATGCGCACCAGCTCGTCCGCGAACACCGACGTCCAGCCGCGCTTCTTGGTCGCCGTCGGCGCACCGGTCGCCGGGTCCATCGGGTCGGTCTGGTGCATCTGGTCGGCCTCGTGGTTCTCGGCCGGCGGGTAGCCGTTGCCCTTGCGGGTCACCGCGTGCACGATCACCGGGCCGCCGAACGCCTTGGCCCGCGCCAGCGCCGACTCGACCGCCGCGATGTCGTGGCCGTCGACAGGGCCCATGTACTTCAGGCCGAGGTCCTCGAACATGCCCTGCGGCGCGAAGGCGTCCTTCAGGCCGCGCTTGGCGGCGTGCAGTGCGGTGTAGATCGGGCGGCCGACGACCGGGGTGCCCAGCAGCGCCTTCTTGCCGCCCGCCAGCGCCCGCTCGTAGCCGGGCCGCAGCCGCAGTGCCGCCAGATAGTCCGCCAGCCCGCCGATGGTCGGCGAGTAGGAGCGGCCGTTGTCGTTGACGACGACCACCACCGGCCGGTCCGGGTCGGCCGCGATGTTGTTCAGCGCCTCCCAGCACATGCCGCCGGTGAGCGCGCCGTCGCCGACGACGACGACGACGTGGCGCCGCGCGCCGGCGAGCTGGAACGCCTTGGCGAGGCCGTCCGCGTAGGACAGACCGGCCGAAGCGTGACTGTTCTCGACCAGGTCGTGCTCGCTCTCGGCCCGGTTCGGGTAGCCGGACAGGCCGTCCCGCTGTCGCAAGCGGTCGAAGTCGGCGTGCCGGCCGGTGACGATCTTGTGCACGTACGCCTGGTGACCGACGTCCCAGACGATGGCGTCGTGCGGCGAGTCGAACACCCGGTGCAGCGCGATGGTGAGCTCGACCACTCCGAGGTTCGGACCGAGGTGCCCGCCGGTCCTGGACACCTTCTGCACCAGGAACGAACGGATCTCGGTGGTGAGCCGGGCCAACTCGTCCGGCCGCATCCGCTTCAGATCGGCAGGACCGTGCACGGATTCCAGCAGCGACACCAGAACTCCCCTCGTCGGCGCTCGCGGGTTCGGGTCAGTCTATGACCGCCTGATCCGCTCGGCCGGCCAGCCGAGTGTTCGCGGCGTCACTCGGACGTCACGCGGGTACCACCGTCCGCCCCAGATAGCCGGCCAGACGGTCGGCGGCGGTCGCATCGACGGGTACCGACCGTAGTTCGTCGAACGGGAGCATGCTGCGCGGCCGCTGGCCGATCCGCGCCTGCCAGGCCGCGAGTACCTCGGTGGCCAGTTCCGGGTCGAGATCGGTGGGCTGGCCGGTCGCCTTCGCCAGGTCCCAGCCGTGCACCAGCAGTTCAGCGACCCGCATCTGTACCAGGAACGAGCCGGGCGCCTCACCGATCGGCGTGGAGACGACCCGCTCCATCAGCCCCGGTTCGGACAGCGCGACCCGCGTGCTGGCCAGCGAAGCGGCGAACGCGGCAGATGGATCTTCACCCAATCGGTCGACATCGCGATTGGGATGCGCGCGGCCGGCCACGATCGCCTCGGCCACCAGGTTGCCGGTCACGATGTGGTTGAGCACACCCCGAACGGTCCACTCGGCACACGGACTCGGCAGGTCGAACCGATCATCGGCGATGCCGTCCACGACGGCCGTCGCCACCAGGGCTGCCCGGTCGAACCGGTCCAGCGGAGTGTCCATGGCGGCATAGTGGCACCGGGCCCCGACAACGGACGACAACTGCCCGGTGAACAGTTCGTGGGTGCGTCAGTTCGTTCGGCGACGCCGGGCCGCGAACCGCAGCCAGAACAGAATGCCGCCACCAGCGACGACCAGTATCCCAGCGACCAGCAGCGGGAATCCGGCGTCGACACCGGTGAACGGCAACGTGCCGGACCCGGAAGTGGTGGTGGTGGTGCCGCCGATGGCGTCGGTCGTGGTCGTCGCGACGCTATCGGCGGTCGTCGTGGTGGTGTCACCTGGCACGGTCGTGGTCGTGGTCGGTGCGGTGGTCGTCGTCGTGGTCGTCGTCGTGGTGGTGGTGGTCGTGTTGCCGATGCCGTCACCAGCGGTGGAACCGGCGACCGTCACCGTGCACGAAGGATCGACGGTCATGGTCCACGTGCCGTCGTACTGGTCCGGCTGGCCGTTGCCGTGGTTCACCCCGCCCGGATCGTCCTGCGCGGTGATCGTCATCGTGATCGTGAGGGTCTTACCGAGAAGCGGATGCGGCGCGCTGATGCCGTCATCGGACTGGCCGAATTTGTCGTCGAAGTAAACCTGACCGGTGTTGTCGGTGACTTCGACCTCATTCCCGGTCGGGTTCGGCGAATCGGCGTAACCGGCCAGGTCGTCCAGGACGAATACCTCTTCACCCTGTGCGCCGGTGTCGCACTCCGCGCTCCACTGCGGAATGTGCGCGCTGGCCGGGAGAGTCAGCACGACGGCCGCCCCCACCGCAACGAAGGCCGCGCCGGCCAGACCGACGGCCCTGCGCATGGCGTGTCGCATGTGGAACTCCCCGTTCTCGTTCGAACCCGACGGCGCGGACTCTGCCAGGCCGCGATGCCGATATCCGAATCCGATCGGGAATTGTTCCGCTCAGCGGTTTGCCCTGGTCAGCGGGGCGAAATTCACTGCCCGAACGGGCGCAGCAACGCCACGCATTCCACGTGGTGGGTCATCGGGAAGGCGTCGAAAGCACGCAACCGCGCCAGTTCGTAGCCGTGGCCGGCGAACGTCGCCACGTCCCGTGCCAGGGCGGCCGGATCGCACGCCACGTAGACCACCCGGTCCGGGCGGCGGCCGGCGATGGCGTCCACGACGGCACGGCCGGCGCCCTTGCGCGGCGGGTCGAGCACGACCACGTCCGGCCGCCCGGCACCGGCGACACCGGTCACCATCGCCTGTTCCACCCGCGTCGCGACACACCGCACCTGCGGCAGGTCCGCCAGGTTCGCCTCCGCGTCGGCGACTGCCGGCCGCGACGCCTCGATCAGCACCACGGACCCCGTCACGCCGACCTGGTCGGCCAGCACCGCCGCGAACAGCCCAACACCGCCGTACAGGTCCCACGCCCGCCCGCCCGGTGCCAGCGCTGCCCACTCCCCCACCACGCCGGCCAGCGTGTCCGCGGCGGCCGGATGCACCTGCCAGAAGCCGTCCGCACGCAGGCGCCACGTCCTACCCACGGCGTGCTGGTCGGCCCGGCCGCCCGAACGCCACCGGGTGCGCCACCGCTTCGTGCCGGTCACCGGCGGCTCCCGCACGGCGATGTGCAGCCGGCCCGCGTCGTCGGCGACCGTCTCGACCTCCACGTCCACCGGCCACCGCTGGTCGACGACGCCGTCCAGCAGGCCGTCGACCGCGATCGGGCAGTCCGCCAGCGGCAGCACCCGATGGCTGCGGTGGGCCCGCAGCCCGGCGTGGCCGTCGATGTCGACGGCGAGGCGCAGCCGGGTCCGCCAGTGCAGCGGCCCGCCGGGCAGTTCCTCGACCTCGACCGGCATGTCCACGCCGGCCAACCGGTGTAGCTGCTCGGCGACCACGGCCGCCTTCAGGGCGCGCTGCGCGGCCGGGGTGGCGTGCTGCCAGTCGCACCCGCCGCAACCGGCCGGGCGGGCGAGCGGGCACGGCGCGTCGACGCGGTCCGGTGACGCGAGGAGGATCTCGACGGCGTCGGCACGGCAGAACGAACCGCCGTGGTCCTCGGTCACCTCGACGACCGCGCGCTCGCCCGGCAGCGCGTGCCGGACGAACACCACCCGGCCGTCGACCCGCGCCACGCAGTGGCCGCCGTGCGCGACCGGCCCGACCTCGACCTCGATCCGCCGGCCGAGCCAGTCCCCGGCAGTGGCGTCAGACAGTTCGGTCACGAGTGCTTGTCGACCGGTTGGTCGGCCTGACCCTGGGGCCGCCGCGACTGCACGCCACGCCGGATCGCACCCGGCGCCGCGCCCGCCGACTTGGCCGCCCGCACGGCACGTGCCCGTGCCTTGGCCGACGACGCCAACTGCCACGGCACGCTCGTCACCATCACGCCGGGCTGGAACAGCAGCCGGCCCTTCAGGCGCAGCGCGCTCTGGTTGTGCAGGATCTGCTCCCACCACCGGCCGACCACGTACTCCGGGATGAACACGGTGACCACGTCGCGCGGATTGTCCTTGCGGATGCGGCGGACGTACTCCAGCACCGGCCGGGTGATCTCCCGGTACGGCGACTCGATCACCTTCAGCGGCACCCGGAAGTCCTCCCTGGCCCACCGCTCCATCAGTTCCTTGGTGTCCGCGTCGTCCACGTTGACGGTGACCGCCTCGATGGTGTCCGGCCGGGTGGCCCGCGCGTAGGCCAGCGCGCGCAGGGTCGGCAGGTGCAGCCTGGACACCAGCACGATGACGTGGTTGTGCGCCGGCAGCACCGAGTCCTCCTCGGTGTTCGCGGCGAGTTCCTCGGCCACCCGCGTGTAGTGCCGCTTGATCCCGCTCATCAGCACGAAGAACGCCACCATCGCCGCGATCGCGATCCAGGCGCCGGTGAGGAACTTGGTGATCACCACGATGACCAGCACCAGCGCCGTCATGCACAGGCCGAATGTGTTGATCGCCTGCGAGCGGCGCATCCGCCTGCGCACCGATCGGTCGGTCTCGTTGCGCAGCAACCGGTTCCAGTGCCGGATCATGCCGGCCTGGCTACAGTTGAACGACACGAACACGCCGACGATGTAGAGCTGGATCAGCCGGGTCGCGTCGCCGTCGAACGCGATGATCAGCACACCGGCGAACACCGCGAGGAACAGGATGCCGTTGCTGTAGGCGAGCCGGTCGCCTCGCGTGTGCAACTGGCGCGGCAGGTAGTGGTCCTGGGCCAGGATCGAGCCGAGCACGGGGAAGCCGTTGAACGCGGTGTTCGCGGCCAGCACCAGGATGATGCCGGTGACGAACGAGACGAAGTAGAACCCGGCTGGGAAGTTGCTGAACACGGCGGACGCGACCTGCGCGATCATCGTCTTCTGCTGGTAGCCGGCCGGCGTGCCGGTCAACTGGGTGGCCGGGTTGTCCGCGAACTTCACCTGCGTAATCCGGGCCAGCGCGATGATGCCGAGGAACATCGCCACCGAGATCGTGCCCATCAGCAGCAGCGTGGTGGCCGCGTTCTTCGACTTGGGCTTGCGGAAAGCGGGCACGCCGTTGGAGATCGCCTCCACCCCGGTCAGCGCCGCCGACCCCGACGAAAAGGCGCGCAGCAGCAGGAAGACCAGAGCGAGGCCGCTGGCGTCCTTGACGACGGGCACGCCGAAACCGGCGGTCGCCGCTACCATCTGGTCGCCGAGCAGCCAGCGGATCAGACCGGTGATGAGCATCGAGAAGACCGCGAAGATGAAGGCGTACACGGGGATCGCGAACGCCGCTCCC
>DATBDL010000140.1:0-5126 GCA_036269975.1 Pseudonocardiaceae bacterium | reverse complement strand
CGCCGCCAGTACCAGTCCCCACACCAGGGCCGCGAGCCCAGGCAGGGCCAGCGCGATCCGAGCCGTCCGCATCAGGTCACCACCGCCATGCTGCCCACCCACTTCGTCTGCAACACACCCGGTCGGCTCGGCGCGATGATCCGGCACGGGTACCCGTGATCGAGGTCGAGGTCCGCGCCGCCCAGCCGCAAGGCCAACAGTGTCAACGGATCGCGTGTGTGTTCGCCGGGCAGCGTGCTGGTGGCGTAGATCGAACCGCGTTCCAGCGAGTGCACCACCACCTCGGCGCCCGCCGCCGCCCCGACCCGCCGTAGCAGTTCCGCCACCGCGACCCCGCTCCACGTCGCCGACACGCTCCAGCCCTCGACGCACGCGATCGGCAGGTCGGCCGTTGTCTGCGGCATGGCCCGCAGGTCGTCCAGCGAGAACCGGTGCACGACGCCGCCGGGGCCGCGAAACTCCAGGCGCCAGCTCGGATCCAGTGCTCGCGCGACGACCCCGGCGTGCATGGCCGTCCGGTTCACCGGCAGGCCCTGGGTGCCGCCGCCGGACCGCGTGGCCAGCACGGACACCCCACGCAGGAACGGAATCGTGCTGCCGGCGGTCGCCACGACGGCCGCCCCGGTCACCAGCCACGTCGTCCGCAGGAATCCGCGCCGCGACACGCCGACCTCGGCCGGCCGGACCGTCGGTTTCTCGCCCAAGCCGGCCCGGATCACCGGTAGTTTCACCGCGACGTGCACCAGGATCGAGCCGATCGCCACCCAGGCGATCGCGTAGTGAACGGTCGGGAAGTAGAACGGCCACGGATAGTTCTGGAAGATGTTGAACAGCCCGGTCACCAGCTCGAAGAACGCAGCGGCCGACAGCAGCAGGATCGAGCCGCGTTCGATCGCGTGCACGGGCGAGGAGATCAGCGGCCGACTGAACAGCTTCGGGTAGACCGTCCAGAGTTTGGCCAGCAGCAACGGAATCGCCGCGATACCGGAGATCACGTGCGCACCCTGGGTGACCCGGTACAGGCTCACCGGCCGGCTCGGCCAGAAGAACCAGGACGTCGGATGCTGGATGAAATGGCTGAGCAAACCGGTCACGAAACAGATCGAGAACGCGATCCCCAGCCACAATCCGACCCGTGACGTCACCGACCGGTGATGCGCCGCCGACTTGAAATACCGTTCCTCCGGCACTTTTTCCGCGATCCGAGCCGCCACCGCGCGAGCGGAACTACGGAAGTTCGCGGCCGTTTTCCTGGCCATACGAATCCCGGTCACCGCTTTTGGTCGAACGACGTTTCTCGTCCGCGGTGTGATCAGCGGTCTCATCGCCGAGCCAGCTCGGCGAACCACCGACCGGCCGTACCCACCGTGGCCCGCACCCGCAGCCCGGCTGCCGAAGCCGGCCCACCGACCGCGTCCGCACCCAACCGCGCCCACGGAAACCACGCCGACGACCGGCCAGCGCGCAGCAACCGGGCGACGTCCCGCCGTATCCCGGTGCCCGGCCGGTCCAGCTCGACCAGCGCGGTCCCGCCGGGCGCCAGCAGCGTGGCCACCCGCTCCAGCAGCGCCGTCGGATCACCGCCGATGCCCACGTTTCCGTCCGCCAGCAGCACATGCCGCCAGCGCCCCTCGGCCGGCACCCGCTCGAACACGTCGGCGCGCAGCGCCAACGCGCCCCGCTGCCGGGCCAGTTCCACCGCGACCGGCGAGATGTCCACGCCCAGCGCCGGCACACCGCGCTCGCCCAACGCCGACGTCAGCCGGCCCGGCCCGCAGCCGACGTCCAGGGTGTGCCCGGTGCACCGGGCCAGCAGCAGCTCGTCGAAGCCATCCGGGTCGGCGTGCCAGCGTGCCACCGGCAGGTCGATCAGCTCGCCACCGGCCAGCTCAAGCACGCAGCGCGCACCGCGCATCGCGGGGTCGAACGGACAGGCGATCTGCGGCGCGTCCACAACGGACTCGATCACCGGCGGGCTCCCACCGCGGCGACCGATGCGACCGCGGCCGCGAACCGGCTCTCCGGTATCTCGCCGGCCACCCGCACCGCGTCCGCCAGCGTGTCCACATCGGACAAAACCATGCCGGGCACGGCGTCCGAACCCAACGCCGCCAACGTCTTCTCCCCGGTGTCCGGCCGCGACATCGGCACCCACCGCAGCACGCTCGCCCGCGCGGGATCACGCAGCCCGAGTGCCCACCAGCCGCCGTCCATCGCCGGCCCCAGCACCACCGGCGCCGTCGTGAGCAGCAACGCCGTGTGGTACAGCAGATCCGGTGTCACCTGGGGCGTGTCCATGCCGATCTGCAGGATCGGCAGGCCAGGCCGGCGGTGCGCGGCATCCCCGTGCGCGTTGGCCAGCCGGTCGGCGAAATCGACGCCACGCTGCCCGATGACCGTCATCGACCTCATCGCGTGCCGCACCTCGGCCGCGCGGCAGGCCAGCGCGAGGTCGCCGGTCATCGCGACGACCGGCACCGCGCCCGGCGTGTGACGGACGGCGTCCAGCGTGTCCAGCAGCGCCGCGGCCGCGATGCCGGCCGCCTGTTCCGGCGTCGCGGGCGGCGTCAGCCGGGTCTTGGCCAGCCCAGGCACCGGTGCCTTGGCGACCACGAGCAGGCAGAACTGGTGCACCGTGCGGGTGCCTCGCCACGTCGTCATCGCCACACCCCTGCCATGTCCCGCACCGCCCGCGCCGTGCCACGCACCGACCCGGACACCTTCGACTTCGTCCCCGCCGTGCGCGGCCGGTAGTCGACGTCCATCTCGACCACCCGCCACCGCGCCTCGGCGGCCCGCAACAGCAACTCCAGCGGGTAACCGAAACCGCGGTCCCGTACGTCCAGGGCGAGCATGTCGGCCCGCCGAAACGCCCTCGCCGGCCCGATGTCCCGCACCGGCAGTCCCTTGCGGCGCAGCATCGCGGCCAGCACGGCGTTGCCCACCCGCGCGTGCCACGGCCACGCACCGCGCCCGACCGGCACCCGCCGCCCCATCGCCAGATCCGCGTCCCCCACGGCGACCTTCGCCACCAGCAGCGGCAACACACCGGGGTCGAGCGAACCGTCCGCGTCCAACACGCACACGATGTCACTGGTAGCGGCCTCGATGCCGGTATGCACGGCAGCACCGTAACCGCGTCTCGGTTCGGCCACCACCCGTGCCCCGAGCGCGGCGGCGATCTCCGGCGACCCGTCCGTCGAGCCGTTGTCCACCACCAGCGCGCGATAGCCTGGCGGCAGCGCGCCAAGGACGCCGGGCAGCGCGGCGGCTTCGTCGAGACAGGGCAACACAACGTCTACTGTGTCCACACGGATCAAATTAGGCGTTCGATCCGATCGCGGAAACCCGAACGCTGCTTACCAATCTGTGACACGGTCGCTGGTTGTTACGAACTTCTGACGGAAGCCCTTACCGCTGCGCGGCCGTACATGGCGACGACTAGGGTCGCCCAGTGGCCCTGCCTACGGACACACCAGTCCTCCACCAGCCGCGACACCGAGTCCAGCGGCTCCGTTCCGGCATCGCCGCGGATGTCCTGGTCGGCGTGTTGGCGCTGTGTCTCGTCGCCGCGGCCACACTGGTGATCACATGGCGGCACTGGTACAGCTTCGGCAAGATCTTCGCGTGGGCCCCGCCATTGTTCGGTCATTTCGTGCCACATTTCGGCATCGGCACACCGGTCGTGCTAATAGTCGCCACCGTGGTCGTGGCCCGAGGCCCCGAGCTGGCGGCCCGGCTGCGGTGGCGCGGACTCGCCCTGGTCGGCTACGGCACCGCCGTCGCATGGACACTCGGCATCGCCATGATCGACGGTTGGCGCCTCGGCCTGGCCAACCAGTTCACCAGCGGGGACCAGTATCTGCGGGACGTGCCGCGCATAACTGATATCGGCACGATGCTGCGCCTGTTCACCACCCACATCATCGGCGGCCAACCGCACCACTGGATCACCCAGGTCGCCGGTCACCCGCCGGGCGCGCTGCTGGTGTTCGTCTGGCTGTCCCGCATCGGCCTGTCCGGCGGGAGCTGGGCCGGTGTCACATGCCTGCTGGTCGGTTGCCTGGCCGCCATCGCCGTCCCGCTCACCCTCGGTGCCCTGGGCGACGACGGCGCGGCGCGGGCGGTGCTGCCGTTCACGGTCCTGTTCCCCGGCGCCGCGAACCTGGGCATCTCGGCGGACGGCCTGTTCACCGGCGTCACGTCGGTGGCGATCCTGGCGCTGGCCGTCGGCGCCGGCGGCCGGGCCAGATGGTCGTTCGTCTGGTCCGTGGCCGGCGGAATCCTGCTCGGCTGCGGCATGTTCCTGTCCTACGGCCTGGTCCTGATGGCCCCGATCGCGCTGGCCGTGTGCGTGTACCGGCGAAACTGGCGAGCGATCGCCCTGGCCGCAGTCGGTGCCGCCCTGGTCGTGGCGGCCTTCGCGGCGGCCGGCTTCTGGTGGCTCGACGGCTACCACCTGGTGGTCCAGCGCTACTACCAGGACCTCGGCCGAACCCGCCCGTACGACTACTGGGTGTGGGCCAACCTGGCTGCCCTGACATTGGCAGTCGGACCGGTACTGGCACCAGCACTACGCAGAGCCCTGTTTGGGATGAACCGCACGACCCAACTGGACGACAACCGTCCGCACATCGGCCGACCGGTCGTCTGGCTGGTCCTGTCGGCGGCGCTGGCAGTGGCCGTAGCGGACAAGTCGGGCATGTCCAAGGCTGAGGTGGAACGAATATGGCTACCGTTCGGAGTGTGGCTGGTGTCCGGCGCGGCGCTACTGCCGCCGGCGTCCCGCCGCTGGTGGTTGGCCGCCCAAGCGGTGACCGCGCTCGTGGTAGGACACCTGATCCTGACGAGATGGTGAGGCCGATGCCCAGGGATCAACGAATCCTGGTAGTGGACGACGACGTCAACGTGCGCGACGTGGTTCGGCGCTACCTGGAGCATGCCGGCTACCGAGTGGAGTTGGCAGACAACGGTGAGCAGGCATTGCGCCTGGCGGAGGACGCGGAGCCGGACCTGGTGGTCCTGGATCTGATGCTGCCGGGAATAGGTGGCCTGGAAGTCTGCCGCCGCCTACGCCAACGGGGTCAGGTCCCGGTGGTGATGCTGACAGCGAGAGGCGAGGAAGA
>DATBDL010000139.1:0-23340 GCA_036269975.1 Pseudonocardiaceae bacterium | reverse complement strand
CCGGATGGCGACGGGCCAGTTCGAGGATGGTGTCCGGCGATGCCGAACCGACCAGATGCAGATGCAGTTCCACCTTGGGAAGGGCGGCGATGAACGCCGAAACGTCGAGACCCACACCGGCACGGTAACTCGCCGGTGTGGGTCTCGTGGGGTGTTCGGGCGGATCAGCCGTCCCGGCGCGGACGCCGGCCACGGAACTCGCCGCGACGGTGCTCGTGCCGGTGCTCGCCGGCCGGGCGGCCGCCACTCCCGGAGCGCCGCGCGAAGCCGCCGCCGGCACCGCCGGCACGCGGCCGCGGCGGACGACGACGTTCCACCTCGACCACCGGTTCGCCGCTGGGGGTGCGGGCGCCGGTGATCCGGTTGAGCTCGGCGTCACCGGGCCGGACCTGCGTGCTCTGCGGCCGGACACCGGCCCTTGCGGTCAGGCCGAGTACCGCCCTGCGCTGGCTGTGCGTCACCAGCGTGACGACGGTGCCCGCCTCGCCCGCGCGGGCGGTGCGGCCGGCGCGGTGCAGGTAGTCCTTGGAGTCGGCCGGCGGGTCGACGTGCACCACGAGGCTCACGCCGTCCACGTGGATGCCACGGGCGGCCACGTCGGTCGCGACCAGCACCGGGGTGTGGCCGTCGCGGAACTCGCCGAGGATGCGGGTGCGCGCGCTCTGCGCCTTGCCGCCGTGCAGCGCGCCGGCCCGGACACCGACCGAACGCAGCTTCTCGGCCAACTTGTCCACGTGGTGCTTCGTGCGGACGAACATGATCGTGCGGCCGTCGCGTGCGGCGACCTCGGCCACCACGTCGTTCTTGTCCTGTGCGGAAACGACGAGCAGGTGGTGCTCCATCGTGGTGACGCTGGCGGTCGTCGGGGCGACCGAGTGCGTCACCGGATCGTGTAGGTAACGCTTGACGAGGGCGTCCACGTCACGGTCCAGCGTCGCCGAGAACAGCAGCCGCTGGCCGTGCTGGTCGATCAGGTCGAGGATCTCGCGAACCTGCGGCATGAAGCCCATGTCGGCCATCTGGTCGGCCTCGTCCAGCGCGGTGACGATGACGTCGTCGAGCGAGCAGGTGCCCTGGCGGACATGGTCGGAAAGCCGGCCGGGGGTGGCGATCAGCAGGTCGACGCCGCGGCGCAGCGCGTCCTCCTGGCGCGAGTACGACGCGCCGCCGACCACGATCCGGCACCACAGGCCGAGTGCCCGTGCGTACGGCATGAGTGCGTCGCTGATCTGCGCGGCGAGTTCCCTCGTCGGCACCAGCACGAGACCGCGCGGCTTGCGAGGCTTGGCGTTCTCACCGGCCAGGCGGGCCAGCATCGGCAGGCCGAACGCCAGCGTCTTGCCGGAGCCGGTGGCGGCGCGGCCGAGGACGTCACGGCCGGCCAGCGCGTCGGGCATCGTCGCGGACTGGATGGCGAACGGGTGGGTCAGACCGTTCTCGACGAGCGCACGCAGCAACGGCGTGGGCAGGCCGAGTTCGGCGAAGGTGGGGCCGCTCTCGGAGCGGGCGTACTCGGCACGGGGCAATACAGCAGTCAACGAGGGACCTCCGACAGGGGCACGTCTCGGGGAGGCCCCGCGTGGGACGCGGTGCTGATCACAAGGACGAGCCAGGCGCTATCGCGCCATTGGGATTGAACGGGTTGGGCACCGGCGCCAGCGAGAACTTGGGCAGGCAGGCTGGCCGGTCTCGGTACCTGGATCGAGTGTACCGGACGGCGAGCTGGACCACGTCGCGGGGAGTCACCAGCGGGTGGTTCGTTCGGCCGATCGCACGTTACCGGTCTGGCGGCTGGTGTACCCGGCGGTCGCACGGCAAGCTCGGACGCTTGGTTGTGCTCTTCGTTGATTTCGCCAGTTCGTCCCCCGTGCGGGAGTGAGAGTTGACATGGCGATCAGTACCGATCGTTACGTTTCCCCGGACGCGACGCTGTGGTTCCAGTTGGCCACGGTGCACGCCAGGGTCGCCGGGCCGGTGGAACGGGCGCTGCACCGCAGGTTCGGTATCGGTATCGCGGAGCTGCACTCGCTGATGGCGCTGGCCGAAGCGCCGGACGGCGAACTGCGCATGCTGGAACTCAACGACGTCACCCTCCTCAACCAGAGCTCGGTCAGCCGGATGGTGGTTCGGCTGGAACGAGCCGGCCTGACCGAACGCCGGTCCTGCGAACAGGACCGGCGCGGCGTCTACACCGGCATCACCGAGCACGGCACCCGCGTGCTGCGCGACGCCCTGCCGGTCTACGAGGGCTGCCTGCGGGAGTGTTTCGACCAGCTCTCGGTCGATCCACGGCTGCACAGCCTGGTCCGCAGGCTTCGCCCGTTCGTGTGAACTGTCAGGTCAACCCCGCTTCCGCGACCAACATCTCGATCACGTGCGCCGGGTCGGCAACGTCGGCCGCCAGGCCGCGGCCGACGAACCAACCGGTGATGTTGCGCACGTCCCTGGCCAGGAACTCCGGCCCGGCCGGGTTGGCCACGATGTCGACCACCTGCGGCAGGTCGATCAGCACCAGGCTGCCCCTGTGTACCAGGACGTTGTACGCGGACAGGTCGCCGTGGGCGAGGCCGTCGCGGGCGAGTGCCGCCATCGTGGCCAGCATCTCCTGCCACAGGTGCCGCAGTTCGTCCGCGTCCGGCCGTAGCTGTGCCAACCGTGGCGCTGCCGTGCCGTCCTGCTCGCCGACGAACTCCATCAGCAGTTCGGTGCCTTCCCACTGCACCGGATAGGGCACCGGCACGCCGAATGTCCACAGTCGACACAACGCGCCGAACTCGGCCGCCGCCCACTGCTCGGCGATGAGGCTGCGGCCGAACGCGGTGCGGTTCGCCATGGCCCTGTTCTGCCGTGACTCGCGGACCCTTCGGCCTTCCAGATACTGCGAATCGCGATGGAACATCCGGTGGTCGCCGTCCCGATACCGCTTGGCGGCGAGCACGGTGCCGGGACTGTCCGCGGAGACGGCCCTGCGGACCAGGTGCACGTCGGCTTCCTTGCCGGTCTTGAGTACGCCGAGCTCGATGTCCTGCGCGGCGTGGTCGGTGATCACCCAGTCCGGCCAGGGTTTCGGGCCGTGCGCGGCCTTGTCCCATGTGGACCAGCGATCGCCGAAGGTGGGGCGGTCGGCCGAGCTGAGCGCTTCCTCGCGCACGTCGGCGAGGCGTTCGCGCTCCAGTTCGGTGAGCCGGCCGCGGTTGCGTGGCCGACGGCGTGGTTGGGCCCGGCTGGCGGCGTCGGATGCCTCGTCCGGGTCGAAATCAGGGCTGGAGAAATCGAGCTGGCGCACTGCTTGCGCTCCTTGTGGGGTGAATGGACCGCCCCACCGGCGCGTGTGTGTGTCGAGTCAGCGACCGGTGCGGGCGGAGGGACGGGCGCGAACCACGTCCACGACAATGGGATTGCGCACGGTGCACCTCCTCGCGTCGACGGCGATCGACTGCGACAGCGATCGCGAACGATGTGAGACTGCCGGAGCGCCCGGCCGCCCGCAACCAATTTATTCCGCGACTTTATTCCGCGACCAGATCCAGCACGTTGTCGCCGCTCCTGGCGATGGTGATGCCGGCGTTGCGAGCGATCCGCAGCAGGCCCGTGACGCTGCTCGGCTCGGTGCGGGCCGTGCCGAGCACCCGAGCCAACCGGCCCTTGGCGGCCTTGTTGAAGTGGCTGATCGGGGCACCGCTCCTGGTGACAACCCGGACCGTGACCGCGTCGGGCAGCTTCGCCAGCGCCGCGTACGTGCCCGACCGCAGGTCCACCACGAGCTCGTCCAGCGCGCCCAACACCGGTTCCAGCGCCGGTCGCCACAGGCTGCCCAGCGGGCCGGTACCGGGCAGCACGCTGGTGCCGGAACAGCGATAGGCGGGGACCGGGTCGGTCGCCCTGACCACGCCGAACAGCGCCGACGCCACGGCCAGCCGCGCGTTCGCCCGGTTGGTCTCGGCGCGGGTGAGCGAGCGGTAGTCGAGGCTGTCGTAGAGCACGCCGGTGTAGCGGCGCAGCGCAGGCATGGTCGGTGCGCGCCAGAGTTCGGCGTTGCGGGCCACCTCGGCGTCCTGGCGCTCGGTCAGGCCGAGCGCGGCGCGACTGGCCGGCACGTCGGCGGCCAGATCGACAAGGGCGTCGGCCAGTTTGCGGCGCACCGGGTTCAACTCGGGGAACGACAGCGCGTCCAGGTGGAGCACGCCGCCGGTGCCGCCGTCGGCCTTCGTCTCCGACGGAGGTAGCAGGACCAGCACCCGGTCAGCGTAGTGCGCGAATACCCGGATGCGACCGGCGACACCGGGTGATTACGCTCTGGGCACCGCCTTCCGCTATAAGGAGCGCATCGCCGTGATCACCAGGATGTCGTCGCTGTTCCTGCGCACCCTGCGCGAGGACCCGGCCGACGCCGAAGTGCCCAGCCACCGTCTGCTCGTCCGCGCCGGTTACGTCCGTCGCGTCGCACCGGGCGGGTTCACCTGGCTGCCGCTGGGTCTGCGGGTGCTGCGCAACATCGAGCGGGTGGTGCGCGAGGAGATGGACGGTATCGGCGCGCAGGAGATCCAGTTCCCGGCCCTGCTGCCCCGCGAGCCCTACGAGGCCACGAACCGCTGGACCGAGTACGGCCCCAACATCTTCCGCCTCAAGGACCGCAAGGGCGCCGACTACCTGCTCGGCCCCACCCACGAGGAGTTGTTCGCCCTCACCGTGAAGGGTGAGTACAACTCCTACAAGGACTATCCGGTCATTCTGTACCAGATCCAGACCAAGTACCGGGACGAGGCGCGGCCCCGCGCCGGCATCCTGCGTGGGCGAGAGTTCCTGATGAAGGACTCGTACTCGTTCGACCTGACCGACGACGGGCTGGCCGCCTCGTACGGCAAGCATCGGGACGCCTACATCCGGATCTTCGACCGGCTCGGCCTGAAGTACGTGATCGTGTCGGCGATGTCCGGCGCGATGGGTGGCTCGAAGTCCGAGGAATTCCTCGCCGAAGCGGAAACCGGCGAGGACACCTACGTCCGTAGCACCGGGTCGGACTACGCGGCGAACGTCGAGGCGGTCGTGACGCCGGCGCCGGCGGAACAGTCCATTGCGGACAAGCCCGAAGCGCAGGTGCACCACACGCCCGGCACGCCCACGATCCAGACGCTGGTCGACTACCTCAACCAGCACACCGATCTCGGTCGCACGTTCACCGCCGCCGACACGCTCAAGAACGTCCTGGTCAAGGTGCGCCGGCCCGGCACTGCCGAGTGGAACCTGTTGGCCGTCGGCCTGCCAGGCGACCGCGAGGTGGACATGAAGCGGCTGGAGGCGGCGCTCGATCCGGCCGAGGTCGCGCTGCTCGAAGAGGCCGATTTCGCGGCGAACTCCTTCCTGGTCAAGGGTTACATCGGTCCAGGCGCACTGGCCGCCAACGGCGTGCGGTATCTGGTCGATCCTCGTGTCGTGAGTGGCACGGCATGGGTCACCGGCGCGGACAAGGCCGATCACCACGTGGTGGATCTGGTGTGTGGGCGGGACTTCACGCCGGACGGCACGATCGAGGCCGCCGAGGTGCGGGCCGGTGATCCCGCGCCGGACGGTGTCGGCGTGCTGGAAGCCGCGCGGGGCATCGAGATCGGCCACGTGTTCCAACTCGGTCGCAAGTACACGGACGCGTTCGGCGTGGACGCGCTCGGGCAGGACGGCAAGCCGATCCGGATCACGATGGGCTCCTACGGCGTCGGCGTTTCGCGCCTGGTCGCCACGATCGCCGAGCAGTACTACGACAAGGACGGTCTCGTCTGGCCTCGGGTCGTCGCGCCGGCCGACGTGCACGTCGTGATCGCGGGCAAGGACGACAGCGTGCGGGCCGGTGCCGAGCAACTGGCGGCTGAATTGTCCGACGCGGGGTTGTCGGTGTTGCTGGACGACCGGACGTCGTCGCCCGGCGTGAAGTTCGCGGACGCGGAACTGATCGGCGTGCCGACGATCCTGGTGGTGGGGCGCGGTTTGGCCAACGGTGTAGTCGAGGTGAAGGACAGGGCCAGCGGCGAGCGGACCGAGATCGCGGTCGGCGACGCGGTGGCGCACCTCGTGGGACTAGTGCGTGGGTAGGTCGCGGATGCTCGTCACGATCCGGTCCAGGTCGTGCTGGCTGATCGCGCCCGGCATCTGCTGGAAGCTGTAGCCCACCACGACGAACGAGTCGTGGTGGGCGGGGGCCGGCCAACGCCAGAACGTCGATCACGACCCCGACGACGACCAGGACGATCGCCAGCACCAGTAACCGGCCCAGCCGGCGCCCGCGCGGCTTGCCGATCCCACCCTGTGCCCCGCCGAAGGAGTCTTCGTATCCCCCATGGCCGGCGTGGTAGTCAGCCGAGCAGGAGGGTGAGAACGCGGTCGGTATCGGACAGATCCGGCAGTACCGCGTGCGCGCCCGCGGCCAGCAGCTCGTCGGCCCGGTGGCGGCCGGTGGCGACGCCGATCGCCCGGAAGTCGTGTGCCAGCGCGGCATGCACGTCGTGCGGTGTGTCGCCGACGACCACGACCGAGCCCAGGACGCCGTACCTGTGCGTCGCACCCGCCACGGCGTCGGCGACCAGGTTGGCGCGCACCTCCGACACGTCGCCGTAGCCGCCGATCTCCAGGTCCAGGTAGCGCGTGAGGTCGAACGCGTCGACCTTGAAGCCGGCGACCGGCCGCAGGTTGCCGGTGACCAGGCTCTGCGCCACGTCCGGCCGGGCCGCGAGTGCCGCCAGCACCTCGGGCACGCCTGGCAGCACGACGCCGAACTCGGCGATCCGCGCCCGCTGCTCGCCGGCGATCCGCACGACGGCGTCGTGCAGGGCCGCGATGAGCTCGTCGGTCGGCGGGATGCCGACACCCGCCAGTAACCGCGCGGCGATCCACCTGTCGGTGCGGCCGCCGAACGCCGGTGGCCGCACCGGCTCCCGGCCGGTCACCTCGACCAACGCGTCGTGGAACCAGCCACGGCCCATCCGGCGCAGGTCGAGCAGGGTCAGGTCGACGTCCCACAGCACCAGGGTGTCCGGCGGCAAGATCGCTCCCGTCACGGGGTCGGTTGTGCGGTACCGACGATCGCGCGCAACTCGGCGTCGGTGGCCGGTGCCGGATCGGCCGGCCCGCCGGCCAGGTCGCCGTTGACCATCAGCACACCGTCATGGTCACCGAACTGGAGCACCAGCACCAGCACTTCGCCCTCGCTGGCCAGGCACTTGTCCGCGTGCTGGGACGCGACGGCCCGCACCAGCACGCCGTCGAGCGTGGTGCCGCCGCTGCGTCGGGTGATCCGCTGCGCCGGATCGAGCTTGATCGTCGGTGCCGAGGAGTCGTGGTAGTACTGGGTGGCCGCCGCCATGGCCACCGAGTCGGCCAGCGCCGCCGGATCGGTCCTCGGCGCCGATCCGCTGCCGAGTACGCCACGTAACAGCCGTTCGGGCGGCGTGCCGCACGTGTAGGCGGTCCGTTCCGCGCCCTGGGCGAGCGTCACGGAACCGGCCGAGCCGACGACCGGATTCGTGTTCCAGCCGTTGGGCGGGATCTGGTAGGACAGGCCGCTGGCCGGGTCGCTCAGCGTGCTCCACTCGTCCCGCTGGACGTCCCCGGCGCGGCCTGCGATGGCGTGATCCCCGCCGAACAGGACCACGGCGGCGCTGACCAGCACCACGAGCAGCACGACGCCGAGGATGCGCCGCCGGTTGTCCGGTGGGCGGCGCAACGCGTGCCGTCCCGATCTGCTCACCAGCCGACCGTAACGGCCGGCTGGGCCGAGGTCAGCCGGCCAAGAAGCTCAACCTCACGCGTCGCACCGGATTGTCCCCGTTGGTGTCCACGAGACAGATCGATTGCCAGGTGCCCAACGCGAGTCGCCCGCCCAGCACCGGCACGGTGGCGTACGGCGGCAGCAGCGCCGGCAGCACGTGATCGCGGCCGTGACCCGGCGAGCCGTGCCGGTGGCGCCAGCGATCGTCGGCGGGCAGCAGCTCGCGCAGGGTCCGCAGCAGGTCGTCGTCGCTGCCGGCGCCGGTCTCCAGAATGGCCAGTCCGGCCGTTGCGTGCGGTACCCATACGTGGAGCAGGCCGTCGGGGTCCGGCACGCCGGCCAGGAAGCGTTCGCACTCGTCGGTGAGGTCGTGGACCACCTCGGCCGAGCCGGTTCGTACCTCGATTTCCACGCTGTGCATCCCGTCACCGTACGGTGGAGGGCACTCAGGTTTGCCGGTCGGTGGGACCGGCCCGATGTCACCCGTTACGGTGGTGTGCTGTGTCGGAGCCTTATGACTACCGAGCCCCAGCGCCGGCCCCGCCCGGACGGCCTCAGGGCTGGACCGGCACGTCCAGGATGCCCACCCAGGCCCCACCGGACTACGGGTATCCGCCGCCCCCCGGCTCGTACCCGCCCGGTCGGCCGCCCACGCCCAAGCGCGACGCGGCACGGCGAGCGAAGGTGATCGACTACGGGCTCAAGGGCCTCGGGCTGCTCGGCGTGGCGCTGGTGTCCGGTTTCCTGTGGTACCTGATCCGCAACAACCCGGCGCCCACCGGCCCTTCGCAGGCGTCGCCGCCGACGCAGCAGGTCGGCGTCTACCAGTTCCAGCCGTACCAGCCTGCGGCGACCGAGACGGACTGCGCCGGGCACTCGACGAACGACGTGAAGACGTACCTTGAGCAGCACCCGTGCGTGTCGCTGACCCGGTCGCTGTACACGACGAACCTGACCAACGGCCAGAAGGTGGTCACGTCGGTCGCCGTGGTGCGGATGGACGGCGTCGTGACCGCGAAGGCGCTGCAGAAGGTCAGCGACGGCAACGGAACCGGACACGTGAAGGACCTGGTCGAGGACGGCGTCGTCATCCCAGGCGGCCCGAAGACGCTCCAGGTCGGCGGCTACTTCTCGGCGGTCCATGGCGTCAGGGTGGTGGTCGTGGAGACGGAGTTCGTCGACGGGAACCTGGACAGTGGCGGCAACCTCGCCACCAGCAACCGCGCGCTGCGCGCGGTCAGCCAGGACGCCGCCAAGCAGGGCATCGGCCTGGGCTGACCCTGGTCGGGTGGCCTGCGGTCGGGTGGCCTGCGGTCGGGTGATGCCGCGTCAGGTGGCGCTACCCGGCATCGCCACCGATGCCGGGGTTTGGCCTGCCAGCCTGCGCCAGCGGGTTTCGCGGACTGCGGAGTCGATCAGCGCGGACAGCGCGGCGGCGCGTAGGCCGGGGTCGTCGCTGTGCTCCAGCACCGAGCGCCACGCCACCGTCGCGTCGGACTCGGCGACGGCCAGTGCCGCCAGTGCGCTGGCCTGGTTGGTGACCGGGCTCGGCACCAGGTAGGCCGGCTGTGCCGGCTGGGGAGTCACGCCGCCCGCCGACAGCCGGTGTTCGGTGGCGTCGCGCAGGCTCTGCACGCTGCCCATCGCCGCGATGATCTCGGTCTCGGCCGATCCGGTGACGAACGCGCTTGCCGTGCCGTAGAGCCAGAGTGCGGCGTGTTCCGTGGCCAGCGCCTGCTGCAGGGCGGTCGTGGTGTCGGCCGCCGGCCGACTGGTGGACACCGGCGGCGTCGTCTTGGGTGTCGTGGTCGGGTCGGCGGTGACGGTGGGTGCCGCGCCGGCGGCCGGGGCCGCGTCGGCCGGGCCGGCGGACGTCGCCGTCGTCGGGGTGATCGCGGTGCTGTCGAGTGCCTCGGCCAGGCTGGCGCAGCCGGCCGCCACCGAACCGACCAGGCCGGCTCGGTAGCGCGGCAGGTCCGGCATCAGCCGGGCCGCCTCCCGCTGCGCGGCGGTCATGCCGGTCAGCAGCGCGGCCGTCGCCGTTGCCTCGTCGGTGGGCGGGCGTGGGACCGCCGTCGTCGTCGTGGTCGGCGTCGCCGTCACGGCCGCCGCCCGGTCCACCTCGGTGCGCAGCGCCGCCGCCTGCTGCCGCCGCACCGCCGCGATCACGGCGAGCGTCGGTGCGTTGTCCGCGAACGCCTTCGCGTCCGCCGCCGCGGCGGCGGCGTCCGATGTGGCCGCGGTCAGCAAGGGCAGCAACGGATCCGGCGTCGGTGCGGCAGTGTGCGTCGTGCACCCGCCGGCGAGCGCCAGGACAGCCAGGGCCACCAACGCCCCACGACGGATACGCCGAACCACAGGCCCTCCCAAGCCGATCCCCGCCCCGCGCGTGACCGTGCGTGGTGGTGTCGCCGCGCGGTCGAGGTCACCATCCTGCCAGGCAGGCGCACGCCGCCGGGCGGCACGCTCGTCTCCACCCTGCCGATTCCCTGCGACGCGATACGCTGGGCGACCACGGCCGCCGATCGCACGTCGGCCGTGGTCGGCGTGCATGCGAGGAACGACAACCGGATGAGGAGCGGCCAGTGCCCAGCGATCAGCATGGCGGTACCTCGAGCGGTGGGCGCGACGCGCTCGTCAGCCAACTCCGCCCGGTGGTCGCCGACGCGGTACGCGGCCTCGGGTTCGACCTGGAATCGCTGGACGTCCAGGTGGCCGGCCGGCGCAAGCTGGTCAAGGTGGTCGTCGACGCGGACGACGGGGTCGAGCTCGACCTGCTCTCCGGTGCCAGTCGCGCGGTGTCCGCCGCATTGGACAGTCACGACGAAATGCTCGGCGGCCCGTACACCCTCGAAGTGACGTCGCCGGGGGTGGACCGGCCGCTGACCAGGCCACGACACTGGCGCCGCGCGAACCTGCGCCTGGTACGGATCCGGCCGCACGACGGCGTCGAGTACACCGGCCGGGTCGGCTCGTGCGACGACGCGGGCGTCGAACTGCTCGTCGCGGGGACGTTGCGCCGGGTCGAGTACCGCACCATGGCGAAGGCCATGGTGGAAGTGGAGTTCCGGCAGCCACCGGCCGCCGAGCTGATCCTGTTGTCGAAAGACCAGCAGGAGAAGAAAGACGCGAAGGAGGAGTCGAGATGAACGTGGACATCGCCGCGTTGCGAGCGATCGAACGCGACAAGGACATCCCCTTCGAGACGGTCCTGGAAGCCATCGAGACCGCACTGCTCACCGCCTACAAGCACACCGACGGCCACCATCCACACGCCAGGATCGACGTCGACCGCAAGACCGGCGTGGTGCGCGTGCTCGCCCAGGAGGTCGGCCCGGAAGGTGACGTCCTCGAGGAATGGGACGACACGCCGGAGGGATTCGGCCGGATCGCGGCGACCACCGCCCGCCAGGTGATCCTGCAACGGCTGCGTGACGCCGAACACGAGCGCACCTTCGGTGAGTTCTCCGCCAAGGAGGGCGAGATCATCGCCGGTGTCGTGCAGCGGGACGCGCGGGCCAACTCGCGGGGCATGGTCGTGGTGCAACTCGGCGACATCGAGGGCGTGCTGCCGCCGGCGGAACAGGTGCCCGGCGAACGCTACGAGCACGGCGTCCGCATCAAGTGCTACGTCGTCGGTGTCGCGCGGGGCTCGCGCGGCACGCAGATCACGTTGTCCCGCACGCATCCCAACCTCGTGCGGCGGCTGTTCGCCCTGGAGGTACCGGAAATCGCCGACGGCACGGTGGAAATCCCCGCCGTGGCACGGGAGGCGGGGCACCGGTCCAAGATCGCGGTCCGCTCCATGGTGGTCGGCGTGAACGCCAAGGGCGCGTGCATCGGGCCGATGGGCGCCCGCGTGCGCAACGTGATGAGCGAGCTGGCCGGCGAGAAGATCGACATCATCGACTATTCGGACGACCCGGCCACGTTCGTCGGCAACGCGCTGTCACCGGCCAAGGTGATCGCGGTCCGGGTGATCGACGAGAAGTCCAAGGCGGCGCGGGTCGTCGTGCCGGACTTCCAGCTCTCGCTGGCGATCGGCAAGGAAGGCCAGAACGCGCGACTGGCGGCGCGGCTGACCGGATGGCGGATCGACATCCGCAGTGACGCGGCACCCGAGCCGCCGACCGTCACCGAACACGACGATCCGATCACCGAGGGTGAGCACGCCAAGGAAGGCAACGAGGCGACGCCTGTTGTGCGGAGATCCGGTTCGGTGGACTGACCGGCAGGAGATAGACTGGTTCGTGGTTCACCGTCGTCAACCGGCTCCCGCACGCCTCGGCCCCGTTCGAACGTGCGTCGGTTGCCGTACCGCGACGTTGGCCACCGAGTTGTTGCGCGTTGTGGTCGTGGACGGGGAGATCGTGCCCGATCCCGAACGTAGGCTGCCCGGACGTGGTGCGTGGTTGCACGCCCGGCCGGACTGCCTGCGGGCCGCTGAGCGACGCCGGGCGTTCCCCAGGGCCCTCCGGGTACCTGGTCCGCTCGACCTCGACACGGTTCGTGACCATCTCGCGACAACTCTCGGCGAGAATTTCGATGTGGGAACTCCTCCCACGTCTGGCAAGAGCAGGAAAGCAGGTCGACCCGTCATGAGTCAGCCGTGAAGCTGAAGCCATGAACGCGCGACATTAGGACGAGGTCGACGGCCAGCCCGCCGACCTCATCAGATGAGGAGAGCAGTGGCAGGCAAGGCCCGCGTACACGAGCTCGCCAAGGAGCTCGGTGTGACGAGTAAGGACGTTCTCGCCAAGCTCAAGGACTTGGGCGAGTTCGTGAAATCCGCGTCTTCCACGGTGGAGGCGCCGGTGGCCCGCAGGTTGCGGGACTCCTTCCCCAGCAAGGCGGACGGCGGCAAGCCCGCACGGTCAGGCGGCGGCCAGAGCGCGCCCCGTCCGGCTGCGGGACCCCAAGCACCCCCGGTCAGCAGCGGCGTTGCCGCGGCCGCGGTGGCCCCGCCCCCGACCGTGACTTCCCGCCCGGTGGCCCCGGTCCCCGCGGTGACCCATCAGGCCCCCGCTTCCGCACCGGCTGTCCAGCCGGCGGCGGCGCAGGCCCCGGCAGCACGTCCGGCGACTGCGGCTCCCGGCTCCCGGCCTGGTCCGCGTCCGGGTACCCCCGGCCCGAGCCGGCCGAAGGCCGAACCGGTCCCTCCCGTGCCGACGACAGAGCCGGCCGTATCCCCGGTGGTCGAGCGTCCGCAGCAACAACCACAACAGCAGCAGGCGCGGCCGGCGGCCGCTGCTGCCCAGTCCGGCCAGCAGCACAGCGCCGTGGTCCCGCCCAAGCGACAGTCCCCCAAGCCGGGCCCGCGCGCACCGCGTGTCGGCAACAACCCGTTCGGCGTCGGCGGTGGCGCGAGCCAGCAGCCCGCCGCGCCGAGGACTCCCCGTCCCGGCGGTGACCGTGACCGGCCGCCGCGTCCCGGTGGCGACCGGCCGGGCGGTCCCGGTGGCCCGCGTGGCGACCGGCCGGCACAGCGGGACGGCGAACGCGGTCCGCGTCCGTCGCCCGGTCCCGGCAACATGCCGCCCCGGCCCAACCCCGGCATGATGCCGCCCCGACCGCAACGGACCGGTTCCGGTCCTGGCGGCGGCGGTGGCCGTCCCGGCGGTCCCGGTGGCGGTGGCGGTCGCCCCGGTGGTGGCGGTGGCGGTCGTCCGGGTGGACCCGGCGGTGGCGGTGGCGGCGGTCGTCCGGGTGGTCCCGGTGGCGGTGGCGGCGGTTTCCGTGGCGGTCCCGGTGGCGGTGGTCCCGGTGGCGGCGGCGGTGGCGGTTACCGAGGCGGTGGCGGTGGCGGCGGTGGTACCGGCGCACCGGCCGGCGGTGGCTACCGGCCAGGCGGCGGTGGCGGCGGTGGTCGTCCCGGTGGCGGCGGTGGCGGCGGTGGCGGTGCCCGTGGTGGCGGCGCGGCCGGCGCGTTCGGTCGGCCAGGTGGCGCGCCCCGGCGTGGCCGCAAGTCGAAGCGCCAGAAGCGCCAGGAATACGACAACATGCAGGCGCCGAGCGTCGGCGGTGTCCGCCTGCCCAAGGGCAGTGGCGAGACCATCCGGCTGCCGCGAGGTGCTTCGCTGACCGACTTCGCCGACAAGATCAACGCCAACCCGGCATCGCTGGTGCAGGTGTTGTTCCACCTCGGCGAGATGGTCACGGCGACCCAGTCGGTGTCCGAGGACATCCTGGAGCTGCTCGGTACCGAGATGAACTACGTCGTCAACGTCGTCAGCCCGGAGGAGGAGGACCGCGAGCTGCTCGGGTCCTTCGACATCACCTACGGCTCCGACGCCGGTGGCGAGGACGACCTGGCGGCCCGGCCGCCGGTGGTGACCGTCATGGGTCACGTCGACCACGGTAAGACCCGGCTGTTGGACACGATCCGTAAGACCAACGTGGCCGAGCGCGAAGCGGGTGGCATCACCCAGCACATCGGCGCCTACCAGGTGGCTACCAACCTGGACGGCAACGAGCGGCTGGTCACCTTCATCGACACACCGGGCCACGAGGCGTTCACCGCCATGCGTGCCCGTGGTGCGCAGGCCACCGACATCGCGGTGATCGTGGTCGCCGCCGACGACGGTGTCATGCCACAGACGGTGGAGGCGATCAACCACGCGCAGGCGGCCGGCGTGCCGATCGTGGTGGCCGTCAACAAGATCGACAAGCCGGACGCGAACCCGCAGCGGATTCGCCAGCAGATGACCGACTACGGCGTGATGCCAGAGGAGTACGGCGGCGACACGATGTTCGTCGACATCTCCGCACGCCAGGGCACCAACATCGACGGGTTGCTCGAAGCGATCCTGCTCACCGCGGACGCATCGCTCGACCTGCGGGCCAACCCGGACATGGAGGCCCAGGGCGTGGCCATCGAGGCACACCTGGACCGCGGTCGCGGCCCGGTCGCCACGGTGCTGGTGCAGCGCGGCACGCTGCACGTCGGTGACTCCATCGTCGCCGGTGACGCCTACGGCCGCGTGCGGCGGATGCTGGACGAGTTCGGCGCGGACATCACGGCGGCACTGCCGTCCCGTCCGGTGCAGGTGGTCGGCTTCACGTCGGTGCCCGGCGCCGGTGACACGTTCCTCGTCGTCGACGAGGACCGGGTCGCGCGGCAGATCGCCGAGCGCAGGTCGGCCCGCAACCGCAACGCGCTGAACGCGTCGCGGGCCAAGCGGGTCAGCCTCGAGGACCTGGACGCGGCGCTCAAGGAGACCAGCCAGCTCAACCTGGTCATCAAGGGCGACAACTCCGGTACCGTCGAGGCCCTCGAAGACGCGCTGATGAAGATCGACGTCGGCGAGGACGTGGTGCTGCGGGTGATCGACCGTGGCGTAGGTGGCATCACCAAGGCCAACGTGGACCTGGCGATCGCGTCCAACGCGATCATCATCGGGTTCAACGTGCGGGCCGAGGGCAAGGTGTCCGAGCAGGCGTCCCGCGAAGGTATCGACGTCCGGTACTACACGGTGATCTACCAGGCGATCGACGAGATCGAGCAGGCCCTGAAGGGCATGCTCAAGCCGGAGTTCGAGGAGATCCAGCTAGGTCGAGCGGAGATCCGCGACATCTTCCGGTCCTCGAAGGTCGGCACGATCGCCGGCTGCATGGTGTTGTCCGGCGAGATCCGGCGCAACGCCAAGGCACGCATCCTCCGGGACGGTGTCGTGGTGTCGGAGAACCAGACGATCACGTCACTGCGCCGCTTCAAGGACGATGCGACGGAGGTCCGCGAGGGCTTCGAGTGCGGTCTCACGGTGAACTCCTACAACGATCTGCGGTTGCAGGACGTAATCGAGACCTACGAGATGCGCGAGAAGCCGCGAGCGTAGTTGGTTCGAGTGTGTGCCGGGACCGGCATCCCCGTCCGGTCCCGGCACGCCACTTCCAGCCACGGGGAGTCGCGACGTGTATGTCGGTGCGTTGGAGCTCGACATCCTGCTAGGGGATGTCCATTCGCTCAAAGAGAAGCGGTCGTTGGTGCGCCCCGTCATCGCCGAACTGAGGCGGAAGTACGAGGTGTCGGCCAGCGAAGCCGGACACATGGAGTTGCATCGGCGCGCGCTGATCGGGGTCGCCGTAGTCGCCCCCGATGCCGAGCATGTCCAGCAGGTGCTGGTTTCCTGTGAACGCCTGGTAGCCGGCCGAGCCGAACTCCAGTTGCTGTCCGCCAGACATCGGCTGGTAGGTCCACACGACGACTGAAGCTCGATTTGCCGATCTTGCTCGATGTGCTCGATTGTTGAGAGGGAGGTTGTGTCGTGGCTGACGCACCAAGGGCCCGGCGCCTCGCCAAGCGGATCGCGCAGATAGTCGCGTCCGCGTTGGAGCATGAGGTGAAGGACCCAAGACTGGCCAAGGTGACCATCACCGACGCCAAGGTGACCGCCGACCTGCACGACGCCACGGTCTACTACACCGTGCTGCCGGAGTCCCTCGATTCCCGCCCGGACACGGAAGGTGCGGCTGCGGCACTGGAATCGGCGCGCGGCGTGCTACGCACCATGGTGGGGCAAGGTACCGGAGTCCGGTTCACGCCAACACTGGCGTTCGTAGCGGACACGGTCCCCGACGACGCGAGGCGAATCGACGAACTACTGGAGCGAGCACGCGAAGCGGACGCGGAGGTGGCGAGGCTGGCCAACGGCGCCAGCCACGCCGGCGAGCCAGACCCGTACAAGCCACCGCGCGACGCGGAGGAGGACGCGGACTGAGGCCGGTACAAGCGGCCCGGAGGAGGACGCGGACTGAGGCCGGTGCACAACCCGGAGACGGACCCGGACCAACCGCAACGGACCGCGCAAGTCGACCCGCCACACGCCCGCCGCCCAGCACCGCAAGAGGCTCAGAGCACCGCAACCACAACCTAAAGCCGGCCGGTGAGACCCAACAGACCGGATGACCCAGGACAAGCAGTCTGACCTGGGGTTGCTTGATCACTTCTGCCGCACCCCGATCCAGGCTGCACGTGCGGTCGGTGGTGGCGGGTCAAGGGTGGCCGGAGGTCGGCGGAGCCGACGCGCAGCGCCCTTGACGCGGTGCCGCCGACCGTTACGACAATGCAAAGATCGGAGTGAAGCAGGGCTCCGAACCTTGAGGTCGCCCAATCAACGGGCGACCTGATGGCTCGCGTCGTTCGGGTGGTCTGCTCGTCCCGATTTTTCATCGTCGTACGTGCGCTGAGGATCGGGAAGAGCGGGAAGCACTGGACAAGCAGGGTTGTCCTGGTGGATCGGGACAACCACGGGTTTGGCGTCCGGTCCGTTGGTGGGTGCGACGCGTTGTGCTGGCCCTCTTGCGTTGGGCTCGGCAAACATGCGGGGACCGGTCCCGGTGCGGCGTGATAGGACGGTTCTGGCATCGTCCTTGGGAAGGTAGGGATGTTCGTGCGTAAGATCATTCGGCGAATCGCCGCCACATTCCGGCCGTCCGCGCCACCTCTGTCCGCACCACCTCCGTCCGCACCACCTCCGTCCGCGCCAACTCCGGTTGCGCAGAACTCAGTGCGTCCAGTGCTGGCGGCGCGGATCGACGAGTTCATGGCAGCCGTTCCCACACGGCGCCGGATCGAACTGCGTCTGGCCACCGTGGAATACAAGGCTGCCTACGTTGCGCTGATGAACCGATTCGACGCCGCCTACGAGCGTGGGACCCCTGAGTATCGCGCCTTCTACAACGCCCAGCTCACCTGCGCGGGCTGTGGCTGGGAGTTTCCCGGCTCCTACACGGCAACCCTGATCGGGTTGATCGAACCCACCACGTGGGTCGCCGGCGGTACGCGTGGGTTTCGGGAGTTTGGTGCGACCAGAACCTGCACGCGGTGTGGTAGCACCGAAAGCCTGCTGGTGTACGAGTGCTACCTGCCGTCGGAGATCGATGCGGAGGACATGGCCGCCTTCGCCCGGATGTGGCGGGACGACGCCGTGAAGTGGTGGTCCGCCACCGGGAAGAAGACCGGGATCTGCGACCTCTGCAACTCTGACATGTCCGCGGGTGATGGCTACCTCGTCTCCCGTTCGGATCTGCGGTGCGCTCGCTGCCAGGAACCGCGCATTGCCGAGGGGCTGGCGAAACTACGCGCCGATCCCTACTACTTCGGCGCCACCGAACTGCGCCGCGCGAGGGCCTTTCGAACCCGCTAGCTACGGCTTTCGCGCCACCAGCACATCCCGCACGATCGCCTGGTCCACCCGGTGCTCGAAGCCTCGGTAGGGCTCGTCGTCCAGGACCGTCATGCCTTCGTTCGCCATCATGGCCGCCAGGTCCGTGCGGCTTGCCACGTGCGTGTTCCACGAGATGCCCATCGCTCCGCCCGACCTCAACAGCTTCACCCAACCGGGTAGGGCCGCGTGCAACAACTCCGTTGGCGTGCGGGACAGCCGCTCCGCCCGGCTGCCATGGCGCACTCCGTACGGCGCGTCCGTGACCACCACGTCGAACGAACCGGGGCGGAAGAACTCTGCGCTGCGGATCGTGTCACCGTGTACAAAGGACAGTTGCAGCGTGTCGCCGGATCGGTAGCTCTCCTTGGTCACGCCCAGTGAGATGTCCAGCCGGCGGCCCAGGTTCGTGTGCTCCCTACGGATGGGCGTCGCCGTTGCCTGGTGCTTGATCCGCTTGTTCTTCAGCCACGTCCGGATGAACCGGCCGTATTCCTCGAAGTCCTTTCCATCGACGTCCAGGCCGGCCGCGTCGGCGCCGTACATCATCGCCTGGTTGAGCGTGGTGCCTCTGCCACACATCGGGTCCAGCACCCGCAACCGCCCGGACACCAACGCAGCGGGCCGGTCGGTGCTCAGCGCGGTGATGTTCAGCACCAGCTTGGTGAACAGCTCGTTGGTCTTGCCGGAGTACTTCTGGATGGTCAGCAGGTCGCTGTCGAACAGGTCCAGCCGCCGCAACGGCACCGGTCGCAACAGGTCCTCTTCGACCATCTCGAACAGGGCGTACAGCACCGACAGGTTCGACAGCGCCACTACGTCGTCCTCGGTGAGGTCTGGTGCGACGAACCTCACACAGGGCACACCGCCGAGCGTGTCCGCCGCTATCTCCGTGACTCGGCCACCCAGCACGGCCCGGTCGAACACCCGCAACTCGGCGATCAGCAGCGCGGTCGACGCGTCCGCGTACACCCGGTTGGCTGACGGGTAGACCAACACCGCGTAGTTCTTCACCGGGCGCAGCGTAACTTGCCGGGCATGGACATGTCGGTGGACCAGGGACTCCAGCAAGCCGCATCGGTGCTGGCCGGCGCTCGGGACGTGACACTCCTCGGCCACGTCAATCCGGACGCGGACGCGTTCGGCAGTGCGGTCGGCCTCGGCCGCGCGCTGCTGGATCGGGGTGCGGCCGTCCGGGTGTCGTTCGGTGCGCCGGCCGATGTGCCGGAATCGTTGCGCGGACTGGACAGCGCCGACCTGTTCGTGCCGTTCGACCGGGTGCCGCAGATACCCGCGACCCTTGTCGTGCTGGACACCGGCAGCATCGACCGGTTGGGGCCGCTGGCCGACCGGGTCGCTGCCACCCGGAACGCCGGTGGGCAGGTCGTCGTGATCGACCATCACGTGTCGAACACCCGGTTCGGCACGCTGAACGTGGTCGACGACCGCTCCGAGGCGACCGCCGCCCTTGTCCTGCGCCTGCTGGACGAGCTCGGCGTGGCGCTGACCGAGCCGGTGGCCCGTCCGCTCTACGCCGGCCTGCTCACCGACACGAGTTCGTTCCGCCGTGCCACGCCGGCCACCCACACCGCGGCCGCCCGGCTGCTCGCGGCCGGTGTCGACGCCGCCGCGGTGACCCGACCGTTGCTGGACAGCCACTCGTTCGGGTGGCTCGGGATGTTGGCCAGCGTGCTGGGCAGGGCCGAGCTCGATCCGGCCGCCGCTCGCGGTCTCGGGCTGGTGTCCGCCACCGTTCGGACCGAGGACGCCGCCGGGCTGCGGGCGGAGGACGTCGAGAGCGTGATCAACATCGTCCGGGCGACTCGGGAGGCCGAGGTGGCGGCCGTGTTGAAGCAGTCAGGGCCCGACATCTGGACCGGGTCGATGCGGGCCGTCGGTCGGCTGGACGTCAGCGCGGCGTCGGTCGCGCTGGGCGGCGGCGGGCATCGGCTGGCGGCCGGGTTCACCGCGCACGGCACGGCCGCCGAGGTCTGGGCACGGGTGAAGGCGGCGCTGGACGAGGCGCCGCTGCTGTGAGCGCGGGCCGGTCGCTGTTCCGGCTGGCCGTGCCGGCGCTGGGGGTGCTGGCGGCCGAACCGCTGTACGTGCTGGTCGATACGGCCGTCGTCGGGCATCTCGGTGCGATTCCGCTGGCCGGGCTGGCACTGGGCGGGCTGGTCCTGTCGCTGGTGTCCACCCAGTTGACGTTCCTGGCATACGGGACGACGGCCCGCACGGCCAGGCTGCACGGCGCCGGTCGGCGTGCGGACGCGGTCGCCGAGGGCGTGCAGGCGACGTGGCTCGGCGTGCTGATCGGCCTGGTGCTGCTGGTGGTCGGGCAGGCGTCGGCCAGCCCGATCGCGCGGGGGCTGGCCGGTGCGGGGCCGGTCGCGGACGGCGCGGTGCGGTGGCTGCGGATCGCGTTGTTCGGGGTGCCGCTGATCCTGATCACGTTGGCCGGCAACGGATGGCTGCGCGGTGTGCAGGACACGCGCCGGCCGCTGCGATACGTGGTGGCCGGCAACGGACTGTCCGCTGTGCTGTGCCCGGTGCTGGTGCACGTCGTGCATCTCGGGTTGAGCGGATCGGCGATCGCGAACGTGGTGGCCCAGGTGACGGTGGCCGGGCTGTTCCTGCGGGCGCTGCTGGCGGAGGGCGTCCCGCTGCGGCCGAACTGGTCCAACATGCGGGCGCAACTCGGGATGGGGCGGGACCTGGTGTTGCGCAGCCTGGCGTTCCAGGCGTGTTTCGTGTCGGCCGCCTCCGTCGCCGCTCGGACATCGGCGGCGGCGGTGGCCGCGCATCAGGTCGTCCTGCAGTTGTGGACGTTCCTGGCGCTGGTGCTGGACTCGTTGGCGATCGCCGCGCAGTCGCTGGTCGGAGCGTCGCTCGGCGCCGGCCGGGCCGACGAGGCGCGGACGTTGGCCCGTCAGGTCAGCATCTACGGGCTCGGGTTCGGCGTCGGCACCGGCGTGGTGTTCGCGGCGCTGGCGCGGGTGCTGCCGCTGGCGTTCACGACGGACGCCGGTGTGCTGGCGCAGATTCCGCACGCGTGGTGGTTCTTCGTCGGACTGCAGCCGGTGGCCGGGCTGGTGTTCGCGGTGGACGGCGTGCTGCTCGGCGCGGGTGACGCCGCCTACCTGCGGACCGTGACGCTGCTCGCGGCCGTGGTCGGGTTCCTGCCGCTGGTGTGGCTTTCCCTTGCGCTGCACTGGGGTCTGACCGGGATCTGGACCGGGCTGACGGCGTTCATGGTCGTGCGGCTGGTGGCCTCGCTGCTTCGGTTGGCCACCGGTCGGTGGGCGGTGGCGGGCTCGACGGTACCGGCGTGAGCGCGGCCGACAGGGCATCGGGCAGGATGTCGCGCTGTGCCACCAACGCCACGACCAGTCGTCCCGCCCGGTCTCGTCATCGCGGACAAGCCAGCCGGCATGACGTCGCACGACGTGGTGGCCCGGATACGGCGGATCTTCGGCACCCGCAAGGTCGGCCACGCCGGCACGCTCGACCCGATGGCCACCGGTGTCCTGGTGCTCGGGCTGGAGCGGGCGACGAAGCTGCTCGGCCACCTCGCGCTGGAACGCAAGGTCTACCTGGCCACCATCCGGCTCGGCGCGTCGACGACGACCGACGACGCCGAGGGCGAGACCCTGTCCGAAGTGGACGGTTCGATGGTCGATGAGGCAGCGGTGCTGGCCGGTATCGGCGAGTTGAGCGGCCCGATCGACCAGGTGCCCAGCGCGGTCAGCGCGGTGAAGGTCGCCGGCAAGCGGGCCTACCAGCGGGTCCGGGACGGCGAGCAGGTCGAGTTGCCCGCCCGCCCGGTCGTCGTGCACCGGTTCGACGTGCTGGCCTTCCGGCGGGAACCGCTGGCCACCGAGCTGGACGTGCTGGTGGACTGCTCGTCCGGCACGTACGTCCGCGCGCTGGCACGGGACCTCGGCGCCGGCCTCGGCGTCGGTGGGCACCTGATCGCGCTACGGCGCACCCAGGTCGGGCCGTTCGGCCTGCGCACCGCGCGCACGCTGGACCAGCTCGCCGAGACACCGGAACTGTCCATGGACCTGGACACCTCGGTCGCCACCGCGTTTCCGCGCCGGGACGTGGACGCACGGGAGGCCACCGCGCTCGCGCACGGGCAACGACTCGCGGCGGCCGGCCTGCCCGGCACGTACGGCGTGTTCGATCCGGACGGGCACGTGATCGCGCTGGCCAGGGACGAGGGCAGCGGTCACGCCGGGCACGCCAACCCCCTGGTCGTACTGTCCCCGGCCGGCTGATCGGGTGGCCTAGGCTGACGATCGTGCGGAGATGGCGGGGACTCGATCATCTGCCCGGTAGCTGGGGCCGATGCGTTGTGACCATCGGGGTGTTCGACGGCGTGCACCGTGGGCACCAGGCGCTGATCGGGCGGGCCGTCGAGCTGGCGAAACAGCGTGGCCTGCCCAGCGTCGTGCTCACGTTCGACCCGCATCCGGCCGAGGTGGTCCGGCCGGGCAGCCATCCGGCCCAGTTGACCAGCCTGAGCCGCAAGGCGGAGCTGGTCGAGGAGCTGGGTGTCGACGTGTTCTGCGTGTTGCCGTTCACGCTCGAGCTGTCCCGGTTGCCGGCCGACGAGTTCGTGCACGAACTGCTGGTCGAGCGGCTGCACGTGGCAGCAGTCGTCGTCGGCGCGAACTTCACCTTCGGGTATCACGCCACCGGCGACATCGACCTCCTGCGCACGCTCGGCAACCGGTTCGGGTTCGTCGCCGAGGGCGCGAGCATGGTCAGGGTGCCGCGCAACGGTTCCGCAGCCGACGAGATGGTCTTCTCGTCCACCTACACCCGGTCCTGCATCGACGCGGGCGACGTCCAGGCCGCCGCCGCCGCGCTCGGCCGGCCACACCGGTTGGAGGGGATCGTCGTGCGGGGCGACGGGCGGGGGCGCGAGCTCGGGTACCCGACCGCCAACCTGTCCACCGCCCGGCATGCCGCCGTGCCGGCCGACGGCGTCTACGCCTGCTGGTTCGTGCACCGCGGTCCGCACACGCACGAGGAGCGCAGGCTGGCCGCCGCCGTCTCCGTCGGCACCAACCCGACGTTCTCCGGCCGGGAGCGGCGGGTCGAGGCGTTCGTACTCGACCTGGACGAGGACCTGTACGGCCAGCGGGTGGCGCTGGACTTCGTCGCCCGGTTGCGTGATCAGGAGCGCTACGACACGGTCGAGGCGCTGGTGGAACAGGTCGCGCTGGACGTGCGTCACACCAGGGACCTGCTGGCGGTGGCCGACTGAGGGTGGCGGATCAGCCGAACGGGTTGGGTGTGGCCAATTGGTCTTGTTCCGGCCCGCCGCCCGACCCCGGCTGGCAAGATGGCCGTCGACCAGCGACGACGTTCCGGGAGAGGCGACGGTGGAGGACCCCAAGATCGTCCAGCGCA
>DATBDL010000138.1:0-6842 GCA_036269975.1 Pseudonocardiaceae bacterium | reverse complement strand
TCGGATGGCGGGCAACCGTTGCGAGTCATGCCGGTATCGATCTTGAGATGAACACGCGCCGGCCGACCGACCTGATCAGCGGCGCTGCGGAGGGCACGCAACTCGGCCGACGAGGAGGCGGCAAGGTCGATGTCGGCGGCGATACCGGCGGCCCGGTCGGCGTCGAGCAGGTCGAGCCAGGCCAGGATGGACGCGGTCAGTCCGGCGTCGCGAAGGGCCATGGCCTCGTCGAGCGAACAGGCACCGAGCCAGGTAGCACCGGCCTGAACCGCGGCGCGTGCGACAGGCACAGCGCCATGCCCGTAACCGTCCGCCTTGACGGCGATCATGGTGGCGGCACCGGAGGCGGCCGCGAGGTCGGCCAGCAGCCGCACGTTGTGCCGGATCGCGTCCAGGTCAACGACGACCTCGGCCCGAACAGGTGTGTGCACAGCTCGATGCTGACACACGCCACCTGCCGGGCTGCCCACCGACCCGCGTCACCGCAGGTCCCGCCGACTCTGCCACATTTCGGCAGGTCCGGTCATCCAGCCATCCACAACCCTGACCGGTTGTCCACAGCCCTCGGTCGACGGCTTTGTGACGCGGATCTTGGCCGATAGGCTCGGAGCGGGGTCGGCCCCCGGTGAGGGCGGGGTGTCTTTGGGGTCTGGTACAGAGGGGTTATCGCACCCGCGTCGCGGAGTTGGCGCTGCTAGGTCTGCGCGGCTCGGCGTACTGCTCTGATCGCGTCTGGGATTGCCTCTACCAGTCGGGATGCCGAGATGGGGGCTCCTCGGGCTGCCAGATCCGCTGCCAATTCGTGCAGGAACGCCGCGCAACCCGCTGCCAGCAACGGTTCCAGGCCGGCCGCCAGCAGCGCGCCTGTCAGGCCGGACAGCACGTCGCCGGAACCGGCTGTGGCTGGCCATGCGTTTCTGGCCTGGTTGACCAGTGTTTGGCCGTTGGGGGCCGCTATGACCGTTGTGTAACCTTTGAGCAGGACCACCGCGTTCGTTTGGCGTGCTGCTCTGCGTGCTGCCGCCGCCCTGTCCGGGCCTACCTCGCCCGCGAGCCTTGCGAACTCGCCCGCGTGGGGTGTCAGGACCATGGGGGTACCTGGTTCCCTCGCGTCCCACAGATCCGGATGGCTGGCCAACAACGTGATCGCGTCCGCGTCCGCGCATACCGGTACCTCTGCGGCCAGCACTGTTCTCAGCACCTCTTTGGCGGCACCACCCGTGCCCAATCCTGGGCCCACCACCCACGCCTGCACCCGGCCTGCGTCCGCGACCGAACCCGTTGCCACCGTTTCCGGCCAGCGGGCTCTGACCGCGTCCGCCGCTGTGCCCGCGAATCTGACCAGACCTGACGTGGCCGCCACCGCCGCGCCCGTCGCCAGGACTGCCGCGCCCGGATACGTCGCCGAGCCGGCCGCTACTCCCGTCACTCCCTGGCTGTACTTGTCGTCGTCTGGGCCGGGGATCGGCCATTTCGCGCCTACTTCGGCCGCCGTCAACATGCCCATGTCGGGTTCGCCCAGTTCTGGGGTCAGGCCCAGGTCCACCAGCACCACCCGGCCCGACCTGACCGCACCTGCCGACAGGACGTGCGCCGGCTTTCTGGCGCCGAAGGTCACCGTTACGTCCGCCGTCACCGCTGGACCGGTGACCTCACCGGTGTCGGGATCGACGCCGCTGGGCAGGTCCACCGCCAATACCGGGGATGTGATCTTTGCCACTAGTTCCGCCGCCGCTGGGTGGAGTGGGCCCTTCGCGGACAGGCCGACTATGCCGTCGATCACCAGGTCCGCATCGTCGAGATCGGCTACTATCCGGCCGCCTGCTCTGCGGAAGGCCGCCAGGCCCGCCGCGTGGGCTCGTGGTGGGTCCAGTAGGACCGCCGTTACCGACACTCCTCTGCGCCGCAGGAACACGCCCGCCCACAGCGCGTCGCCGCCGTTGTTGCCCGCTCCCACCAGTAGCGCCACTCGCGTGCCGGCCACGTGGCCGCACCGGCCTGCCAGCATGTCCGCCGCCTCGACGGCCACGCCGAACGCCGCTTTCCGCATCAGGGCGCCGTCCGGTGTTCTGGCCAGCACGCGGTTCTCGGCGATCCGGATGTGGTCCGTCGTCCAGATGCCGTGCATGCGGTACTCCTACTCGACCGTGACCGACTTCGCCAGGTTGCGCGGCTTGTCCACGTCGTAACCACGGGTCCTGGCGATCTCCGCGGCTAGCACCTGCAACGGCACCGTGGACACCAGTGGCTGCAACAGGGTCGGCACCGCCGGTACCTCGATCAGGTGATCGGCGAACGGCCGGACCGTCTCGTCACCCTCCTCGGCGATCACGATCGTACGGGCGCCTCTGGCCTGGATCTCGCTGATGTTCGACAACAGCTTGCTGTGCAGGACGGCTCTGCCCTTCGGCGACGGCATCACCACGACCACCGGCAACCCGTCCTCGACCAAGGCGATCGGCCCGTGTTTCAGCTCGCCCGCCGCGAAGCCCTCCGCGTGCATGTACGCCAGTTCCTTGAGCTTGAGCGCGCCCTCCAACGCCACCGGGTAGCCGACGTGCCGACCAAGGAACAGCACCGCCTTCGCGTCCGCTAGCTGCCGGCCCAGGTCGCGGACCTGGTCGATGGTGCCCAGCACGCGTTGCACCGCTACCGGCATCGCCTCCAACTCGGCGAACTCGCGTCCTACCTCGTCCGGGTACTTCGTGCCTCTTGCCTGCGCCAGCGCCAGGCCGACCAGGTAGTTGGCGACGATCTGGGCCAGGAACGCCTTGGTCGACGCGACACCGATCTCCGGGCCGGCGTGCGTGTAGAGCACCGCGTCGGACTCGCGTGGGATCTGCGCGCCGTTGGTGTTGCAGACCGCGAGCACCCTCGCCTTCTGCTGGCGGGCGTGCCGCACGGCCTCCAGGGTGTCCGCCGTCTCGCCGGACTGGGACACGGCGACCACGAGCGTGTCGCGGTCCAGCACCGGATCGCGGTAGCGGAACTCGCTGGCCAGCTCGACCTCGACCGGCAGGCGGGTCCAGTGCTCGATGGCGTACTTGGCAACCAGACCCGAGTGGTACGCGGAGCCGCACGCGATCACGAAGACCTTGTCGACGTCGCGCAAGTCCTGATCGGACAGTCGCTGCTCGTCCAACACGATGCGGCCGGCCGTGAGGTGGCCGCGCAGGGTGTCGCTGATCGCCGCCGGCTGCTCCTCGATCTCCTTGAGCATGAAGTAGTCGTGGCCGCCCTTTTCGGCGGCGGACAGGTCCCAGTTGACGCGGAACGGCTTGGCAACAGCCGGCTCGCCGTGGAAGTCGGTGACTTCGTAACCCGTGCGGGTGATCACGACGAGTTGGTCCTGACCCAACTCCACCGCGTCCTTCGTGTGCTCGATGAAGGCGGCGACGTCGGACGCCACGAAGTGCTCGCCGTCGCCCACGCCGACCACCAGCGGGCTCGACCGGCGGGCGGCGACCACCTGATCGGGTTCGTCGGCGTGCGTCACGACGAGGGTGAAGGCGCCTTCCAGTCGTCGGCAGACGGTGCGGACGCTGGCCGGCAGGTCGCCTTCGGTGGGGCCGCAGCGGTAGGCGCGGGCGATCAGGTGCGCCGCCGTCTCGGTGTCGGTGTCGCTGGCCAGTTCGACGCCGTCGGCTTCCAGTTCCCTGCGTAGCTGGGCGAAGTTCTCGATGATGCCGTTGTGGACGACGGCCAGCCGGCCGGTCGTGTCGCGGTGCGGGTGGGAGTTGCGGTCGACGGGGGCGCCGTGGGTGGCCCAGCGGGTGTGGCCCATCCCCGCGGTGCCGGCGAACCCGTCCCGGCCGATGACGTCGAGTTCGGCTTCGAGGTTGGCGAGCCGGCCCGCCTTGCGCTCGACGGCGAGGCCGGCCGTGGTGACCACGGCGACGCCGGCCGAATCGTACCCTCGGTATTCGAGGCGTCGCAGCCCGTCGAGAACGACGTCCAGCGCCGGCCGGTTGCCCACGTAACCCACGATTCCGCACACAGGGCACAGAGTAGCTACACCATTGAGGTCGCGCGGAAGTGTGGCGGCCAGGGATCGCCGCAGCTCAGCGCTACTGATTCGGTCACTTGAGGTTCAGACCAATATGGCGTCAAGGCGCCGGGTCGGGCGCGAGCGGCTCCGATGATCCGGATGGGCTACCGTCCAGGGTTATGTCCAGCACGATGCGGGAGCTGTTCCGAGAACTGAGCAGGCCGGGGCCGCATCGGGTGCTGCGCGGCGAACTGGCGCTGGTCGGCCTACCCGGTGTGGTGAGCACACCGGAATCAGGGTCGGGGTTGCCCGCGGTCGTGTTCGGGCACGGCTGGTTGCAGCCGGCCGACCGGTATCGCGGGTTGCTGCGACACCTGGCGTCGTGGGGGATCGTGGCCGCCGCACCCGACACGCAGCGCGGGCCGCTGCCCTCGCATCGGTTGTTCGCCGCCGACCTGCGGACGACGCTGGACGTGTGCGTCGGGGTTCGGTTGGGCGACGGGGCGATCAGTGTCGATCCCGGCAGGCTCGGGCTGGCCGGCCACTCGATCGGTGGTGGGGCGGCGGTGTTGGCCGCCGCCGCGGACGAGCGGGTGCGCGCGGTGGCGACCGTGGCACCGGCCGAGGTGCGACCGTCCGCATTGGACGCTGCCGCGTCGTGCCGGATGCCGGGGCTGCACCTGGCCGGGGAGCGGGACCTGATCGCGCCGGCAGCCGGACATGCCGAGGCGATCGCCCAGGCTTGGGGTGGGCCGGTCACGTTGCGGTCGGTCGCCAAGGCCACCCATCTCGGCGTCACGGAGGGGCGGCACTGGAGCCAGCTACTGCTGGACGGGAAGCCGGAACGGTCGACACGGCGGATCGCCAACGCGTTGCTGACGGCGTTCTTCCTGGTACATCTCGGCGGCGAGAAGCGGTACCGCCCGCTGCTGGACGAGGACGTCAAGCGGTGCCCGATCGTGTTCCAGCGTTCGCCGGTGACCAAGGCAACGCGATGAGGAACGGCTCAGCCGCCCTGTAGCCAGGACTGGCCCGAGTAGTCGTCGTCATCGTCCGTCGCCGGGCGGGGGCGGCGCGGCGGTGGTTGGCGGCGGGGTGCCGGCGGGGATGGCGTGACCTGCTGCTCGTCGTCCGGGTATGTGATCGCCGAGTTGAACCAGGACGAACTCTCGTCGGGGGCGCGGGTGGGTTGGGGCGCCGCGTCCTGGGCCGCCACCATCTCGTCCGGGACACCGAACGCCGGGGCCCGCGGGTCAGCGGGCGGGGCCGCCGACAGGGAGACCAGCTCGTCGTCGTCCGGTGTCTCGTGTGCGCTGTCCGGGCCGAAGCGGTGCTCCGGGGAGTCCTTGGCCTGCGCGGCCCTGCGGCGCATCGCGTTGATGCGGTTCACCCAGCGCTCGCTGACCGCCTTCGTGGCATCGGCCGCGGTGCGGTCCGCCTCCTGCGACCGGTTCACCGCCAGGTCGATGCGTTCCTGGCTCTCCCGGACCGCGGCCTCGGTCGACTGCCGTGCCGCGGCGACGATGTCCTCGTACATTCCCCACCCCTGTCACCGACCGTCGTCGAGTGTCCCACTGAAGCGTCCCGGCACGTCGTCGCCCTCGTCGAACAGTTGCCCGTAGGTGCGCCACTGGCTCGGGCCGCGTTCCTGGTCGCCACCGTGGCCGCCGCCACCCATGCCGCCCATGCCGCCCATCATCGGCATGCCGCCCTGCTGGCCCTGCTGGCCCTGCTGACCGGGTTGGCCCTGGTCCGGGGCCGATGCCAGGCCGGCGTCGCCAGGGTGGCCGAGCGGGGTCACGTTCGTGTCGGCGAGGCCGGCGTGGCCGGGTGCGCCGTACATGTCGTGGTGCGCCCCACCGCCGAAGAGCTGGTCGGCCACGGCGTGGCCACCGCCGGCCGCGCCGCCCAGCGCGTCGCTGAACGTGGACGAGCCGGCTGTCGGGTCGGTGAATGCGGCGGCGAGGCCCACGCCGCTACCGGGGTCGACCGCACCGCCCAGTGGCATGGGGGTGACGGACGACAGGTCGGTCGCCTGCGGGTCGAGTGCGGCCGCGGGAGCCAGGGTCGATGGGTCGCTGAAGCCCGAAGCCCCGGCCCCGGACGGATCGGTGAAGCCCTGCGACGGGTCGGTGAAGCCCTGCTGCGCCACCGAGGGGTCTGGTGCGGCCGTGGACGGGTCGGTGAAGCCGGCCGACTGGTCGGTGGCTGGCATCCCGGTGTCGACGGCGGTGGTGTCGACGGCGGTGGTGTCGACGGCGGCGGGGTCGGCCATCGGTTGGGCGGTGCCCGAACCACCGGCGTCGAGGGTGTACGTGGTCGGCTGGCCGGAGCCGTCGTCGACGGTGACCTTCACCTCGCCGTCGGGCTGTTCCTGGGCGGTGATGGTGGTGTTGCCGTCGTGGATGGTCGCCGTGCCGTCCGGGCCGGGGGTGACGTGTTGCACGCCGTCCGGGCCGGTCGACGTCGTTCCGTTGGCCGACGTCGGGGCCTGGGCCGACACGGGGGTGGCCGTGGCGGTCGTCGGCGTGCCGCCGGTGCCGGACGTGCCGGTCATGGGCCCGCCGGCGCTGCTGGGCGACTGCTGGCCGAAGTCGATGTCGTACGTCTTCTGCTGGCCGGTGCCGTCCTGGGTGGTCAACTGCATCGTGCCCTGGCTGTCCGGGGACGACATGGTCAGCGTGTTGTCGCCGTGTTGCACGGTCACGGTTTCCGGGGTGCCGCTCGGCACCGTGGTCGGTGGCGGGCTGGTCGGAGTGGGGATGGTCGGCGGGGTCGACGTGGGTGGGGTGGAACTCGGAGTGGTGGGAGCGGGCACGGTGGGAGCGGGCACGGTGGGAGCGGGCACGGTGGG
>DATBDL010000137.1:0-14192 GCA_036269975.1 Pseudonocardiaceae bacterium | reverse complement strand
GACCTGCCGGCCACCCGAGGACTTGCCGAGGAGAGCACCGACGTGGCCGCCGTGGCCGGCGTTGCCGAGTTCGCGGCGCGGGTGCGGGAGTTGGCGGACCTGCCGCGCGACGCCGCGACGATGCAGCGGCGGCGCGCGGTCGCGAACCGGCACTCGTGGTCGGCGCGGGCCACCCGGTTCACGCAACTGCTCACGCTGGCAACAGGTTCCGACCACGTGACGCATGCCGCTGCAACGAAAACCGGCGCCGAATCGATGAACGAGACGAGCGAGCCGGCGCGCGGCCGCACCGACACCCCGAGGAGGGCCGGATGATCCCGGTCATGCGGCCGTTGCTCGGCACGGCGGAGGCGGACGCGCTGGCGGAGGTGATCAGCAGCGGCTGGGTGGCGCAGGGGCCGAAGGTCGCCGAGTTCGAACGGCGATTCGCGGCTTATGTCGGCGCCGCCGAAGGAGTCGCGGTGTCATCGTGCACGGCCGCGCTGCACCTCGCGTTGTACGTGCTGGGGATCGGGCCGGGCGACGAGGTCGTGGTGCCGTCGTTCTCGTTCATCGCGTCCACCAACGCGGTCCGCTACTGCGGTGCCACGCCGGTGTTCGCGGACGTCGACCCGCTGACCGGCAATCTGTCGCCGACAACCGTAGTACCGCTGCTGACCGAACGCACCAAGGCCGTGATGGCGGTGCACCAGGGCGGCATGCCGGCCGACGTCGACGCGTTGCGCGCCTGCTGCGGTGACGTTCCCGTGGTGGAGGACGCGGCGTGTGCCGCCGGTTCGACGTACCGGGGCCGGTCGGTCGGCGCGGGCGCGCGGCTGGCGGCGTGGTCGTTCCATCCACGCAAGCTGCTGACCACCGGTGAGGGCGGCATGGTCACCACCGACGACCCCGCGCTGGCGGCCCGGTTGCGGCGGCTGCGCGAGCACGGCATGAACGTGTCGGCGGCCGACCGGCACGCGGCCGGCAAGCCGATCATCGAACAGTACCTGGAAACCGGCTTCAACTACCGGATGACGGATCTACAGGCCGCGGTCGGCATCGTCCAGTTGGGACGGTTGCCCGAGCTGGTGTCCTGGCGGCGGGTGATGGCGGCGCGCTACCACGAGCTGCTGTCCCCGGTGCCCGGTGTCCGGGCGGTCGCCGACCCGGACTACGGCACCACGAACTACCAGACGTTCTGGGTGCTGTTGGGCGATGATGTCGCGGTGGAGCGCAACGACGTGCTCGCGGCGCTGGCAGAGGCAGGGGTGTCGGCGCGGCGCGGGATCATGGCGGCACACCTGGAACCGGCCTACGCGGACACCGAGCACGTGCCGCTGCCCGTGACCGAACGGCTCACCGAGCGGTCGCTGGTCCTGCCGCTGCACCACGAACTGACCATCGACCAGCAGGACATGGTCGTCGACGCGCTGGCCGCCGCCGTCCGCCTGCCCGTCCGCTCCGTCGGCACTGCTCCTGCTGTTGACACGGCTCCTGCTGTTGACACGGCGACTGTATGACGGCCCGGCCGCTGCTGCTGCTCGGAGCCGGCGGGCTCACCAGGGAGACGCTGGTCGCGGTGCGGGCGCAGCCGGACCGGTGGCGCCCGATCGGCGTCCTCGACGACGACGCGGCACGCCACGGCGACGACGTCGACGGCGTACCGGTGCTCGGCGGCACCGAACGCGTACACGACCATCCGGACGCGGCCGTCGTGCCGTCCGTGGCGTCGGCCGCCAGGCCACTCGGCCGGCTACGGCTGACCAGGAGACTCGGCCTGCTGGCCGACCGGTGGGCCACGATCGTGCACCCGGCCGCGTCGATCGCGCCCGGCACCACCATCGGCGAGGGCTCGATCATCCTGGCCGGCGTCGTGATCACGGCCCCCATCACCATCGGTGCCTACCTGGTGGCGATGCCGCACGTCCTGCTCACGCACGACGACGAGCTGGCGGGCGGTGTCACGCTGGCCGGCAGGGCGACGCTGGCCGGCGGCGTGCGCGTCGGCGAGGCCGCGTACATCGGGCAGGGCGCGATGATCCGCGAGTACCGCACGATCGGTGCCGGCGCCGTCATCGGCATGGGTGCCGTCGTGCTGGCAGATGTCCCGGATGGACAGACCTGGGTCGGGTCACCGGCCAGAAAGCTCAGGTAGCACATGCGGATCATCGTCTACCCGCACGCCATGGAGATCGGCGGCTCGCAGCTCAACGCGATCCAGTTGGCGGGTGCGGTGCGCGACCGGGGCCACGAGGTCATCGTGGTGGCCGAGCCGGGCCCGCTGGTCGACACCGTGCGCGCCATGGGCCTGGAGTACGTCCCGATCCCGGCGAAGCGCCGCCGCCCGTCCCTCGGCGTGACGCGGCAGCTCACCCGTCTGGTGCGGGAACGCTCGATCGACGTCGTGCACGGCTACGAGTGGCCGCCGGCCGTCGAGGCGTTCTACGGCCCCCGGCTGCGACTGAACACGCCGATCGTCGCGACGATCATGTCCTCGTCGATCGTGCCGTTCTTCCCGAAACGGATTCCGTTGCTGGTAGGCATCGAGCAGCTCCAGCACACGGCACGGGCCGCCGGCTACCGCAGCGTGAACCTGATGGAACCGCCGGTGGACACCGACCAGGACCGCCCAGGATGCGGCGGGCCAGATTTTCGAGCCAGGTACGCACCCGATCCCGACCTGCCGCTGGCCGTGATGGTGTGCCGCCTGGTGCCGGTGCTCAAGCGGGAGAGTCTGCTGACAGCGTGCCAGGCGGTCGGCGAACTGGCTGCCGCGGGCACCCCGGTCCAACTGGTCATAGTAGGCGACGGCCCGATCCGGGACGAGCTGTCCGATGCGGCCAAACCAGTCAACGACACCGTAGGTCGCACCCTGATCACCATGACAGGCGAGCTGGCCGACCCCCGCCCTGCCTACGACGCGGCCGATATGGTGCTCGGCATGGGCGGTTCGGCACTGCGCGCGATGGCGTTCGCGAAGCCACTGATCGTCGTGGGCGAACGAGGTTACAGCGAGCTGCTCACTCCCGAATCCGCCCCGACATTCCTGCGCGACGGCTGGTACGGCCTGGGCGGCACCGGTGTGGCGGGTATGCGCGAAGCGATCGCCAAACTACTGGACGACGAGGCGTTGAGAGCGAAACTGGGCGACTACGGCCGCGAGCTGGTGCTGACCCGCTTCAGCCTGCGAGCGGCGGCAGAGGCCCAGGAAGAAGAATACCGACAGGCCATTGTGGACAACGCGGCGCGCGGCGAGCTCATCGCGGACGCCAGCACCAGCGCGATGGGATTGTTGCGGTACAAGGTAAAACGCAAGATAGCCAGATGGCGGGGCACCGCGGCCGTGGACGACGCCAACGCCCAACCGTTGATCGCGGCAGAACGTGCCGCAGAGGCCGGACAGGTGACGACAACATGACGGATATCCCCCTTGTCGATCTGGCCGCGGCGCACCGCCAGGTGGCCGAGGAGGTGGCGGCGGGCTGGGCACAGGTGCTGGAGCGCACGGCGTTCATCAACGGCCCGCAGGTGGCGGCGTTCGAGCGCGAGTACGCGGACTACCTGGGTGTGGCGCACTGTGTCGGAGTAGGAAGCGGCACCGACGCGCTGGAACTGGCGCTGAGAGCGTCCGGCATCGGCCGTGGCGACGAGTGTGTCCTACCGGCCAACACCTTCATCGCCACAGCCGAAGCCGTAGCCAGAGCCGGCGCGACCCCGATTCTCGTCGACTGCCAAGCGGACACCGGCCTGATCGACCCGTTCGCCGTGGCAGACGCGGTAGGCCCACGAACCAAGGCAATCCTGCCGGTGCATTTGTATGGTCAACCAGCAGCGGTGGAACAGATCCGCCCGCTGGCAGCCGGTGCGGCGGTAATAGAGGACGCGGCGCAGTCCCAAGGAGCAAGACGCCACGGATCAGTCACCGGCACCCTGGGCGACGCGGCCGCAACCAGCTTCTACCCAGGGAAGAACCTGGGAGCATACGGCGACGCGGGAGCGGTACTCACGTCGGACGACAATCTGGCAAGAAATATCAGGTTGCTACGCGACCACGGCTCGGAACGCCGCTACGAACACCCGACCCTGGGTTTCAACAGTCGCCTGGACACCCTGCAAGCCGTTGTCCTGTCGGCAAAGCTGCGTCGCCTGGACGGCTGGAACGACGACCGTCGCAAAGCGGCGGAGCGATACCACGAACTACTGGCGGACGTACCAAGGGTAGAACGTCCGGTGGTGGCGGAAGGCAACGAGCCGGTCTGGCACCTGTACGTGGTCCTGGTCCCAGAACGAGACAAGGTCCTGCGGACGTTGCACGAAAACGGCATCGGCGCAGGCATCCACTACCCGACCCCGATCCACCGCACCGGAGCGTTCGCCGACTTGGGTTACGAAGCGGGAGCGTTCCCGAACACCGAACGCAGGGCGGCCCGCCAGCTCTCGCTACCGATCTTCCCGGAAATCACCGCAGCCCAACAGGAACGCGTGGCAGAGGTCCTGACCGGGGCACTGAAGTGAACGACGTCCAGGTCCACCCAGCGGGCTTGTGCGAAAGCGACGACGTCGGCGCGGGCACGAGAATCTGGGCATTCGCACACGTACTGCCAGGCGCCGTCGTGGGTAAGGACTGCAACATCTGCGACGGCGCATTCGTGGAGAACGACGCGGTCCTGGGCGATCGGGTGACGGTCAAGAACGGCACGCTGGTCTTCGCAGGCGTAACGTGCGAGGACGAGGTCTTCCTGGGCCCGAATGTGCTGTTCACGAACGACTTGCGCCCCAGGGCACACCTGCGCAAGGGCAAGGACGAACTGGAGCGCACACTGGTGCGGAGAGGCGCCAGCCTGGGTGCCGGGGTGGTCGTGGTCTGCGGGCACGTCATCGGCGAGTACGCGTTCGCGGCAGCGGGTTCGGTGATCGCGACGGACGTACCGGCCCACGCCTTCGTGGCCGGAAACCCGGCGAGACAAAAGGGCTGGGTCTGCGAGTGCGGGGATCGGCTGAGCGCCGACCTGACCTGCAAAGCCTGCAACGAACACTACGAGCCAGCCACGAACGGCGGTCTGCGCAAAGCAACCAGTTGAGCGCAAGTCGTCGTTGGTGTTCAGAGATCGTTTATGGACTGCGAAGACTTGGCCGTGGCCAGAGACCAACGCAAGAGGGCCAACCCCAACCCAACCACACCCAACGGAGCGAACCCGAACCCGAGGGGTTATCCCGATCAGACAGCACAATCCCGCTCGTCCAGTCCTTCCAGCTCCTCCCGGTCCCTGCCGCACGTACGGTCGGTGGTGGTTGGTCAGGGGTGGCCGAAGGCCATCGCGACGTAGGAGCGACGCGCAGCGCCCTTGACAAACCACCACCGACCGTTACGACAATCAAAGCTCGGGACGAGCAGACCCGTCAACCCGAACGACGCGACCCCGTAATCAGACGAACGCGAACCTCTTCCCGCAACGGTTCGAACGGCGCCAACACCTGCCGCACCCGATCGAAGAACTCCGACCGCCGTGATCCGACCGGCAACTGATCGGGCGACAACGCCGACAACACCCCACCCGCAACAGAATCAACGTCAACATCCGCCTGATAAACAACAGGGGCGGACCGCACCACATACCCGGCCGCAGCCAACCCAGCGGCATAACGCCGCTGACTGGCCTCGTCCGTCCCACACGTACGTTCCAGCCGAACGGAAAACCACTCCTCCAGACACCCACGCAACGCCCGCGACCAATCGCTGTCCCGCAACCACAACGGTTCCCCATTGGTCACAACGGCGATTCCCCCGCCAGGCCGGAACATCGGCGCCACAGCACGGAACAACGCCTCGTGATCCATCCAGTGCAGCGCCTGGCCAACGGTCAGCGCTCCCACCCGAGCGTCCCCGACCAACCCAGGCAAGTCCACATCGGACCCGACCAGCCACCGAACATTGGGTAAGGCGGCACCGTGGGCCAACATGTCCGGCGAAGGGTCGACACCGATCACCGACCCCACCCGCTCAGCCAACGGCAACGTCAACTGACCGGTCCCACACCCCAGATCGACCGCGACATCATCCCGAGTCAGCCCGAACGCGGCCACCACCGCATCCAGCACCTCGGCCGGATACCCACGCCGATACCGGTGATAGAGCTCAGCAACCTCACCACGAAACCCGAGATCCATAACCCCACACTGCCAGCCGAACCGGACATGAGAAACCGGTTCAGCCGAAAGCGGACTAACCCAACTCCCGCAGCAACCGACGCAACGGCCACACCACCGGCACGTACACGGCCATCCCCAACACCCCACCCAACACCAGCCGAACCAACCCAGGCGAGGTGTTCCACCGAACCGTCAGCACCACAGCCACCAACAACGCACAGCCCAGAACCGGCCGCAACACAGCCCGCCCCAACACGATTACCGGCACCCCGGTAGCCCGAACCGCCAACACGAACGCCGGCAACACCAGGAACAAGGCGACCGCCGCATGGGCCTCGCCGACACCCCGGATACCGTCGAGATGCGCGCCAACCGGCAGGCACACCACCAAAGCGGCGAACCACCCGGCCTGCAACCACATCGTCCGGCGCGAATACCCCAACGCCACGAGGAAGTCGTACCCGAGTTCGGTCGCGACGCGCACCGCACCCAGGATCACCAGGAATTCCAGCGCCCCCGTCGCATCCGCCCACACCGGCCCGTACAACGTCGTCACGATCGGCAGCGCCAACAACCCCAGCAACGCGCACACCGGCAGCGTCGCGGCCATCAGCAACGCCGCCAGCCGCGCCAACGCCGCCTCCCGCCGAACGCGATCGTCCTGTACCCGCGCAAAGGCAGCCAGCGAGACGCGCCGCACCACCGTCGAGAACATGTTGACCGGCCAGCTCGCCAGGTTGAACGCCTGTAGGTAAAGACCCAGCGCGACGGCGCCGAGAATGTGACCGGTCACCACATAATCGACATTCAGCATGCCGACGACCAACAAGCTCGCACCGGCCAACGGCAGCCCGAATCGAAGCAGCTCCCGCGCCTGTTTACGGTCGAAACCGGGCCGGGGCCACAGGTCGATCAGTCGGAACAACAGCACAGCCGTGAGCCCGTTGCCGACCAGTCTGCCGACCGCGAGGCTCCACGCACCGCAGCCGAGCAACGCCATCACAACCGTGATACCGGTCGACAACGCGAGATTCGAGAAGTCGACCACCAAACGGGTGCCCTGCCGAAATTCACGGTTGACGAACTGTGCCGCCGCGGCGGTGGCACCGTCGATCAACACCGAACTGCACAACAGGCGCACGACACCGGTGGCGCCGGGCGAACCGAGTTGCAGTGCGAACTCCGGCGCCGCGAACCAGCAGATCACGAACAACACCGCACTGCTGGCGATCGAGATCGTGGTGACCGTCGGCGCGATGTCCCTCGGGTTTCCCGGCCAGCGCACCAAGGCGAGACTGACGCCGAGTTCGTTGATCGACAGCAGTGCGTTCAGCGCGACCAGCGCGACGGCGAAGGCACCGAAATCGGCCGGCACCAGAATGTGGGCCAGCACAATGCCGGTGATCACGGTGCCGACGCGGCCGATCGCGGTGTTCAGCAGGCTCAGGCCGAGCGCGCGGCTGACCTTGCGCTCCGGTTTGTCCGGCGTGACATTCGGCTCGGTCGCGTCGTGGTCGATTGCTGTCATCTCGGCCACCGATCGGACACCGCGCGCCGCTGGAGCGAAGTCGGTATTACGATGCGTCGAGATGCGCTTTCTCCGCGTCGAACAGAAAGCGAGGACCGGCTTTGGGGCGATACCGTGCCGGCCTCGTGGTGGCGGTCGCCGTTGTGTTGCTGCTGGATATCGGCGTGCTGATGTTCGGCGACAACCACGTCACCGACCCGCCGGCGAAGCCGGGGCGGCAGACGGCGTTGCCAATAACGGTCCCCGGTCCGAATAACACCGGCTGGCAACACACCGGCGTGCGTCTCACGCGTGCCGCGTGCGGGCCGGACGGTGAACTCGTTGTCGACACCGACGGAACCACGCTGGACAGCGCACTGATCACATGCGACATCCGGATCGACGCCGACGACGTGACCATCAGCCGGTCGCTGGTCGAAGCCGGCGGGCCGTGGGCGATCTACAAGCCCGACCAGTACACCGACCTGACCGTGACCGACGTCGAGATCGCCGGCCGGCCGGGCTGCGAGGCCGGTATCGCGTTCAGCCGCTACACCGCGACCAGGGTGAACATCCACGGCTGCGAGGACGGCGCACGCGCCGACCAGGCCGTCACGCTGCAGGATTCCTGGATTCACGACTTCTGGGACGGCCAGGTCAACGGCCAGCAGGTCGGCCAGAACTCGCACGACGGCGTGTCCACCACCGGCGGCTCCGACCTGACCATCCGGCACGACCGGATCGACAACCCGCGCAGCAACAATTCGTGCATCATGATCGGCGGCCAGTACGGCGAACCGTCCAACGTGGTCATCGAGGACAACTACCTCGACGGCGGCAACTACTCGATCTTCCTGGCCCCGTTCGGGACGAACCGGGTGATCAGGGACAACACGTTCACCCGGACCTTCCTGACCGGACCGGCGAACGTGAGCGGCTCGTACGTCTGGTCGGGCAACGTCTACACCGACGGTTCGCCCGTGTCGAACTGACGTCGGCATCAGTCGGCCGGCTGCGCTTCGAGTTCGGCGTCGTTCGCCGAAACGTTGCGCCGCAACGGGCTGCGCCGCAACGGGCTGTGTCGAAACAGGACGTGCGTGACCATGCTGGCGGCCAGTATGATGGTCAGTCCGTCCAGCGGCACCCGGAACCGCAACCGCGTGTAGAACACCGCCAGCACCAGGACGTTCGCCACGAGGATGCCGATCAGCATTCGTTCGGTGGGATGCAGTGGGAACCGGCGGTACAACGCGATCCGCAGCAGGGCCAGTGCGAGGATCGGGTAGTAGCTCAGGCCGGACACCAGATCCTGTGCCGTGCTGTTCCGGCCGGCGGTGGCGAGGGTGTTGTGATAGGAGAAGTTGTTCAGGATCTTCTCCACGAACAGCGTGGCGGCGCGGCCAGGATTGTCGCGAATCCAGATCGCCGCCTGCTGGGTGTAGAAGTGGTCCAGCGACACCTCGCCGAACTGGCGCTGCTTCGCCTCGTTCTCGTAGGCGCTGATGTCGACCACCCGGCCGCCGTCGGACGTCGCGTGTGGACTGTTCCCGATCAGCAGGTTCACGCCGTTGTTGGTGGACACCGGCACGAAGGCGTGCAGCTCGACGGCGTTGCGCGCCGACCACATGACCGGCAGCACCGCGACGGCGACGATCAGCACGGCCGTCGTCCGCCACGCGACCCGCCGTATCGTCCGCCGCTGCCGCCAGACCAGCCACAGCACCAACCCGACGACCGTCACTCCGAACGTCGGCACCGCCAGCGTGAGCAGGCCGCCGAGCAGCCCGGACACGATGGCCATCACCGCCCGGCGCCGGCCGGTGACGCCGTCCGAGGGCAGCGCGCGCAGGCCGGTCTCGATCATGGCCAGCAGCAGGAACAGCGCGGGCACCTGGGGGTACAGGGTGGTGGCCGTGTAGATCAGCAGCGGGTAACAGGCGACGACGACGGCAGCCAGGGCGCCGGTGGCCGGCGAGTGCGCGCGGCGGCCGAGCAGGAACGTGAACCAGACCGAGCCCGCCAGTGCCGCGACGCCGACCATCCGCATGGCCAACACGCTGCCGCCGGTCATCAGGTACACCGGCAGCAGGATGAACGGGTAGCCGGGTGGGCGGTACGCGGTCGGCTGGACCTCGTCGAAGCTGAAGCCGTGGCCGTGCGCCAGCGAATGGGTGAGCGAGACGTAGACTTGCTCGTCGAAGTAGCGGATCTGGGTGCCGAGGAACAACGCGTAACCGCCCGCGATCATCACGCTCACCGCGACCGCGCACAGTGCGATGGTCTTCGCGTGGTCGTTGAGCCACCCCCCGAGCCGCAGCGTGCGCGACTCCGCCTCCGGTCTGGCCGCGATCGGCAGGGCAACGTTCCCGGTCATGATGCTCCCCCGTGGTCCGCGGCCGCTGCCGCGGCCGCCATTCGTGAACGTTTGTTGAGCTTGCCGACGATCGGCATGACGTCGTCGGGATGCGCCTTCATATGTCGCCACAACGCGCCGCACAGGCCGACCAGCAGGAAGCTCAGGCCGCTCGCCATGATGAAGCCGAACGCGTCGTAGGTGGCGTCGGCGACGATGATCACCAGCAGGCAGGCGATCAGCGTCTGGCCGAGATCGCGCAGGACGGGGTCCTTGGTGATCATGCGCAGGCGGATGGCCGCGTAGACGCCGGCGAGCAGCACGAAGCACAGCGCGGCCAGCCCGATGGCGCCGGTCTCGACCAGCGAGCCGAGATACTGGTTGTCCAGGGGACCGTACTTCTGTGGCAGATACGTACCGAAACCCCGGCCCAGCAACGGATGTTGCGCGATCTGGATGTCGGCGCGGGCATAGTCCTCGGTCCGGTGCTGGATGCTCGGGTCACCGGACAGGTTGCTGAACAGGCTGAGCAGGGTGCCGATCAGGCCGGGAATGAACAGGCGCATCACCACGGTGAAGCCACACGTGAACAGGATCGCCTGGATGCGCCGCTTGCCCGACCACGTCGGCAGCAGCACGATGCCGGCGGCGAGCAGGCCGAGGATCGCCGAGCGGGACAGCGAGACCAACGCGCCGATGCCCACGGTGACCAGGCACAGCCACCACGGCCACGACCGCCGGCCGAACTGCATCGCGCGGAACGCGTAGTGCGTCGCCATCGGAGCGGTGACCGCGCAGATGACGCCGAACTCGATCGGATGGCCGGCGGTACCGGATGGTCGGCGGAAGATCGACCGCTCCAGCAGCGTCTCCACGTTGTTCACCTCGCGCAGGCCCGGCAGCGCCATGTAGTGCGTCGGGTCGAAGCCGATGAAGAACTGGATCAGGCCGATGCCGGCCACGAAGGTGCAGCCGTAGACGATGACCCGCAACACCTTGTCGATCCGGTCGAGGCCGCGCAGCGAGTCGCACGCCATGATCCCGACGACGGATGCCGCCATGATCGTGATGATGCTGCGGTCGGTGGCGTTCAGCTCGTCCGACGGCAGGTAGCCGTAGGTGGCGTAGCCGTAGGTGGCGAGTTGGGAGAGCGCGAAGCAGAACAGTGACGTGCGGACCAGACTGCGGCCCTTCGCCATGCCGACACTGTTGATCATCTGCGCGCAGAACCACAGCAGGCCCAGGCCCATCCCGACCAGCATGCTCGGCGCCAGCGCCAGCGGAATGGCCGCGACGACCAGGTGCGACGGCAGGACGAACAGGATCGCGCAGTACACGCAGATCAGCGTCGCGCCGTCGGCCCGTTGTTTGCCCGTGGGCGGCGACCTGTCCGGCTGGGCGGCGATGATCTCTGTGGGCGGACCGTCGTCGGTCCGGGGTGGCACATCCGATCGAGTGCCCCGCCGGCCGCCGGTTACCTCGACCGCGGTCACGGCGCTCAGCCGGTCGGCGAGTCGGGCGACCGGAACTCGGTGCGCGGCCAGTCGTGGCGGGAGCCGTTTCCGTTGCTGTTGTTGGCTTTCCCGTTCGCGGCGCTGTTGTTGCCGCCGTTGTTGCCGCCGCCGTTGTTGCCGCCGTTACCGCTGTTCGGCACCGGCGCCGGGACCGGCCTCGGCTTGGCGGGGCCGTGCATCGGCTGCTGGGCGTAGGGCTCACGGTGCCCGCCGGGCCGCTCGGCCACCGGGTGCGGCGTCGGTCGTGGGCCACCGGTGCGGACCGGCTGTGGTGCCGCAACGCGCTGCGGCACGGGGGCCGCACGCATCTTCTTGGTCGGCGCGGCCGACTCGTCCGGCTCGTCGATCTCGTCCGGCTCGGGTTCGAACTCGGCGGAGTCGTCGTCCAGGTCATCGTCGTCGTCGGGACGCCTGCGGCGGCGGTTGGCCGACCAGCTCTCGATGCCGTACGCGGCGAGCAGGCTGACCACGACGCCGGCCACCAAAGCGACACCCGCCGCCTTGACCTTGCCGCTGATCTTGGTGGTCGCCGTGGTCGGGCTCACGACGCTCTGCGTGCCGATATAGGTGCTCGGCGGTGCGTTCAGGTTCTTCTGCCGGGCGTCCAGCTCGTTCTGCGCGTACTTCAGCGCGAGACTCACGGTCAGCTCGGCCTGTGCCGGCGTGACCGCGTCGGCGATGATCACCACGAACGGCCCGCCGGTCTGGCCGTCACCGGCCTGGAACGTGCTGGCGCCGCCCTCGGTCTGGATCTGCTGCTGCACCGCTGGGCTGCTCAGGCTCTGGATCAGGAGCTGGGTGGTGATGGTGAGGCTGCCCTCGAAGTCCAGCAGCGGGTTACCGGGACCGCTGGCCTTGGCCGGGTCGATCGCGGTGGTCGCGCCCGCGGTAGGGGCTGTGAGGACCATCGTGCCGGTCGCCTCGTACTGTGTCGGAACCTTCAGGAAGACACCGCCCGCGACGAGCACCGAGACGGTCAGGACAGGTACCGCGACATACCATCGACGCAGGAGGACGCCTATCGTCTTCCAGAAGTCCATGGTTCCTCCGATCGGTGGCCTCGCCCCGGCACGGTCCCGCCGCGATCCACTCAACGTTTGAGTCCAGTGGGCAGCGCGGCGGACACGCCACCTGTCAGGTCAATCGACCTGGAGTCGGAGACGTTACGTAACCGCCGCCATCCGGGTGAGCCCTGTAATGTGCGCCACGTGCGCCTCGGCTTCGCGTGTGCCTGGGACCCTCGGCCCGAGCCTACGTGGTCCTACACCCCGTGGCGCCTGCGTGCAGCACTCCAGACCAGGGCAGACGTCGTCGACCTCGGGATCAGCTATCCGGACACGGTCCGGTTGCCGCTCAAGGCGCTGCACGCCAGGCGCGTGGACGGCCAGTGGGTGTCGATGTGGAAACACTCTCGGTTGGCCCGCGGTTACGCCACGCGAACGCTCCGAAATGCCGAAGACACCACGCCCTGTGATGTCGCCGTACAGATCCAGGATCTGGCCACGCTGCGCACGCCGTACCTGGTGTTCCAGGATCTGAGCTACGACGTCCTACTGGACGAAATGGACACTCATGGTCAACTGGTCCATTTCCCGTCACTGAGCCGATCCGACGCACAACGCCTGCGCGACCGGCAGCACCGGATCTACCGGGACGCGGCCGGTGTACTCGCGATGAGCCGGTGGTTCGCCGATCACCTGATCCGGGTGTCCGGCGTGCCGGCCGACCGGGTGCACGTCGTCCACCCCGGCGCGTCGGCGACCGCCACCGGTGCCGTCCACGTACGAGAAGGCCGGCGGCGGCGATTGCTGTTGGTCGGCAAGGACTTCGCGACGAAGGCCGGCGACCAGGTGCTGGCGGCGCTCGCGCTGCTGCGGGCCGACGTCGACCCGTCGATCACGCTGACCGTGGTAGGGCCGAAGGAATGGCCGATGGCAGGCGGCCCCCCGGCCGGCGTCCGGTTCCTCGGCCGGCTGCCGATCGAGCGGGTCCGTGAGCTGTACGCGGAGCATGATCTGTTCGTGATGCCGTCGCGCTTCGAGGGTTTCGGCATCGCGCTGGTGGAGGCGCTGTCACATGGTCTGCCGGCAATCGGGCGGCGAGCGTACGCGATGCCGGAGATCGTGCGGCCAGGCGACAACGGCGACCTAGTCACCGGCGACGATCCGGCCGAACTGGCCGCGATCGTGGCCCGACTGCTGGCCGACGACGCGCTGTACGCGCGGGTGGCGGAGCAGGCACCCGGCGTGCGCGACTACTACTCCTGGTCGAGGGCGGCCGACGACGTGATAGCGGTGGCCGCGAGTATCTGAGCTACCACTCACTTGATCAGTGACTGAGCGTAGCTGTGAGGGCCGTCATCGAACGCCGGACGGCGTGTCCATCTGTCCACCGGCGGTGGCCATCGATAGCCTTCGACGACCACGAGACCAAGGCGGCAAGTTGAGCGCTATCGAGCTAGTCTTTCTAGAGTGCGAGCGCGCTCGGGCAGCGGGCACCCTCATCAAGCGGGTGTCGGCGAGTGACAAGGAGTACCACTTTCAGAACTGGGTCCAAGAACGGATCGAGGCGTGTGGGCTCTCATATGACGAACCGGGCCGAAATACCTATCCCGACTTCCGGCTCGTCAGTCACCCCGAGGGCTACGAAGTAAAGGGACTCGCCTGGCCCGGTCGCGAAGCGGACTACG
>DATBDL010000136.1:0-8035 GCA_036269975.1 Pseudonocardiaceae bacterium | reverse complement strand
CGGCGGCACGACCGGCGGCGGCACGACTGGCGGCGGCGGCACGACGACAACCACCACGACGACCACGACCACGACCGGCGGCAGTACCACGACCACGACGACCGCGCCGCCGACCACGACCACCACCGCGCCGCCGACCACGACCACAACCTGCCCGCCGCCGACCACGACGACCGACCCGGCGACCCCCACCACGGACCCGCCGTCGACCGAGCCGACGCCCCCTGGCTGCACGGACGCGGCCGGCGCCACCACGACGACGGACCCGACCACCACGACGACAGTCCACGCGAGCTGACCGAACCGGATGGCACGGGTAGCCGCGATCGACTGTGGCACGAACTCGATCCGCCTGTTGGTGGCGGACGTGACGGTCCGCGACGACGGCACGGCGTGGCTGCGTGACGTGCATCGGGAGATGCGGGTGGTACGGCTGGGCGAGGGTGTCGACGCGACCGGAACGCTGTCCGGCGCCGCTCTGGAACGCACGAGGGCCGCGCTGGCCGACTACACGGCGATCGCGGTCCGCAAGGGCGTCCAGCGGGCCAGGATGGTGGCGACGTCGGCCACCAGGGACGCCACCAACAGGGCGGACTTCTTCGCGATGACCGAACAGGTGCTCGGCGCGCCGGCCGAGGTGATCACCGGTGACGAGGAGGCGAGACTGTCCTTTGCCGGCGCTGTGTCCGAACTGGACCCGGCCGACGGCCCGTTCCTGGTGGCGGACGTCGGCGGCGGCTCGACCGAACTGGTACTGGGCACCTGGGACGGCCGCACGGTGGACGTGGTGGCCGCGAAGTCCGTCGACATCGGATGCGTGCGGCTGACCGAACGCTGCCTGCACGGCGACCCGCCCACGCGGGCCGAGATCGACGAAGCGACCAAGGTGGCCTGCGACGTGCTGGCACCGGCTTTCGCCGAGGTACCGGTGGCCCGCACGGGGACGTTCATCGGCGTGGCCGGCACGGTGACCACGTTGTCCGCGATCAACATGGAACTACCCGACTACGACCCGGAAATCCTGCACCTGTCCCGGATTCCGCTGGCGGCGGTCCGGGCGACGACGGCGAGACTGCTGGCGATGACGAAGCGGGAACGCGCCGAGATCGGTTCGATGCACCCCGGCCGGGTGGACGTGATCGGTGGCGGCGCGATCGTCGTGCGCACCATCGCGGACGAACTGGCCGCCAGGGCGGCCGTCACCGAGCTGATCGCCTGCGAGCACGACATCCTGGACGGCATCGCGCTGGCACTGGCGGTTCCGTGACGGCCCCTCGACTGCTCAGCCGGCGCCGCGCCGGACGAAGTCGGCCAGGTCGGCCGACTGCTGCCGCCGGCTCGGCTCGTGCACGTACATCATGTGGCCGGCCGGATAGTAGGCCAGTTCGATGTTCGCGCGCAGCTCGTCCGGAATCGCCAGGTGTGCGAACACGTATTCGGACGCGTAGTACGGCGTCGCGCCGTCCAGGTAGCCGCACGCCACGTGCACCCTGAGGTTCGGGTTGGCACGCATGGCCGATGACAGCTTCTCGGCCACCGTGACCGACGCGCCCTCGAACTCCTTGTAGGACCACGGCCGCACGTTGCCCGTCAGCACCTCGTACGGCAGATCGTTGGCATACTCCAGTTCCATCCGGACGTAGTGGTTCAGCGCCGCCGTGTACGGCCCGTAGACCATGGAGTACGAGGGGTCCTCGACGAAGTGCTCCCGGCCCGCGTCCGGGTCCCAGCCGACGAACCGGCTGTCCAGCCGGCCGACCACGAGGCCGCGGTCGCGCAGCAGTTCGGTGTAGAAGCGGACGTGTTCCATGCGCAGGTTCACGCGCCGCACGTAGTCCGCCGACACGCCGGTCAGCGCGGCCACCCGGCCCGCGACGTCGGCCCGCTCGTCCTCGGTCAGCCGGTTGCCGCGCGCCAGCGCCCACGGATAGTCCCGTTCGGCGAACCGTTCCGCCTCGGCCAGCACGTCCTCGAGCGACCGGTCGCCGTGCTTGCCGTGGTAGTGCGCGACAGCGGCGTACGTCGGCAGGAACAACGGGTAGGGCACGTCGTTGCCCTCGGTGAACCGAACCGTGCCCATGTCCAGCACGGACGAGATCAGCATGATCCCGTTGAGGTACATGCCATGCCGGTCCTGCAGGTGCCCGGCGAGACCGGCCGCGCGCAGCGTGCCGTAGGACTCGCCGGCGAGGAACTTCGGCGACATCCACCTGCCGTTGCGCGACGTCCACAGCCGGATCACCTCGCCGACGGACTCGATGTCGCCGGTGTAGCCGTGGTACTCACCGGGTTTCGCACCCTTGACCGCACGCGAGTACCCGGTGGACACCGGGTCGATGAACACCAGATCACTGTGCGCCAGCAGGGTTTCCGCGTTGTCGACCAGCGCGTACGGCGGCGGCACGCGATCGTCGACGTCGCCGGAGAGCACCCTGCGCGGCCCGAACAGACCCAGGTGCAGCCACACGCTGGACGAACCGGGCCCGCCGTTGAACGCGAACGTCACCGGCCGGGTGGCCGGGTCGGTGCCCGCCAGCGTGTACGCGGTGAGGAACACCTCGGCCTGCGCCTGGTGTCCGTCGAAGGCGCCGTCGGTGAGCACCTCCTTGCGCAGCACGACGCGCCCGGTGGTCGCGGAATAGGACAGGGTCCGATCGCCGATGGTGAGCTCGTGGGTGGTGGTCACCAGGTCGTCCGTGGGTTCCACGGGCGACTGCCGCGAATCGGGCTGATCGCTCGATTCGTCCTTCTGCGTGTTGCCACTGGTACTCATGGGTGACACTTTATGCGGAAAGATCGCCAACCCGGACAGGTGTCGATGACGGAACCGAACCGCCAGGCCGCTGCGGCGCGGGACATCGCGGACCTGGACCGGCGCGTGGTGGGCTGCCGCGCGTGCCCACGACTGGTGGCCTGGCGGGAGTTGGTGGCACGGGAGAAGCGCGCCGCCTACGCGACCGACGAGTACTGGGGGCGACCCGTCCCCGGCTTCGGGCCGCCCGACGCGCGCCTCGCGTTGGTCGGCCTCGCCCCGGCGGCGCACGGGGCCAACCGAACCGGCCGGATGTTCACCGGCGACCGGTCCGGTGACGTCCTGTTCGCGGCCCTGTACGCCGCCGGCCTCGCCTCCGGTCCGACATCGGTGTCCAGCCACGACGGCACCGTCCTGTACGGAACGCGCATGGTCGCCCCGGTCCGCTGCGCACCACCGGAGAACAAGCCGAGCCCGGCCGAGCGGGACACGTGCCGCCCCTGGCTGACCCGCGAACTCGCCCTGCTCGCCCCGACCCTGCGCGCGATCGTCGTGCTCGGCGCGTTCGGCTGGCAGGCGCTGCTGCCCGCGCTGGCCGATTCGGGCTGGGAGGTCCCGAAACCGCGCCCGGTGTTCGCGCACGGCGCGCACGTCGTGCTGGCGGGACCGTCGGGACCGTCTGGACTGTCGGATCTGCACCTGCTCGGCTGTTATCACGTGAGCCCGCACAACACCAACACCGGCCGCCTGACCCCCGCGATGCTGGCCGAGGTGTTCGCCACCGCGCGCAGGGTCGCGCAATTGTGACCCGGCGAGCCCCGTGATGCGGCATTCTGCGCAGGTGACGTCCGTCCGGCCGCTCGCGGCGACCCGGCGCGTGCGGCTGCTGTTACTGCTGTCGCTGGCCGTGTTGCTGCTGCTCGCCGTGCTGGCGACCCGTGGCGGGTCCGCCGTCCCGCGCGGCAACGGCCTCGTCCTGCGTGCTCCCGACGCGGTCCGGGTGACCCAGACCGCGCAGGTCGATCCCGGCCAGGGCCACCTGAACTCGGCAGTCACCGCCGGCCTGACCGGAATCGTGGCGATCGTGCTGCTGTCCTACCTGGTCGGGATGATCGTCCTGCTGGTCATGCTGTCCCAGATCCGGATCCGGCGCGGCCGGAAGATGGCGTACGCGAGTGGCGCCGACGAGGGCGACCTGGAGGGCAAGTACGCGGCGTCGGCCGTCGTCCTGCTGCGCGGAGCGCGGGCCGCGCTGCTCAACCTGCGGCAGCGGGCCGGTGGCCCGCCGTCCGACGCCGTCCAGCAGGCATGGCTGGTGCTGGAGGAGTCGGCCGCCGAGAGCGGCACCGCCCGCCGGCCGGAACAGACGTCCACCGAGTTCACCAGCGCCGTCCTGTCCGAACACGACGTCGACCCCGGCGCGCTGGCGACCCTGCGCACCCTCTACCAGCGGGCCCGGTTCGGCCGGCCGGACGCCGTCACCGATGCCGACGCCGAGCGGGCGATCGACGCGCTGGACCGGATCGCGGACACGCTGACCGTGCACGCGAGAACAGCGCGGACGGCAAATGCGGCACCGACGGACGTGCCGTGATCCGGTTACGCGTGATCATCCTCGCGGTCGCCACCGAGGCCGTGCTCACGGCGGCGCTGGCCCGCCTGATCGGCACACCGGTGCTGTGGTCGGCGCTGATCTCCCTGCCGATGGCCCTCGTCCTGCTGCTCCTGCTGACCACCCCGCCCGGCATCGAGCCGACCTGGACCGCGCCGCCGATCCCGCCGTCGGCCGCCGCCCACCTGGACGCGAGCACGCTGGCCAGCCGGCTGGACGACGCCGCCGTCGACCAGGGCCGCTTCCGCAGCCGTGTGCAGCCACGGCTGGCAGCGCTCGCGCTGGCCAAGCTGCGCTGCCGGCACGACATGGCCGACCTGCCCGATCTCGCCGATCCGAGGGCCAAAGCGGCGCTCGGGCCACAACTGCACCGGCTGCTCACCGACCCGGCGGCGACCCTGCCCGAGCCCGCGTCGCTGGAAGCCTTGCTGAACCGACTGGAGGAACGGTGACCGAGTCCACTGTAGACACTGGCGTGCCGGTGCCCGCGATCGCGGGCGAGTGCGACGCCGTGCTGCGGGCCGTCGGCACGGCGGTGGTCGGCCGGACGCGGACACTGCGGCTGGCCATGGCGGCCCTGCTGGCCGGCGGCCACGTGCTGTTCGAGGACGTGCCAGGACTCGGCAAGACGCTGATGGCGCGCAGCATCGCGCAGGCGCTCGGGCTGGACTTCCGTCGCCTGCAGTGCACCCCGGACCTGCTGCCGGCCGACGTGACCGGTTCCTTTCTCTACGACCCGGCCAGCCGCGAGTTCGTGTTCCGCAAGGGACCGCTGTTCGCCGGTCTGCTGCTGGCCGACGAGATCAACCGCACGACGCCGAAGACGCAGTCCGCGTTGCTGGAAGCCATGCAGGAGCGGCAGGTCACGGTCGAGGGCCGCACTTTCGGCCTGCCACGGCCGTTTCACGTACTCGCCACCGCGAACCCGATCGAGTACGAGGGCACGTATCCGTTGCCCGAGGCGCAGTTGGACCGCTTCCTGCTGCGTCTGGACGTCGGCTACCCGCCGGCCGACGAGGAGGTCGAGGTGCTCCGGCGCCGGCTGGCGCGGCGGCACGAGGAGACCCTGGTGGACGCCGTCGTCGACGCGGACCGGTTCGCCGCGTTGCAGGCCGGCGTGGAACGGGTCGACGTGGACCCGGACGTACTGCGCTACTGCGTCGACCTGACCAAGGCCACCAGGGCGCACGCGTCCGTCGACGTCGGCGCGTCCCCCCGTGGCGCGCAGGCGCTGGTGCTGGTGGCACGGGCGCTCGCCGTGCTGGACGGCCGCGACTACGTGCTGCCCGAGGACGTCAAGGAGTGCGCGGTCGCGGCACTCGCGCACCGGCTGACCCTGCGCGCCGAGACGTGGAGTTCCGGCCTGACCGGCAACCAGGTGATCACGGAGCTGCTCGGCGTCGTGCCAGGTCCGGCGGCCACCCGCGCGGCACGCACATGAACCGCGCCAGGGACCGCGTGCGGGCCTGGCAGGAGCAGCGCGGTGCGCTGGCGAGGCAGGCATGGCGGTCCACGGACGCGCTACGGCGCGGGCTGGTGCTCGGCGTGACGCTGGTGGTCGGCGGCGCACTGCTGCACCGGTTGGCCCCGGTGCTGTTGGGCGCGCCGCTGCTGGCCGGTTCGGTGCTCGCGCTGCTCGTACCCGTGGGAGGGCAGCCGCGCATCCGGGTCCGGCCGCTGCCGAGGACGGTCGAGAGCGGCCAGCGGGTGCGGCTGATGGTGGACGTCGAGCCGGGCGAAGGCGCGGAAGTGGTCGCGATCCGGCTGCCCAGCCCCGGCAAGTCGGGCATCGGCCCCGTGCACGTCGTGCCGGCCACCGCGACCACGCTGGCCACCCGGCTGCACTGGGACGCCTGGGGCGAACACTCCGACCTGCGGCCGGACCTGCTGGTCGCCGGGCCGGACGGCTTGTTCGTCTACGGACCGGTGGTCGGCGACGAGGCACGCAGGGCGGTCCTGCCACCGGTGCGGCCGCTGCCGCCGGGCCCGCTGCCACCCCGCTCGGCCGGTCTGGTCGGCGCGCACCGCTCCCGCCGCGCGGGCGATGGCATCGACCTGCGCGACATCCGGACGTACCAGCCCGGCGACAAGCTGCGGCGGGTGGACTGGCGGGCCACGCTGCGCGCAGGTTCGAGAGCCGAGTCCGGCGCCGACGTGCTCAACACGCTGTACGTCCGCGAACGCCACGCCGAGGCGGACGCGGACATCGTCCTGGCCGTGGACACCAGGGTCGACGTCGACGGCGAACTGGCCAACTGGTCGATCGGCCAGCCGGGTTTCGTACGTCCGGACGGCACCCTGAACGTGGCCGTCACGGCGGCGACGGCCCTGGCCGCCAGCTACCTGCGCCAGGGCGACCGGGTCGGTTTCGTCGACCTCGGTCGCCCGCAGTTCAGCATGCCGCCGGGCGCCGGCCGCCGGCAGTTGCTGCGGCTGCGGCACCGCTTGCTGATCTGCGCGCAGAACGCCGGCTGGGCAGCGCGCCCGGTGCTGCGGGCGGAGCAGGTACCGCCGGGAGCGGTAGTAGTGGTGCTGTCCCCGTTCCTGGACGACGCGGTGGTCCGGCAGACCATCCTGGCGGCGCGGCGGGGCAATGTCGTGCTGGCGGTCGACGTGCTGCCGGACACCCTGCTGCCGGACCCGGAGAACCGCTGGGGCGCCGTGGTCCAACAGGTGATCAAGGGCGAACACGAGGTCCGGCTGGCAGCACTACGCGGCCGAGGCGTCCCGGTCGTGGCGTGGGTCGACGGCATCGAGGTGGTCGGCACCCTACGCAGGGCAGCCGCTCCCGGCCGCAGAACGGCCGGCCGCCGATGACCACCACCCCGGAACCCGATGCGAACCCGCCCACTCCCGCCGCCGCTCCGGCCGCGAGTGCCCGCGCCGAGGCTGCCTCGCCGGCCGCACCGACTTCCGCCGCCACTTCCGCCGCCGCCACTTCCGCCGCCGCCACGTCCGCCGCCGCCACTCCTGCCGCCACGTCGATCACCTCCGACCTGCCGATACTCGAGCTCGGCCGGGGCTGGCCCGGCTGGGTGCCGAGGGCGATCCTGCTGCTGGCCGGCCTCGGCGCGGCAGCGGCGCTCCTCGCCGACAACGCGAACTCCATCGCGCTCGGCTTCGTCCTGCTGTTCGCGCTGGTCGTGCCCCTGGTCCCGGCCACGCCCGCGCCGGCCATCCTGATCGCGGGCGTCGCGGTCGCCGTCGCGGCCGGCGGCGGTGATCCGCTGCGGCCCACCGTCCTGTTCGAGATCCCGCTGCTGCACCTCGTGCACCTGACCGCGTCGTTCGCCGCGCTCGTTCCGGTGCGTGCCGTGGTCCGGCCGGCGGCGCTGTGGCGGCCGGCCCGTCGGTTCCTCGTCGTCCAGGCGCTCACGTTCGCCGTCGTCGGGGTCGCCGCACTGCTGCCGACCGGCCGTAATCCGGCTGTCGTCGAGGTCGCCGGGCTGATCGCGTCGACCGCTCTGGTCGTGCTGGCGGTCTGGCTCGTCGTGCGGCGCCGTTGAAACCGTCCGCGTGGCGCAGCTCACTGATCCGATACCGCAGGACAGCTCGATTCAGCGACCCTCATCACACGTATGGCGGGTGGCTCGTCGACCCCCGACGGGCGGTGCGACCATAGGTACATGGCCGCTGGCAGGAAACCGATTCGCATCCTCATCCTCGGTGGG
>DATBDL010000135.1:0-34453 GCA_036269975.1 Pseudonocardiaceae bacterium | reverse complement strand
CCGCCGAGCCCGAGCGCACGACGGCCGACCTGATCGCCGAACTCGACGCGATGACCGGGCTCGACCCGGTCAAGCGGCGGGTGCACGCGCTGCTGAACGAACTGGCGGTCGACCGGCAGCGCAGGGCGGGTGGGATGAAGGTCGCCACCCGCAGCCGCCACCTCGTCTTCACCGGCAATCCCGGCACCGCGAAGACCACGGTGGCCCGGCTGATCGCGCGGATCTACGCGTCGCTGGGGCTGCTGTCGTCCGGGCACGTCGTCGAGGTGCAGCGGGCGGATCTGGTCGGCGAGTTCGTCGGCAAGACCGCACCGAAGACCCGTGCCGTGTGCGCGAAGGCCATGGGCGGCGTGCTGTTCGTCGACGAGGCGTACGAGCTGACACCGCGCAGCGACAACGACTACGGCGCCGAGGCGATCGCGGAACTGTTGGTACAGATGGAGAACCACCGCGACGAGCTGATCGTGATCGCGGCCGGCTACCCCAGGCAGATGGACGAGTTCCTGGATGCCAACCCCGGCATGCGGTCCAGGTTCGCCAACCGGGTCGACTTCCCCGACTACTCGAACGACGAACTGGCACGGATCTTCCAGCTCATGGCAGAACACGAGGGCTACCAGCTCGCGCCGGACCTGGTGCCGGCACTGCCGGCCAGGATGGCCCGCGTCGGCAGGGGCAGCGGTTTCGCCAACGGCCGCTCGGCGAGAGCACTGCTGGAGGGAACGCTGTCCGCGCAGTCCACCCGCATCGCGACCGCCGGCAGGGATACCAGGGCCAACCTGAGCTTGCTCACCCTGGCCGACCTGCCGGCCCCCGGCGCCGACGGAGTAGGCCAGACCGACGACGCCGGCCCACGACGTGCGCTGGCTGACCTGATGACCGAACTCGACGGCATGATCGGCCTTGCCGCCGTGAAGCAGCAGGTGCGGTCGATCACGGCCGAGATCAAGGTGGACGCACGGCGCAGGGCGGCCGGGATGAAGGTCGTGCCACACAGCCGGCACCTGGTCTTCACCGGCAACCCCGGCACCGCGAAGACCACGGTGGCCCGGCTGATCGCGCAGATCTACCGGGAGCTGGGTGTGCTGTCGTCAGGTCACCTGGTCGAGTGCGGCCGGCCGGACTTCGTGGCCGAGTTCATCGGCCAGACCGGCCAGAAGACCCGCAAGCTGTGTGAAAGGGCGATCGGCGGCGTGCTGTTCGTGGACGAGGCGTACGAGCTGGCACCCCGCAGCGACAAGGACTACGGCCAGGAGGCCATCGCGGAACTGTTGGTACAGATGGAGAACCACCGCGACGACTTCGTGGTGATCGCAGCCGGCTACCCGAAGGACATCGACGTCTTCCTGGACGCCAACGCGGGTCTGCGCTCGAGGTTCGGCTCGGTAGTGGACTTCCCCGACTACACCGACGACGAACTGGCCGCGATCTTCACCGCGATGCTGCAAGGCCAGGGCTACCGACTGTCCGACGACCTGACCGAGCTGCTGCCGGCCGTGACGGCGAGGATCGACAGGAACAAGGGCTTCGCGAACGGCAGGTCGGTCCGCTCACTCGTAGAACAGTTGATCGACCGCCAGTCGCTGAGACTGGCCGGCCCGGACACGGACATCGACAATCTGCCGGCGGAACAGCTGACCCTGTTGCTGGTGGCAGACCTACCCGACCGCTACCGCGACGGACCACGAACCTGACCGACGCCGACAAAGCAGCGCACCAGGCGTCAAAGCGAGGCAACCACCCACAGCCGCACGATCAAGCCCGAACCTCCGGATGGGCCGAACGAGCAGGCAAGCCAGGGGTTTGCTTGATCACTTCCCCTACCTCACGCCCCGAGGCCACCCAGCAACGCGAGTACCCCGCCCCACCTGCCGGGTAGCCAGGTTACGGCCGGCGCAAGTTACCCTGATCCGGTGTCGTCACCCACCCCGAACCGGCGGTTCGCCCTGCTCACCCTCGGCTGCGCGCGCAACGAGGTCGACTCGGAGGAGTTGGCGGGCCGGCTGACGTCCGGCGGCTGGGAGCACGCGCCGGACGGTGATGGCGCGGACGTGGTGTTGGTGAACACCTGCGGTTTCGTCGAGTCGGCCAAGAAGGACTCCGTCGACACGCTGCTCGCGGCCGCCGACTCGGGCGCCAAGGTGGTCGCCGTCGGCTGCCTCGCCGAGCGCTACGGCGCGGAACTGGCCGAGAGCCTGCCGGAAGCGGCCGCCGTACTCGGCTTCGACCACTACGCCACACTCGGCGAACGGCTGGACGACGTGCTGGCCGGCCGCCACGTCGAGGCGCACAAGCCGGTGGACCGGCGCACGCTGCTACCGATCAGCCCGGTGCACCGCCCCGCCGCGGCGGAACAGGTCGCGGTGCCCGGCCACGGTTGGGGGCCACGCGTGGTCCGCACGCGACTGGACGACGCGCCGGTCGCCCCGCTGAAGATCGCGTCCGGCTGTGACCGGCGCTGCTCGTTCTGCGCGATCCCGTCGTTCCGGGGTGCCTTCGTCTCCCGTACGCCCGACGAACTGCTCGCCGAGGCGGCCTGGCTGGCCGAGCGCGGCGTGCGCGAGTTGTACCTGGTCAGCGAGAACTCCACGTCCTACGGCAAGGACCTGCGCGAGTCCGACGCGCTGGCCGAACTGTTGCCGCGCCTTGCGGCCGTCCCCGGCATCGACCGGGTGCGGGTGTCCTATCTCCAGCCGGCGGAGACCCGGCCCGGCCTCGTGCGCGCCATCGCCACCACGCCGGGTGTCGCCGACTACTTCGACCTGTCGTTCCAGCACGCGAGCGAGCCGGTGTTGCGCCGGATGCGCCGTTTCGGTTCGACCGAGTCGTTCCTGGACCTGATCGGCCGCATCCGCGTGCTGAGCCCGAACGCGGGCATCCGCACCAACGTGATCGTCGGCTTCCCCGGCGAGACCGACGACGACGTGGCCGAGCTGGCACGGTTCCTGACCGAGGCGCGGCTGGACGCGGTCGGCGTGTTCGGCTACTCGGACGAGGACGGCACCGAAGCCGAAGGGCTGCCGGGCAAGCTCGACTCGGACACCATCGCCGAACGCGTCGGCGAGATCTCGGCGCTGGTCGAGGAACTGACCGCGCAGCGAGCGGAGGACCGGGTCGGCGACACCGTCGACGTGCTGATCGAACGGCTGGCCGACGACGACTCCGACTGCGCCGGCAGGGCCGCCCACCAGGCACCCGAGGTCGACGGCGAATGCGTGCTCGTCGACGGCGAACCCGACAACGCCCTCGACGTCGATGACCTCGACGTCGATGATCTCGATGTCGGTGACCTCGTGCGGTGCACGGTGGCCGGCTCGGAGGGGGTCGATCTGATCGTCCGGCCGGTCGAGGTCCTGCCGAGGTCGACATGAGCACCCCGGCCGGTGAGCCGGACGCCGCGAGAACCGACGCGCCGCTCGTCACCCCCGTGCCGCTGCTGAACGTGGCCAACGCGCTGACCGTGTCCCGGCTGGCGCTGGTGCCGGTCTTTCTTGTCGTGCTGTTCGCCGACGGTGGCCACCAGGTCGGCTGGCGGCTGATCGCGACCGGGGTGTTCGCGGTGGCCTCCATCACCGACCACTTCGACGGCAACCTGGCCCGCAGCCGTGGTCTCGTCACCGACTTCGGCAAGGTCGCCGATCCGATCGCGGACAAGGCGCTGACCGGCTCGGCGCTGGTCGGCCTGAGCGCGCTCGGCGACCTGCCGTGGTGGATCACGGTGGTGATCGCGGTACGCGAGATCGGTGTGACGCTGCTGCGGTTCTGGGTGATCAGGCACGGCGTGATCCCGGCCAGCCGGGGCGGCAAGGCGAAGACGCTGTTGCAGGTCGTCGGCATCGTCCTGTTCCTGCTGCCGCTGCCGACCTGGACCGACCCGGTGAGCTGGGCGGTGCTGGCGGCGGCCCTCGTGCTGACCGTCGTGACCGGCGTCGACTACGTGATCCGCGCGATCCGGTTGCGGGCGCGGGGCCGGCGGGCGGTCGCGGGGGCATCGTGACCGACCCGTTGTGCGCGGCGCTGGGGCTGGACTTCGCCCTGGTGGCCGAGGTGGTCGAGTTGCTGCGACAGCGCGGCGAGACGGTCGCCACCGCCGAGTCGCTGACAGCCGGTCTCCTCGCCGCCGCGCTGACCACGGTGCCGGGAGCAAGTGCGGTCGTGCGGGGCGGTCTCGTGGTGTACGCGACGGACCTGAAGGCGAGCCTGGCCGGGGTGCCGGCCGACCTGCTCGCCGAGCACGGCGCTGTGCACCCGGACGTGGCGGCCGCGCTGGCCACCGGTGCCAGGGTCGCGTGCGGCGCGGACTGGGGTGTTGGGCTGACCGGAGTAGCGGGACCTGACCCGCAGGACGGCGTGCCGCCGGGCACGGTCTACTTCGGGGTTGCTCGATCGGATGGCGTGACAACGCACGCACTTGACGTTTCAGGGGGCCGGCACGCGGTTCGCGCGGCCGCCGTCCGCCTGTCGATCGGGGGCCTGCACACGGCCCTGACCACTTGATTCCCATGACGTGAACACGGTGCGTACACGGAATCTAACATAGACTTGATCACCCGGACGGGTACCGTCGTCGGGAACATAGCGGGTAGCTGGCACGTTCGCTGTTGGCATAGCGACCGCGAGCCAGTGCCGTCGGACGGTCTCGCTGGGTAATCTGGTCGGTACGAGCGAACCGAAGGGAGGCGCGCGATGGCTGTGCTGCTGCGCGAGGCGATCGGTGATCGGCTCCGTCATGCCCGCACCACCCAGCACCGGACCCTGCGCGAGGTCTCCCGTGCCGCACGGGTCAGCCTGGGTTACCTCTCCGAGGTGGAGCGCGGCCGCAAGGAGGCGTCCAGTGAACTGCTGGCGGCGATCTGCGACGCGCTGGAACTGCCGCTGGCCGATCTCCTGCACCTGGTCGCCACCGACGTGAGCGCGATCGACGTGCACACGGTGGACGACGTCAAGGTGCCGGCGACGACCGTGCCGGCCCGTCCGTCCGACGATGAGCCGAGCGCCGCCGCGATGGCGTCGCTGGAGGCCGGTCTACCGGGCAGCCTGCAGGGCGGCCGGATGGTGCCCGCGGTGGTCGGCACCGACCTCGCCGATCTGCGCCTGCAACCGATGCTGTCCCATCGGCTCACCACGTCGATCACGCCGCGTGCCGGTGGGGTCACCGTCGCCGCCTGAATCGGCCTGAATCGGCCTGGATCAGCACCGAACCGGCACCGAATCGGCACTGACACCGGACCGGTGCGGCACCGCCGGGGTGGCGCTGGCATGACGATATGCCGGGGCCGGTGGAAGCTCGGGCTCGCACCTGAGACGATGTAGACAAGACGGTACGAGTGCGTTGCTCTGGTGCGGCCGAGTGGTCCCGACCGTGGGCCGGAGCAGCAGGGGAGAAGGCAGGCGGAGAAGATGGCCAACCCGTTCGTGAAGACCTGGAAGTACCTGATGGCGGCCTTCTCGTCGAAGGTGGACGAGCTCGCCGATCCGAAGGTACAGATCCAGCAGGCCATCGAGGATGCCCAGCGCGCGCACCAGGCGCTGTCGCAGCAGGCGGCCGCCGTGATCGGCAACCAGCGCCAGCTCGAGATGAAGCTCAACCGGCAACTCGGCGAGGTCGAGAAGCTCCAGGCGTCCGCCCGGCAGGCGATCGTGCTGGCCGACGAGGCCCGCGGCAAGGGTGACGAGCAGAAGGCCGGCGAGTTCGAGACCGCCGCGACCCAGTTCGCCACCAACCTGGTCACCGCGGAACAGGCGATCGAGGACCTCAAGACCCTGCACGACCAGTCCCTGCAGGCGGCGGCCCAGGCCAGGACCGCCGTCGAGCGCAACTCGATGATGCTCCAGCAGAAGCTCGCCGAGCGCACCAAGCTGCTCAGCCAGCTCGAGCAGGCGAAGATGCAGGAGCAGGTCTCCAAGTCGCTCAACCAGATGAGCGAGCTGGCCGCGCCGTCGAACGTGCCGTCGCTGGACGAGGTCCGGGACAAGATCGAGAAGCGTTACGCGACCGCGCTCGGCTCCGCCGACCTGGCCAAGAACTCGGTCCAGGGCCGGATGCTGGAAGTCCAGCAGTCCACGGTCAACATGGCCGGCGCGAACCGGCTGGAGCAGATCCGCGCGTCGCTGCACGGCGGCTCGGTGACCCCCCAGATCACCAGCGGCAACTCCGGCGCGAACAACATCCAGGCCGAGATCGCCCAACGGGTGCAGCAGGCGCAGACCCAGACCACGAAGAGCCCGGAGGCGGACTCCACGTCCTGACCGACCGGCGCCATGCCGTCGATCCACACTCGGCACCCCACCCGGCCGCGGGCCAGGCGGGGTGGGGTGCTGTTCGACGGCCCGCCGCCACCACTGCGCGGCCGGGTTCGGGGCCGTGCCGCCCGCGCACGGCTGGCCGGCTGGCCGATCGTGCTGTTCTGGCCGCAGGCGTGGCTGACGCTGTGCACGATCGTCGAGATGGTGCTGTTGATCACGCTGGTGGCGGTGATCGTCGAGCCGGGCCGCACCGACGCGGTCCTCGCGGAGACGATCTGGGGTCTCGTGCTGGTGAGCGTCATCTTGGTGCAGGCCGTGCTGTACTACTCGGCCCGTCGCCGCGCGACGCTCGGCTGGCCGCACGGCCATCGGACCAGTGTGTCGAACTCCGACCCGCTGGGCGCCGACGTGCTGGCCCGGATCGCCGACCTCGACGTCGCGATGGCCATCGGGCTGGACACCGCAGCCGCTGCCGTCGCACTGCCCGATGACGACCTCGTGATGGCCCGCGGGATCGCCACCAGGGCCACCGGTGCCCTGCGCGAACTGCGCGCACAGACCGTGGCGCTGGACCGGGCGGCCGCCAGCACCGCGTCGCCGGACGCGGAGCGGCTCGTCGCCGCGCGGCAGACCATCAAGCTACGGTTGACGAGGGGTCTGCGCGACTGCGCCGAGTTCGCGTCGGTCGCCGGCACACCGGGGACCGACGATTTCCGGCGCAGGTTCGCCGAGGCGGCGGAGCGGGTGTCGATCCTGGTCGCCGACATCAACCCGTAGTCCTGGCCGGCCGACACCGCCACGAGATCCGGCCGCATTCCGTTCGCGACTCGGGTGACCCATTCCATCACCGCCGGTAACCGGGATGGGCGGTTTGCCGGAAAGGCTGCCGACATTCGTGTGATTATCGAACTGTGATGTGGGTACTTTGGCTACCTGGCGTGGCAGTATCGTCGGGACGTCGAAGGTCGGGAGGGGCACGCGTGGCGCTGTGGACCGTGCACGGCGACGGGCGGCGGTTGGCTGATGACGAGGTCGTGCGTCCGGACGAGCGGCTGAGCTGGCCGCTGACCGCCGGACTGGGCCTCCAGCACATCGCCGCCATGATCGGCGCGACAGTGCTGGTACCGACGCTGACCGGATTTCCGGTGTCCACGACACTGTTGTTCTCCGGCGCCGGAACTCTGCTGTTCCTGCTGATCACGCGCAACCGCATCCCCAGCTATCTCGGTTCGTCATTCGCGTTCGTCGCGCCACTGGCGGCCGCGCACAACCAGGGACTCGCGGCCCAACTGGGCGGTGTGCTGTTCGCCGGAATACTGGTCGTCGTCATCGGGATCGCGGTGAAGGCGCTGGGTATCCGGCTGATCGATTCCGTGATGCCGCCCGTGGTCACCGGCGCCGTGATCGCGCTGATCGCGCTGAACCTGGCGCCGATGGCCGGTGCCGAGGTGTCCAAGCAGCCGTGGCTGGCCGGCGTCACGCTGCTGGTGCTCGGCGTGTGCGCGATGGTGTCGCGCGGTGTGCTGGTCCGGCTGAGCGTGCTGGCCGGTGTGATCGCCGGCTGGCTGGTGGCCTCGGTGAGCGGCGGCATCGACCCGGCCCGCCTGACGGCCCTGCAGAACGCGGCCTGGCTGGGCATGCCGGCGCTGCACCAGCCGCAACTCGGCTCGTCGGTGATGCTGGGCGTGCTCCCCGCCGTCGTGGTGATCACCGCGCAGAACGTCGGCTACGTCAAGGCGATCGGCGCCACGACCGGCCGCGACCTCGACGGTGCCATCGGCGACTCGCTGATCGCGAACGGCCTGGTCACCGCGTTCGCCGGCGCGGGCGGCGGGTCGGCGCTGGTGCCGCTCGGCGAGAACGTCGGCGTGATGGCCGCGACGAGGGTGCAGTCCACCGCCGCCTACCTGGCCGCCGCGTGCGGGGCCGTCGTGCTGGCGTTTTGCCCGAAGGTGGCGGCGCTGGTGGCCACCGTGCCGGCCGGGGTGGTCGGCGCGATGTCGCTGGTGCTGTTCGGCGTCGTCATGATGATCGGCGTGCGGGTGTGGCTGGACAACCACGTCAACCTGGCCGATCCGCTGACCATGATGGTGGCCGGCGCCGCGATCGTGGCAGGCGCCGCCAACGTGACGATCGAGGTCGGCGGCCTGAAGCTCGGCGGGATCGCGTGGGGATCGCTGCTGATCGTGCTCGGGCACCCGCTGCTGCGCACGTTGCGCAACCTGCGTACGAATCCGGGGCTCAAACGGAGCGGGCGGCGGCCGCACGGCCAATCGAGCGGACCAGACCCGGCCCTCGGTAGATGAACCCGGTGTAGAGCTGGACGAGGCTGGCGCCCCCGTCCAGCATCGCCAGCGCGTCGTCGACGCAGCCGATGCCGCCGACCCCGATCACCGGCAGCGTGCCACCGGTTTCCCGGTGCACGAACGCCACCACCTCGCGCGCCCGCTCGCTCAACGGCTTGCCGGACAGCCCACCACCCTGCTCCCCCGTCACCGCCTCCGTCGCCGCGATGCCGTCGCGGGACAGGGTGGTGTTGGTCGCGATCAGGCCGGCGACGCCTCGGTCGACGCAGACCGCGAGCACCTCGCCGATCGCGTCGTCGGTCAGGTCGGGGGCGATCTTCACCAGGATCGGCGTCGTCGCGCCCTGTTCGTCGCGTTCGGCGGCAAGACCCGCCAGCAGGTCGTCCAGCAGGGCACGGTCCTGCAGGCCGCGCAGGCCGGGGGTGTTCGGTGAGCTGACGTTGACCGCGACGTAGTCGGCGTAGGGGTGCAGCACGCGCAGCGACGACCGGTAGTCGGCGACGGCGTTCGCCACCGGCGTGATCTTGGACTTGCCGATGCTGATCCCGAGCGGCACCGGCAGCGGCCCGAGTACTCGCAACCGGTCCGCAAGCGCTTGCGCGCCGTGGTTGTTGAAGCCCATCCGGTTGATCAGGGCGCCGCTGTCCGGCAGCCGGTACAGCCTCGGCCGCGGATTGCCGGCCTGCGGGTGCCACGTCACCGTGCCGACCTCGACGTGCCCGAAGCCCAGCGCCGCCCAGCCGGGCAGCGCGACCCCGTTCTTGTCCATCCCGGCCGCCAGCCCGACCGGGTTGGGGAACCGCACGCCGAACACCGTGCGTGGCGCGTCGGCGGCGAACCACCAGCGCAGCGGGGCCAGCGGCATGGTGCTCAGCCTGGTCAGCGCGCGCAGCGTGAACTCGTGCGCCGCCTCGGGGTCGCCTGCGCCGACGCGGAACAGGGCCGGCCGGATGAATCGGGTGTAGACCACGGGCTACATGCTGCCCGGCCGGGGGCCTGCCTGGCACTTCGGGCAGAACCAGGTGTGCCGGACCGGCACCCACAACCCCTGCACGGCTGTCTCGACCCGCGTGCCGCAGCGCAGACACGGCTTGCCCGTCCGCTGGTACACCCAGTGCCGCCGGCCCGGCGCCAGCTCGCCCGTCGTGCTCTGCTCCGGCCGCCAGGCGTTGCGGTGCAACAGTTTCCGGCTCAACGCCACGGCCCTGCCGAGCTGCGCGTCGGACAGTCTCGGCACCAGTGTCCACGGCGTCACGCCCAACAGGAAGCAGATCTCGGCCTTGTAGAGGTTCCCGACGCCGGCCATCACCCGTTGATCGGCCAGCGCGTCCGCGATCTCCCGGTCCCCGACCGCTGCCAGGCGTTGGACGGCGGTCGCGGCCATGTCGTCGTTCCAGTCGTCGGCCAGCAGGTCCGGGCCGAGGTGGCCGACGAGGTCGGCCTCGCGGTCGGTGCGCAGCAGGGCCAGGTCGTGCAGCCGGAAGCCGACCGCGGTCCAGGTGTCGGTGGCCAGGATGGCGCGGATGTCGTGCGTGCGGCCGCGCCACCGATCCCCTGCCCGGTACAGATGCCACGCGCCGTCCATCTTGAAGTGGCTGTGCAGACTGGTGCCGTCGTCGAACCGGGTGAACAGGTGCTTGCCCACCGACCGCACGCCCAGCACGGTCAGGCCGGCCAGCGTCGCCCCGACCAGCTTCGGATGCCGTAGCTCGGCACGGACCAGCAGGCCACCGGCCAAGGCGTCGTCCAGCCGATGGCCAGCCAGGAAAACCGTGTCACCCTCGGGCATGCGACCTCAGTCGACCTGCTCTTCTTCTTCCTCACGCGCGGCGCGCCGGCTGCGGCTGGAGCGCATGATCCTGGCCAGCAGCAGGTTGAACGCCAGCGACACCTCACGGGCGCCGGGGGTGTTCCACTGGTGGATCGGCAGGCACGCGCCCTGCGCCTGCTGCACGGCCAACCGGTCGGGCAGCGCGACCGGCATCACCAGCGGGCCGAACAGCTCACGCAACTCCTCGATCCGGAACTGGTGCTCGTGCGAGCGCGGCCGCACCCGGTTGACGACGACACCGAGCGGTTGCAGGCGCGAGTTGTGCAGCTCCCGCTCGTTCTGCACGGCCTCGAACGCCCGCTGCACGCCGGACACGGCGAACATCGTCGGCTCGGTCACCAGCAGCGCCCGGTCGGCGGCCACCAGGGCGGAGCGGGTGAGCTGCCCGAGCGACGGCGGACAGTCCAGCAGGACGAGCTGGTACTCCGGATCGCCTTCGGCGACCAGCTCGTTGATCTGTTCGAGGGCCTTGGCGAGCTTGCCGAGCTTCTGCGAGTTGGGCTCGGGATGGTTGAGCGCCTCGACCTCCTCGGACCCGACCAGCACGTCCACGCCCTCGCCCCACGGACTGGGAGCGATGGCGGACCGCAGTGTGGCCAGGCCGGGCCGGGCCAGCACCTCCACCAGACTGCCCTCGGTGTCGGCCGGATCGAGGGTCGCCGTCGAGTTGCACTGTGGGTCGAGATCGACCACGAGCGTGCGCACGCCTCGGCGCAGCGCAGCCGACGCCAACCCGAGTACCACCGTCGTCTTACCCACGCCGCCCTTGAGGCTCAGCACTGCGACCGTATGCACGCCAGGAAGCTTAGAGTGATCTGGCAAGCGTCGTCGGCAACGAGGTGGTGGATCGCGGCCGGATCGTGCCGTGATCGAGTCGGTACTAGCCGACCGGGGCCGCGGGCACCGCGCTGACCTGCTGTTGTGCCGGCGCGGCCGACGCAGGGCGCAGCAGCAGGACCACTCCGCACGTGAGCATGCCGACGCAGATCACCATCAACAGAATGCGGTAGTCGACGACCGCGATCAGCGTCGCGCCAAGGCCGATGGACGCGGTCTGCGGGCCGTTGAGCAGCATGGTGGCGGTCGCGTTCACCCGGCCCTGCAACCGGGGCGGGGTGTACCGCTGCAACCCGGTGCTCCAGCCGACCACGAACCACGGCACGCCGGCGCCGATCACTACCGTCCCGATCATCACCAGCGCCATCGACGAACTGACCAGCCCGACAGCACCGATGCCGACCGCCGCCAGCCCGACGCCGACCGAACGCGCCTCGCCGAGGCGCCGCAGCACCCAGGCCGCGGTGAGGCCGCCGACGACGGCACCCGCACCCTGCACCGAGTCCACAACGCCGTAGAACGACGGCGACCGGTGCAGTCCCTGGTCCACCACGGCGAACCCGACGGTCTCGAACAGCCCGACGACGGCGAACGCGAACGCGCCGACCACGGTGAGCTGCACGAGCAGCGGCACCGACCGGACATGCCGGAAGCCGGCGAGCAGGTCGTCGCGCAGCCGCGCCGCCCGCGCACCCGGCGCCGACTCGGTCACCCGCACCATGGCCAGCAGGAGCGCGGCCAGCCCGAACAGGGCGGAGTTGACGAGCGTGACGCCGTGGCCACCGATCGCCGTGTAGAGCCCCGCGCCGGCCAGCGGCGAGAGCAGCCGAAGCCCCTGACTGGTGGTTTGCAGCACCGCGTTGGCCGGCCCGAGGTCGGCGTCGGCGAGCATGTCCCGCAGCAGCGCGCTGCGGCTGGCACCGAGAACGGTGTTGGCGGCGCCGATGACCGCCGCGACCGCGTAGATCACCCAGAGCTGGCCTCGGCCGTGCACGGCGAGCAGCGCCAGTTCGGCCACGCCGACGGCCCCGTTGGTGGTGATCAGCAGCGTCCTGCGGGGCAGCCGGTCCACGAGATGACCGGCCAGCGGCCCGAGCAGGCTGGGCACGCCCAGCGCGAGGAACACGCAGCCGGCCAGCGCGTTGCTGTGGGTCAGGTCCTTCGCCCAGATGCCGAGGGCGAGGTAGAGGGCGCTGGCCGCGAAGCTGGACACGATCTGGCCGGCCAGCAGCCGCCGAAACGGCCGGTCGCGTAGGACGCCCATGGCCGGCTATGTCTTCGGGATCTCGGGCACCAGGAGCGTCGACAGGAACACGCGCACCTGCCGGGCGTCCGACGGCCGCAGATCAGGGTTGTTCCATCGCTCGTCGTGCCGGTCGATGATCTCCCTGAGACGCTCGCGGAGCTCGACCGCCTCGGCCGGGGTGAGATAGACGGTGGACGCGTTGAACCCGGTCGCCCTGCTGCGCCACTCCGCCGGTTCGATGCTTCTGCGACGCAGCCGGTCGCGCATCGCGCCGAACTCGTATTCCATGAACGCCTCGCTGGCGGCCTCCGCGGCGAGCTGGCCCTCCTCGCCGAGACCCTCACCGGAGAAGGACTGCTCGCGGCTGACCAGCCGCCACGGCTTCTCCCGCCCCTGGCCGCCCGGCGCCTCCTCGACGAAGTCGTACTTGGCGAGCATGTTCAGGTGGTAGGAGCAGCTCGCCACGCTCTCGCCGAGCACTTCGGCACAGCGGGTCGCCGTCGCGGTCTGCTCGGAGTCGATCAGCGAGATCAGCTTCCAGCGCAGCGGGTGCGACAGCGCGCGCAGCCGCTTGGGATCGGAGATCAGCGGGTGTTCCTTCTCGGCCATGATGTTAGCGTAGCTTTAGCAAGGAGCCCTTCGCAAGATGTGTTGCTAAAGATCCCCTGGCATGCCTGGTGGGGGTGCTGGCCCGCTGGCCCCTAGACTCAGGCGCCATGCGACCGGACGCGGTGTACCGCGTGCTAGAGGCCGAGATGGCCGCTGCCCGGCAGCGCCGGGACGGGCAGGCACCGAGGGTGCTGGACGTGGGCGGCGGCAGCGGTGTGTGGGCGGTACCGCTGGCCGCGGCGGGCTGCCAGGTGACGGTGATCGAGCCGAGCCCCAACGCACTGGCCACCCTGCACCGCAGGGCGTTCGAGGCCGGCGTCACCAACGGGATCACGGCGGTGCAGGGCGACACTGACGCGTTGGACCGCCTGGTGCCGCCCGGCTCGGCCGATCTGGTACTCGGGCACGGCCTGCTCGAGGTCGTCGACGACGTCGCGGCGGCGGTCAAAGCGCTCACGTCGGCATGTGCGCCGGACGGCGCGGTGTCGGTCCTGGTCGCCAACCGGTACGCGGCAGTGCTGTACCGCGCGTTGGCGGGTCGACTGGTGGACGCCCGCCGACTGCTCGACGACGAGAACGGCCAGCTACCTGGGTCCGGCGACTCGGTGCTGCGCCGGTTCGACGTGGCGGGACTGGAAGCCGTGTTGCGGGATGCCGGCCTGGTGATCGAGGTGTTGCAGGGGCACGGGGTGGTGTCCGACGTCGTCCCCGGCTCGGTGCTGGAAGCCAACCCCGGCGCCGCGGACGCCCTTGCCCAACTCGAACTGGCGGCCGCCGCCCGGCCGCCGTTGCGGGACGTTGCCGCCCGTCTGCACGCGCTGGCCCGCCGGACTACCTGAGCGCGACCTCGACCGGCCCGTTGAACGGCGCGAGCGACAACACCGACGCGGGCGTACGCAGGCCGTCGTGCCCGGCGAACAACGCACGCGCCGCCGCGAACGGCACGTCATCGCCCGTCACCACGGCCACCTCGTCGTAGAGAGCACGGATCTCGTCGGTCATCTCGGCGTCGCTGCCGGCGCCGGCGCCCCAGACGTCCCACAGCAGCGACTCGACCCGGTTGACCGCGGCCAGATCGATCCGGACGCAGCCGACGACGAACCATTCCCCGTGCAACGGCGTGCCGGGAGCGACCCCGAACGATGCCGGATGGGCCCGCCGGGCACGAACGGCCCGCCATGCCTTGCCGGCGACCAGGAAGTCCTCGCGCGGCACGTCCATCGGATCGAAGTCGATCCGATGTGCCGTGGCCACAACGGGATCGGCGAGTTGCGCGTCGGCAAGGCGCCACCGCGCCGTATCGCCGTCCCAGTACTCGGTGACCATGTGGTCGTGGTGAAAACCGGTCGAGTCGAAATAGTTGGCGAAGCCGTACCGGACCCGAGCCGGCACGCCGGCATGCCGCAGCAGCGCACAGTGCAGCAGCGCGAAATCACGGCACACCCCGACGAACCGGTCGCCGGGCGCACGCGGCCGGTCCAGCGGTGCGGGATCGCGATCGACGACAATCCGCAGAATGTCATCGACGTATCGGGTCTCGGCGTCGTCGTGCAGCCGGTCGACCGGGATGTCGACGCCGAAGATCCCGCCCTCCAGCCGATGGATCATCAGCCCGCGGGCGATCCGGGCGAGTTCGGCGGGATCGGCGCCGAGACCGTCGAAGCGCGCCGCCCATCCGCCGGGGTCGGAAAACGCGCTCTGCGCCGAGTAGAAGGCGGCGATATCCGACGCGAGACCAACACTGGGCACGGCGACTCCTGGAAACCTGGGGCGTATGCCCAGCTTTGCCGAAATCACGCCGACCCGCCACCATCGCCCACCGTCTGTTGACAACCGCTGACGCAGCGGATTGTCCGACGTCGTCGCTAAAATCCGCGGTAGTAGCCGAGCGAGGTCGGGAGTGTCGGTGGGTAGAAGTGGCGATCTGCCGCGCGGTCTCGTGGACCGCTATCTCGCCGACGAAGCCGCCCCGGACACCTGGCCCAGCGACACCGACTGTCCGATCCTGCACGTCGACATGGACGCGTTCTACGCGTCCGTCGAAATCCGCGACCGGCCGGAACTCCTGCACCGGCCGGTGGTCGTCGGAGGGATCGGGCCGCGTGGCGTCGTCTGTTCCGCGAATTATCTCGCGCGGCGGTTCGGTGTTCGGTCGGCGATGCCCACGTCGCGTGCCCGCAGGCTCTGTCCGCAGGCCGTGTTCCTGCCGCCGAACTTTTCCCTGTATCGCGAGGTCTCGGTCGGTGTCATGGCGATATTCCGGGAACTGACCCCGCTGGTCGAGCCGCTCAGTCTGGACGAGGCATTCCTGGACGTGGCCGGTGCGTTGCGCCGAACGAAGGGCACCCCGGCTCGGCTCGGCAGGGTAATCCGCCAGACGGTCCAGGCCGAACATCGGATCTCATGCTCGGTCGGCGTCGCCGCCACGAAGTTCATCGCGAAACTGGCGTCCGGGATGGCCAAGCCGGACGGGATGCTGGTCGTTCCGGCCGCCGAAACGCTGCCGTTCCTGCGCCCGTTGCCGGTTTCCGCATTGTGGGGTGTCGGCGCGCGAACATCGGAACAACTGGCCCGTGTCGGGCTGACGACGGTGGGCGAGGTCGCGGACAGCGCACTGCCCAGGCTGCGCAGGGTGATCGGCGTCGCGGCGGCGGAACACCTGCACGCCTTGGCCAACGGCCACGACGGACGTTCCGTCACCGCGGATTCTCATGACAAGTCGATCGGCGCCGAGGAGACGTTCGACATCGACCACCACGACCGCGACCTCATCAGACGGGAACTGCTGCGGCTGTCCGAGCGGACGGCGGCCACCCTGCGGTCGCGCGGCGTGCGCGGTCGGACCGTGTCCATTAAAGTCCGGTTCGCCGACTTCACCACAATCACAAGATCTCGCACGCTGCCGGTTGCGACCGATGTCACCCAGGAGCTTTACCGAACCGCGTGCAAGCTGCTGGACGAACAGGTGCCGGCCGGCGCGATCCGGCTGATCGGGGTCCGGATGGAACAGCTCGCCGAAACCACGGGCGGTGGCGAACAGTTGACGCTGGACGCGCCGGAACACGGCTGGCGCGACGCCGATCTCGCGGCGGACAACGCGCGTTCCAGGTACGGCTTGTCGGCCGTTCGGCCTGCTAGCCTGCTGGGCGGCTCGTCGACCAAGGAATCACCGAAATAGTTCGCGATGGACATGATCCACCGGATTATCTATCCACAGTGGATCGCTAGTCGGCTAGGCTTCATCTGCGACGTTCCAGGTGTCGACATTCCGGACGCCGTCAACTTTGACTGTGGGCCGGGGCCGTGGATTCCGGAAAGGGACATCACGCCCGCCCGACGGACCGCAGGCGGCCGGTTGGCGGAGTCGCCGCGCCGCTGCACGGCGGCGGGTACAGATCCGACCCGAGTAATTCTTGCACTCATCGGTTTAGAAACAAAACTCCTCGGTTTCGGTGGCCACCTGTTTCGCCAGGTCGTTTACGACCCCCAAGAATCGTTGTGCGCCAAGGCTTTTACCCCTGTTCCAGGCTACACCGCGCCGCACTCGGGTCACCGAACCCTACTCACATGTAGGTCGACCCAATCAACAATGGCGCTTTTTCGCAATGCTCTATACGCTGTCATAGATACCAACGGGCAGCCAAGCTCACCTTCCTGGGTGAGACTTCGGCAGGGTGTTTGAGAGAGTAGGAAACCATGGCGCGGAAGGTCCTCGTGCGACTGGTCGACGATCTGGACGGTTTGCCCAGCGAGGGTGTGGCTACGGTCACTTTCTCTCTCGATGGCGTGAGCTACCAGATAGACCTGAATGAGGCAAACGCTGGCAAGTTGCGGGACGGTTTGGCCGACTTCATCTCGGCCGCACGGCGTACCGGTGGCCGGATGAAGCGTGGTTCGGCGGCCGGCGGTCGCGGCGCGTCCGCCAACGACGGACCGGCAATCCGGGAATGGGCTCGGGAACAGGGCCACGAACTGGCCGAGCGGGGCAGAATCCCCTCGCACATCGTCGACGCGTTCCACGCCGCCAACCGCGGCGGCCGCCGGGTCGCGGCGAAAGCCGCTGCCGCCACCAAGACCGCCGTTGCCAAGGCGACGGCGACCGCCGGCAACAAGACCCGCACGACCGGCGCGCGGCCGGCGACGACCGGCAAGGCCGCGAAAGCACCGGCCAGCAAGCGCAGCACCGCCGCGAAGTCCTCCGCCGCGGCCAAGACCACCGCGGCGGCACCGGCCAAGACAACGGCCAAGACAACGGCCAAGGCGCCCGCCAAAACCGCCCCCAAGGCCGCCGCTACGGCAGCCAAGCCGGCAAGGGCCCCTCGCGCCACCAAATCGACCGTGACCGCCAAGACGACCGGGCAACGCGGCCGCAAGGCGTGAAGCTGAAGCTCGACCTGCACGACCTCTACAACCGCGGCGCGGACATCGACCGAGCCCTGCGGGCGATCATCGACGAGGCGGTGGCCAAGAAGGCCACCGTCGTCGAGATCATTCCGGGCAAGGGCTCGGGGCAACTCAAGAAGCACGTGCTGCGTTTTCTCGACCAGAAGGACGTCAAGGCCCTCTACCACCGCGTGGAGAAGGACTCGAAGAACTTCGGTCGGCTGTTCGTCCACTTCCGCTGGCACTGACCAGCACACACGGCCCGCCAGCGAAAGCACCGGCCAGCGGAAGGGACGAACGGCGAATCCTCAGTCGTCGGCCGCCTCGTCATCGTCGTCCGTGATCGGGCCGCCACCGCGAATCGTGAACAGCACCGATTCCAGCTCGTCCGGCTTGATCAGCACCTCACGCGCCTTCGAGCCCTCGGACGGACCGACGACTCCCCTGCTCTCCAACAGGTCCATCAACCGGCCCGCCTTGGCGAACCCGACCCGCAGCTTGCGCTGCAGCATCGACGTCGAGCCGAACTGGCTGGTCACGATGAGTTCGGCGGCCTGCAACAACAGGTCCAGATCGTCGCCGATGTCGGCGTCGATCTCCTTCTTCTCGCCCGCCTTGGCCGCCGTGACGCCGGTGGTGTATTCCGGCTGGGCCTGGTCGCGCACGAATCCGACAACGGCGGCGATCTCCTCGTCGGAGATGTACGCGCCCTGGACCCGGACCGGTTTCGACGCACCCATCGGCAGGTAGAGGCCGTCACCCATGCCGATCAGCTTCTCGGCGCCCGGCTGGTCCAGAATGACCCGCGAGTCGGTCAGCGACGACGTCGCGAACGCGAGGCGACTCGGCACATTCGTCTTGATGAGGCCGGTCACGACGTCGACGGATGGCCGCTGCGTCGCCAGCACCAGGTGAATTCCGGCGGCCCGCGCCTTCTGGGTGATCCGCACGATCGCGTCCTCGACATCGCGCGGCGCGGTCATCATCAGGTCGGCCAACTCGTCCACAATGGCCAGGATGTACGGGTAGGGCCGGTACTCCCGCTCGCTGCCCGGCGGCGCCGTGATCTCACCGGTGCCGACCTTCCGGTTGAAGTCGTCGATGTGCCGGACCTTGTTGGCCTGCATGTCCTGGTAGCGCTGCTCCATCTCCTCGACCAGCCAGGCCAGCGCCGCCGCCGCTTTCTTCGGCTGGGTGATGATGGGCGTGATCAGGTGCGGAATGCCCTCGTACGGGGTCAGCTCGACCATTTTCGGGTCGATCAGGATCATCCGGCATTCCTGCGGCGTCGCCCTGGCCAACAGCGACACCAGCATCGAGTTCACGAACGACGACTTGCCGGAGCCGGTCGAGCCGGCGACCAGCAGGTGCGGCATCTTCGTCAGGTTCGCGGTGACGTAGTGGCCCTCGATGTCCTTGCCGAGCCCGATCACCATCGGGTGCGTGTCGCCGAGCGCGCGCTGCGACTTGAGCACGTCGCCGAGGCGCACCATTTCCCGGTCCGAGTTGGGCACCTCGATACCGACCGCCGACTTGCCGGGAATGGGCGCCAGCAGCCGCACGTTGTCGGTGGCCACGGCATAGGCGATGTTCTTGGTGAGAGCCGTGATCTTCTCGACCTTCACGCCCGGTCCGAGTTCCACCTCATATCTGGTGACGGTCGGGCCGCGGGTGAAACCGGTCACCTGTGCGTCCACCGAGAATTGTTCGAGGACACCCGAGATTGCCTCGATCATGGTGTCATTGGCTTTACTGCGCGCACGCGGCGGATCACCATTCGTGAGCAGATCCGGCGATGGCAATACGTAATCACCGTCGACCGCACGCGATGTCGACGGCCGGTCCGTGGTTTTCGCTGTCTTGTCGATTTTTTCCGTCTTGTCGACGGGTTCTGCCGCGACCGGCTTGGGGCGTACGGGTTTCGCCGGCGGCTCGTCCAGCGGCAGTTCCGGTTGTGTCGCCTCGGTGGTGTCGGCGCTGGACTGCCGGCGCCGGGACGGCCGACGCAGCCGGACGTCGGCGGCGCTGTCGAGTTCCGGCTTCGCCATCGCCTGTTCGGCCGCTTCTGCCGGTGGCTGACCGCCCAACGCGCGCAGTTTCACCGTGATCTGCCGTACCGGGGTGCCGGTGAACACCAGGATTCCGTACAGCGCAACGAGTACCAGCAGCGGCAGCGCGACCCAGCCGGTCAGGCCCTGCGCCAGGAAGCCGCCCGCCAGATAGCCGAGTGCGCCGCCGGCTCGCATCCGGTCGGCGTTCGCGACCGGCAGGTGCTTGAAGATGTGGAAAATGCCCAGCAGCGCCAACGAGAACAGCAACGCGCCGATCACCAGCCGAGGCCGTGCCTCCGGCTTCGGCTCGGTCCGCATCAGCATGATGCCGGCGGCCACCAACCCGATCGGCAGGAACAGGGCGCCATTCCCGATGACGGTCCGGACGCCGATGTTCACCCAGTGACCGATCGGCCCGGCCGCCTGGAACCACACGCCCGCCGCCGACACGACCGCCAGCGCCACCCACACCAGGGCGATGCCGTCCCTGCGGTGCGCGGGATCGAGTTCCTTCGTGCGGCCAATCGCCCTGGTCAGGCTGCCGATACCACGCGCGAGCAGGGTGAGCGGCCCGATGCCCGGCCGACTGGCCGGGGAGATGGCCGGCTTCTTCCTGCGGCTCGCGGCGGATCGGGTACTCGTGGATCGGGTACTCGTGCCGCCGCGGGCGCGACTGCTGTTGCTACCGCCGCGTTTCGAAGGCGTTGTCCGGCTCGGCATGCCCCACACGCTAGTCTCACCCCTTCCGCCACTCCAGCAACAGTGGTTACCGGAATATGGGCGGAGTGGCCCGTCGCGGCGGGAACCGGACGTGCCATGCTCCTGTTCATGGTTGCCTCCAGGGCGCGCACACACGTGCCGACACGCCGAGCGGCCGGCGATTCCACTCCGGTGTTCTGGCGCATCCTGATGAGGCTCAACCGCGGTCTCGTGGCGATGTGTGGCCGACTGGAGATCACCGGTTCGCTGCCGGCGGAACTGCGCGACCGGTCGATTCTGCTGGCCGCCAACCACATCGGCGTGTTCGACGCGTTCGTGCTGACAGCGGCGTGCGACCGGGCCGGTGTCGCGCCGCGATTCATGATCACCGGCGGCATCATGGACGCACCGGTGGCCGGCTGGGCGATGCGTAAATCGGGGCACCTGCGGGTGGATCGCAGCAAGAGCACGGTGATCGAGGCGTTCCACCGCGCGGTGGGCACGCTGCGGACCGGCAGGGTCGCGGTGCTGGTGTATCCGGAGGGCCGGATCAGCCACGATCCGGGCCTGTGGCCGGAACGCGGCAAGAGCGGCACGGCAAGACTGGCGTTGGCCGCCGACATCCCGGTGGTGCCGATCAGCCAGTGGGGCGCGCACGAGTCGGCGTACTGGGGCACCGAGGTGGTCACCGGATGGGCCGACCTCAAGCCGGTGGTGACGTCCTGGCTGCGCTCCCTACCGCGCCGGCCGATGTTCCAGGTGCACTTCGGGCCACCGGTCGACCTGGCGGACCTGGCGGCGAACCGACCTGGCGACGCGGTACGGGCCCGTGACCGCATCATGCGAGCGATCACGGCGGGTCTGGTGCCGTTACGACGGGACGAGCCAGACACGCCACGCTTCCACGACCCGACGAGGCCAACCGACGGCCGCAGCCCGTGGCGGCCCAGTTCGTAGGCCGTTTCGTAGCTCGTTTCGTAGCTCGTAAGGCGCCTCACCCTGCTGAAACCGGGTTGCTGAGGCCCCAGGTAAGGGGTGCAGACTCGGTTCTGTGACCACCATCCGCCCAACAGCAGTTACCTCACCAGCCCGCGGCACCGCGCTCATCGTGCTCGCGTCGTGCGCCTTCGGATTCTCGGGCCCGATGGCGAGAGCCGCGATGGACGCCGGCCTGTCACCGCAACAGGTGGCGAGCATCCGGATCTGGCTGGCGGCGGTGATCCTGCTGGCCGGCGCCGGCCTGGTACGGCCGAGTGCGTTGCGGTTGCGGCGGCGGGACCTGCCGGTGCTGCTGGCCTACGGGCTCGTCGGCGTGGCGCTGGTGCAGTTGCTGTACTTCGTGGCGGTGTCCCGGCTGCCGGTCGGGGTAGCGCTGCTGCTGGAGTACACGTCGCCGGTGCTGGTGACGCTGTGGGTGCGCTACGTCCGGCACACGGTGCTGCCGAGGGCGGCGTGGCTGGGCGTGCTGCTGGCGATGGTGGGACTGGTGCTGGTCGCCGAGGTATGGCGAGGTATCGCGCTGAACACGGTCGGGTTGCTGGCCGGCCTGGCCACGGCGGCGTGCTCGGCGGCGTACTTCCTGCTGGGCGAGCGAGGAGTGGCCGCGACCGACCCCGTCGGCCTGGGAACCTGGGGCCTGGTGGTCGGCGCGGTGGCGATGCTCGGAGTGAGCCGGCCGTGGGCAATCCCCGGCCGCCTGCTCACCGCGCCCGCCCGGCTGGGCGTCGTGCACATGCCGGTGTGGCAGTTACTCGTGGCGATGGCCGTGGTCGCGACGGTGCTCGCGTATCTGGCCAGCCTGGCCGCGCTGAGGCACCTGCCACCGTCGATGGTGAGTGTGCTGTCGTTGTTCGAGCCGGTGGTCGCGACCGGGTTGGCGTGGGCGTTGCTGGGACAGGCGTTGTCGCTGACGCAGTTGGTGGGTGGGGCGGTCCTGTTGAGCGGGGCACTGGTGGTCCGCCTGGCCGGCCGGCCAACCGCAACAGCGCCGGCACCGAAGCCAGAGTTGGCCAAGCAGGCAACCCCGAGGGCTTGACAGGAGGTGGACAATAAAAAATCGGCGTGCACTCCATAACCAATGGAGAACCGCCGAATGTAACTGTAGTTTAACCGGGGCGAGGGGCTTGTGTCAACTCAGGGGTACGAAGCGGAATTGCGGTCCGAACGCGGATACGTGGCCGGGCTCTACGTGCGGCTCGACGCCGAGCGCGCCCGTGTGCTGCGGGAGTTCGACGCCGCCCTGCGCGGCAACGGCGGTACGCCCATGGAACGGGACGTCGAGGTGCGCGCCCTGGCCAGGGCGGCCAAGCGGCTCGACATCGCCGACAACGGGCTGTGTTTCGGCCGGTTGGACACCCTTTCCGGTGACCATTCGTACATCGGAAGGATCGGGCTTTTCGACGAGGCCGACGACTACGAACCCGTGTTGCTGGATTGGCGCGCACCGGCGTCGCGGGCGTTCTACGTCGCCACCGGGGCCAACCCGGAGAACATGCGTCGGCGCCGTCAGTTCCACACGCGCGGACGGCAGGTGGTCGATTTCACCGACGAGGTGCTCGGCCGCGACCTGAGTGGTGACGAGCGCGGTGACACCGCCCTGCTCGCGGCGGTCAACGCGCCGCGCGGTGACGGGATGCGCGACATCGTCGCGACGATCCAGGCCGAGCAGGACGAGATCATCCGGCTCGACCATCCCGGTGTGCTGGTGATCGAGGGCGGCCCCGGCACCGGCAAGACCGTGGTGGCGCTGCACCGCGTCGCCTACCTGCTCTACACCCAGCGCGAGCGGATGGAACGCCACGGCGTGCTCGTCGTCGGGCCCAATCCGGCGTTCCTGACCTACATCGGCCGTGTGCTGCCGTCGCTCGGCGAGTCGGACGTCGTCTTCATGACGCCCGGCGACCTTGTGCCCGGCCTGCACGTCACCACGGAGGACACGCCGGAAGCCGCACGGCGCAAGGGTTCGCTGAAGATGCTGGACGTACTGAAAGCCGCGATCGCCGATCGGCAGCGACTACCGGGCGATCCACTGCCGGTCCAACTGGGCAACGTCACGCTGCGGATCGACGCCGAGACGGCCGAGTGGGCACGGGACGAGGCGCGTGCGAGCGGGTTTCCGCACAACGAGGCCCGCGCGGTCTTCACCGAGATCGTCACGTACGTGCTCACCGAACGGGCGATCACCCGGATCGGCAGGGGCTGGCTGACCAGGGCGGACCGCGAAGCGTGGGAGAACCTGCGGGCGGACCTGCTCGCGGAACTGGCCGACAGCGAGCAGTTCACCGCCGCGCTGGACGAACTCTGGCCGTTCCTGACGCCGGAAACGCTGCTGGCGCCGCTGTACTCCTCGCACGAACGACTCCGCGCTGCCGGCGCCGACCAGGCGTTGTTCCGCGCCGACGGCGACGCCTGGACGGTGTCGGACGTGCCGCTGCTGGACGAACTGGTCGACCTGCTCGGCCGGGACAAGGCCGCCGACAAGGCCGCCGAGCAGGCCGAGGAACGCGAACGGAAGGCCGAGGCCGAGTACGCCGCCGGCGTGATGGACATCATGAAGCTGGACCGGGAGGAACTGGACGAGGACATCGGACTTGTCGCCGCGAACCTGCTCTACGCCGAGGACCTCGCCGACCGCTTCGCCGAGCGCGACACCCGTGAGCTCGTCGAGCGCGCGGCGGCGGACCGGGACTGGACCTACCGGCACGTCGTGGTCGACGAGGCCCAGGAACTGTCCGAAATGGACTGGCGGGTGCTGATGCGGCACTGCCCAGGCCGATCCTTCACGGTGGTCGGCGATCTCGCCCAACGCCGCGCAAGCGCGGGAGCGGCATCGTGGGACGCGATGCTGGCGCCGTACGTGCCCGGCCGCTGGGTCTACCGGTCGCTGACGGTGAACTACCGCACCCCGGCCGAGATCATGACCATCGCCGCCGCGCTGCTCGCCGAGTTCGCGCCGGACGTCCAGCCACCGGAGTCGGTCCGCGCGTCCGGTGCCCGGCCGTGGTCGAGGCGGGTCACCGAGGCCGAACTGCCCGCTGCCATCGAGGAGTTCGTGCGGGCAGAAGACGGCAGCGAAGGCACCAGCGTCGTGATCGGGCCGCCGGGCGTGCCGGGCACCGTGCCGCCGTCGCAGACCAAGGGCCTCGAGTTCGACGCCGTCCTGGTCGTGGAGCCGGAACGAATCATGGCCGACGGCCCACGTGGCGCCGCCGAGCTCTACGTCGCCCTCACTCGCGCCACCCAACGTCTCGGCGTCCTGCACCTGGGCCCGCTGCCGCAGGCCCTGAGCGGACTCACGGCGATCGGGGCACCCGCTCAACTGTCGGCGTAGCGGGCGCGACGGCGGGTTCGCGTGCGGCGGCAACCTCGATGCACGCGAACCCGCCAGACCGCCGACTACACGGGGATGACCGTCGGCACGATCATGGGGCGGCGGCGGTAGGTTTCGGCCACCCACCGGCCGACCACCCTGCGCACCGCCTGTGCGATGCGGTGGGTGTCCGTGATGCCTTCCACCTCGGTGCGCGACAACTCCATCTCCACCAACGGCACGACGGCTTCCAGCGCCTTCGGATCGTCGGAGAAACCCCGGCCGGACACCGTGACCGGCGCGACCGCCCTGCCGGTGGTCGAATCCACTGCGATCGTGATCGCGATGAAGCCGCCTTCGCCCAGTACCAACCGGTCCGACAGGGTGGACTCGCCGACGTCGCCGACCGAGAGGCCGTCCACGTAGACGTGCCCCACCTCGACCCGGCCGGTGATGCCGGCAACGCCGTCCACCAGGTCGACGACGACGCCGTCCTCCGCGATCACCACCCGGTCGGGTGCGACGCCGGTGCGTACCGCCAGTTCGGCATTGGCCCGCAGGTGGCGCCATTCACCGTGGATCGGCATCACGTTGGACGGACGGACCGCGTTGTAGAGGAACAGCAGTTCACCCGCTGGTGCGTGACCGGAAACGTGCACCCTGGCCGTGCCCTGGTGCACCACGTGCGCGCCGAGTCGGGAAAGGCCGTTCACGACGCCGAATACCGCGGTCTCGTTGCCCGGAATCAGCGAGCTCGCCAGGATGACCGTGTCACCCGGCCGGATGTCGATCTGCTTGTGCTCGCCGACGGCCATTCTGGACAGTGCGGACAGCGGTTCGCCCTGCGATCCCGTCGAGACGAACAGGGTGTCGTTGTCCGGCAGTTCCGTGGCTTCGTTGATGTCGATCAACAGGCCGTCCGGGACGTTCAGCAGTCCGAGATCCGTCGCGATGCCCATGTTGCGCACCATCGAACGGCCGACGAGCGCCACTTTGCGGCCGTGTGCCGCCGCAACGTCGAACACCTGCTGCACGCGGTGCACGTGGCTGGCGAAACACGCCACGATCACGCGTTGGGTGGCGCGTCCGATGACATTGTCCAGCACCGGGCCGATATCGCGTTCGGAGATGGTGAATCCGGGGACTTCGGCATTCGTCGAATCGACACAGAACAGGTCGACGCCTTCGTCACCGAGGCGGGAGAAACCGGCCAGGTCGGTCAGCCGGCCGTCCAGCGGGAGCTGGTCCAGCTTGATGTCACCGGTGTGCAGCACGAGACCGGCCGGCGTGCGGATCGCGACCGCCAGTGCGTCCGGAATGGAATGGTTGACGGCGAAGAACTCCAGGTCGAACTGACCGTACGCGCGGTGCTGGCCCTCGCTCACCTCGATCAGTTTCGGCGAGAGACGGTGTTCCCGGCACTTGGCCGCCACCAGCGCGAGCGTGAAGCGGGAACCGACCACGGGCACGTCCGGCCGCAGCCGGAGCAGAAAGGGAACGGCGCCGATGTGGTCCTCGTGGCCGTGTGTGAGGACCAGCGCGTCCACGTCGTCGAGGCGGTTCTCGATGGCGCGGAAGTCCGGCAGGATCAGGTCGACGCCCGGCTGCTGGTCCTCCGGGAACAGCACGCCGCAGTCGACGATCAGCAGTCGGTGGTCGAACTCGAAGACGGTCATGTTCCTGCCGACCTCGCCGATGCCGCCCAGTGCCACCGCGCGCAGCGCACCGTCGGGCAGCGGGGGTGGCGGCGTGGCGGGGCCGGGGCCCGTCATCGGCGCGGTGCCCGTCATCGGCGGACCATCCCGGCGTCGGCGGCATGCAGGTCGGCCTCGATCGCCTTGACCTGTTCGTCGGTGGCGGGCATCAGCGGCAGGCGCGGCTCGCCCATGTCGTGACCGCGCAACCGGATCGCGGCCTTGGCGAACGTGACCCCGCCGACCCTGCCCATCGCGTGCACGAGCGGCAGCAGGGCAAGGTGGATCGCCCGAGCGTCGCCGACCTTCTCGTGCTCGAAGGCGTCCAGCATGTCCAGCAGCCGGCCGGCGACGACGTGCCCGATGACGCTCACGAAGCCGACGGCGCCGATCGACAGCCACGGCAGGTTCAGGGCGTCCTCGCCGCAGTAGTAGGCGAGGTCGGTGTCGGCAAGCACCTGGCTGCCGGCGAGCAGGTCCCCCTTGGCGTCCTTGACGCCCTTGATGTTGGGGTGCTCTGCCAGCCGCAGCAGCGTGTCGACCTCGATCGGCACGACGCTGCGCGGAGGGATGTCGTAGAGCATGACGGGCAGGTCGGTGGCGTCCGCCACCGCGGTGAAGTGGGCGAGCAGGCCGGACTGCGGTGGCCGGGAGTAATAGGGCGTGACCACGAGCAGCCCGTGCGCGCCGGCGTGGCGTGCCTGCTTGGCCAGCTCGACGGAGTGGGCGGTGTCATAGGTGCCGGCCGCCGCGACGATGGTCGCCCTGTCCCCCACCGCGCCGACCACGGCGCGCACCAGATCGGCCTTCTCGGCGTCGGTGGTAGTAGGCGACTCGCCGGTGGTTCCGTTGATCACCAGGCCGTCATTGCCGGAGTCGACAAGGAACGTGGCGAGCTCCTGGGCCCGATCGAGATCGAGCGAGCCGCCGGCGTCGAACGGGGTGATCATCGCGGTGAGCATCCGGCCGAACGGTCGGCCCGGCGCCGCGGTAGGGCATGCGGTCATGTAGGTGACGCTACCGCGTACCGGGGCTCAGGTTCGCGCTGGACCAGCCGCCCACCGAGTGTGTCGACTACTCACCGATAACAGGCGGCGCGGTCTTCTCGTCCGTACCGAAGATTCCCTCGTCCGTCTCCACCAGCCAGGACGGCCGCTTGTGCTCCTCGTCACCCTGACCCCGCTGCCCGCGCCCACCACCCATCATCGGCGAGCCCGACGAGCCGGAGGCACCACGGGCACCCCCGGCACCCCCACCCATGGCGGCTTCCTCGGCGGCCGCGGCACCGGCGCCCGACTGCCCGCCACTGCCGGCCGCGCTCGATCCGGATCCAGCGCCACCGCCGGCGCCACCAAGCCCACCGGCCCCGAACCGGCCGCCAGACCCACCAGAACCGGCGCCGCTGGAACCAGACCCACCGGCACCGGCACCGCTGGCACCGAACCCGCTACCAGCAGCGCCGCCCCCCGCGCCGCCGAATCCGCCGCCGGCCCCACCGAAGCCGCCCAGCGTGCCGAGACCACCCGTCCCGCTGTTCGGGTCGTTCGGATTGGGATTGAACGACCCAGGCGGGCCGAACGGATTCGGGTTGTTGCTGGTAGGCGGATTGCTCGTGACCGGCGGATTGAAGTTCTGGATGGTGGTCGGCGGCGGCTGATTGGGTGGCAGCGGCGGTGTGCCGACCGGATTGGGAATGATCGGATTGGGATTGACCGGCGGATTCGGATTCACCGGAGAGACCGGGACGATCGGATTGGAGTGTGGATCGGGCGGCGGCGTGGGGTTGGTCGGCCCAGGCTGCTGACCACGTGGCGACGGTAGGTTGCCACCGGGCGGAGGGTTGCCACCGTTGGGCGGTGACGGCGTCGAGGTGGGCGGCCCAGGCTTCGGCTTGGGCGCGGGCGGTGCCGGCGCGAACGCCGGCATGTTCGCCGAGGTCTGGATCACCGTCTGGTCGTACTGCTGCACGATCTGCGCAGCCTCCTGATGCGCCTTCTGCTGTGCTTGCTGCGCGGCCACATCAGTCGTGGCAAGCGCGGCATGGGCCACCGGGTCCGTGACCGTCTGCAACTGCTGCTGGGCCGTCGCCTGGTTGAACGGCGGATTCGGCGGCGGCGGAATACTGTTCTTCGCATTGGACAACGCCTCGTACTGCTGCCCGGTCAACACACCGGCCAACTGCGCCGCCTGACCAGCCTGGCCGGACTTGTTACCCAGATCAGCGACATTCTGACGAGCCGTCTCACCAGAAGTCCCCGTCCAGGTGAACTGGCTACTGGCAATCGACTGGGCGACCGTGTTCTGCAGGTTCGTCAAATTGTCACCAATGCTCAGCCACGTGTTGCTGACATCGCCCACCTGGCCGGGATTGACGTTCTGGGTGACGGCCTCGTACAGAGCCTGGTGTGACATGGCGGGGTAGTTCGCGCTCGGCGCGGCGGGCGCGGACCGGATGTCCAGGCCCTGCTTCAATGCCTTGGCCTGCCCACCCAACAGGCCGTCGACCTCGTGCTGGCCATTGATGATATGGATGATCGGGCCGAGTATCGGACCGTAGTTCTTCTGGTCCTGCTGCTCCACGGTCTTGTCGGCCTGGCCAACGTTCTTGACGTTGCCGTTGAAATGGCGCATGTGGTACTGGTTGTACGCGCTCTCAGGCAAAGACCCAGGTCCGCTCGCCATCAGAATCCCCACACTCTCAAGGCAACTTCGGTTCGATAATGTTGGCCAACTTCAACGCCGTCGGACACGGGTCCTGGTTCTCGGCCGGCAGAACCGTCAGATCCACCCGCGACGTATCTGAGACACCGATTCCGATCACGCAAGCGCCGCTGTTACCGACTTCCTGCTTGGCCTGATGCCCACCAATAGACATGTCCTTGACAGGACCACTGCCGGTAGCTACAAAGCCGGACAACCCGACATTCGTGCGGATTGCGACTCCAAAGGTGTAATCGTCGGAGTCAAAGTCACACGAATGCGCGGTACCGACCATCTCCTCCGTCGGCGGCGATGATGCGCCAAGTTGTTGCAGGTCGCTCGACGACAACAAGGAACAGGCATGATCGACCGGCAGTGCGGTTCCGCCGCCCCCTGAAGGCGATGACGTATCGCCGGGCTGGCTCCCCGTTGTCGTCGTGACCCCTGATGCCTGGCCCGGCGTGGGATTGGTGCAAGCCGACGCTCCCACCAATATCGCAGCCAAACCGGCCAGCACGACAAGACGCTTCACACGAAATCCTTCACTCAGGTCCAGACCCCATTGGCGGACGTCGTGTTCGCCTGCTCGGTTTCCTCGTAGTTCTTCATCGCCTGCTCGATCGCGGCACGTGCGTTGACCAGATCCGACTTCAACTTCTTGAACACCGGCATCGCGCCCTGAGCTGGGTCGGTGGCGACCGTCGCGAGGAATGGCTTGTAGACCTTGGCGGCCGGTGTCTGGCCGAGCGGAGGCTCCTGCTCCAACATCTGTGACTTCGCCAGAGCGTGATCCACTTCGGTATGCAGAGCTTCGATGGCGCTGATCAGGGACTGGCCGGCTTGTGGGGTGACGCTGAAGCTGCCGCTGTTGGCGGCTGTCAGGATGCCGTCGACCGCCGTGCCTATGCCGGCGAACGCGGCGCCCGCGCCGCCTCCCGTATCCGGAGCCAGCATGTCGATCACCCTCCTGTGGACCCACAGAGTGTGAGAACACGGTATCAAGACGCATGGTCGCCGGTGTCCGGTTCCATCAAGCCGTCAAGTCTCACCCGATCAGGTCAGCGCGTGCGCACGAGATGGGACAGGCTCTGTTCGATTCGTACCAGGTCAGCGGGGGTGTACGTGATATGCGTACGACCATCCTGGGCCGTCGTGGGAACCACCGCGTAGCGCCCGGAATCGGTGTCCAGCCAGTTCATGGTCGATGGCGTCGACTCGCGGGCGTTACGACCACGGACGGTGACCGCGAAGTAACCGCTACCCAAACGTGGGCGACGCATGATCTCGTCCACCATGCCGCGCTGGACCGCCGCCGAATCACCTGAAGTGTGGCCTGACCGGAGATACTGGCGGCCGGCCATGTCGTCGACCTCGGCCGGCCGGCGTTTCGGTGTTTCCGGTTCCACGGTGATGGTGACCGACCGGCCGGGGCCGGGGTGCGCGGGCGGGAGCAGGCCGACCATCGCCCGCACGATCGACGGCGGGGTGATCGGCTCGAAACGAATCCGCTGGTTTAGTTGGATGGCCAGGACTGCCAGGCGGTCGTCGGTGACCGCGCGGGCGCAGCGGCCCGCACCGTCGATCGTGCCGAGCATCGCGATGGCCAGGCGGCCCCTGGCGAACACGCCGAGTGTTTCTACGAGCTCGGGTACGAACCGGTTCCCGGCGATCAGGCCCTTGGCTTCCAATGTGCGTTCCGCGACCTGGATCAGCCGAATGCGATCCTCGATCAGGTCGCCGTGTACCGGGAACTGGAACGGGAACGGCCGCACGTCCAACTGGAGCGCTTCACCGATGACGTCCAGTTCCAGGAATGTGCACTCGAACCCGCGCACGCCGACCTCCCCGATTGTGTCCGGGCGACACAGTATCGGAACAGCGAGCGAGATGCCGACCGACGAGGAAACGGGTCAGAACGATCTGTCCAGACCCTGCACGACGCCGATCGCGTGCTGGTCACCTTCGTAGGCGATCTGGACCTCGGTGCGCCCGAACGCGTACAGCAGCAACTCGCCCGGTGCACCGATCACCGTGACCGTCGTCGGGCCGCGTTTCGCGGTTGCCTCGGCACCGTCCTGCCTTCGCAGCACCACGCCGACGGGGCTGCGCCGGAACGCCATCCGTCCTACCCGGCCGACCGCGGCCCACGTCGTGGCGTCGCGGGCCGGTGACGGTGGCCTTGGTTCCCAGCCGGGGCGGCCTCGGCGTAGGTCCTCGTGGTGGACGTAGTACTCCGGGCCGTTCACGATCTCGCCGAGCGCCGGAATGGCGAACGGTGACCAGCCCGGCGGGCCGGTGCGCACCAGACCGACCAGCTCACCCCACGGTTTCGCGGCGAACTGGTCCTGCACCCGGTTGGTGTAGCGGGCGAACGGCTTGAGCAGGATGCCCGGCGCCGCGTCCGGGCGGCGGTCGCGCAGGGCCAGGTGCGCCGCCAGGTCACGGGACTGCCAGCCGCCGCAGAGGGTTGGCGCGTCGGGGCCCACCTCGTCGAACAGGTCGCACAACGCTCGTCGCTCGTCCGCCGCAACGCCCATCTGATCACCTTAGTCCGTCGCCGGTGCCAGCACCTCGTGGCCGGCATCCCGTAGCGCGGTGACGGCCCTTGCCAGGTCGTCGCTCTTCACCAGCAGGTGGTCGGTGTCGTACGTGGACAGCGCGAACAGCGACACCCCCGCGCCGGCCAACGCGCTGGCCAGTGCGGACATGATGCCGGTCAGCGTGAACTCGAACGGGCCGCGCACGCTCAGCAGCCGCCAGCCGGGCTCGGTCAGGTCGGCCGACACGGCGGCCTCGGCCGGGCACACGACCGACAGTTCGCCGGCCGTTCGCGTGATCGACACGAAGCCGCTGGTCGGCGCCAGCAGGGTCACCGGGGCGGCCGCGTCGGCCGCGAGGCGCAGCACGACGTAGTCGCCGGGCTCGATGCCGACGGTCAGTTTCCGCACCCGGTCAGCCTTCCGTGACGAACGGGCTCGCCGCCACCTCTGACCCGTCCGGCAGGCTGGAGATCACGAAGTCGTCGAACGCGTTGGCGGCGGCCTTCTGCAACTGCCGCAGGCATTCCACGGCCAGCGCCCGGATCTCCACGTCGGCGTGCTCTGTCGCGCGCATGGCGACGAAGTGCCGCCAGGCGCGGTAGTTGCCGGTGACGACGATGCGGGTCTCGGTGGCGTTGGGCAGCACAGCCCGCGCCGCCTGCCTCGCCTGCTTGCGGCGCAGCGTCGGGTTGGGCTCGTCGGCGAACCGCGCTTCAAGGCCGGTCAGCAGGTCGTTGTACGCGGCGACGCCGGCCTCGGCGGCGGCGACGAACTTGGCGTGCAGTTCGGGGTCGTTCGCGATGACGTCCGGTTCCACCATCGCCGCGTTCTTCTCCGGCACGTACCGCTGGGAGAGCTGGGAGTACGAGAAGTGCCGGTGCCGGATGAGCTCGTGGGTCAGCGAGCGGGACACCCCCGCTATGTAGAAGGTGACCGTGCCGTGCTCGAGTACGGACAGGTGCCCGACCTCGAGGATGTGCCGCAGGTAGCCGGCGTTGGTCGCGGTGCTCGGGTTCGGCTTCTTCCACGACTGGTAGCAGGCACGACCGGCGAACTCGGCCAGCGCGGCGCCGCCATCGGCGTCGGTCGTCCACGGCACGTCGGCCGGTGGGAAGAACTCCGTCTTACCGATGAGTACGACGCTCGGCGACACGGTTTCGGTCACGATCCGCTCCCCTATCCAAGGCCCCAGCTCCGCTGCTCGGCCAGCGTAACCGCCCGCTCGGACGAACCGCGGGTGACAGCACCACGACGCCACGGCGACACCACGGCGACGGCCGCATGACACCAAACTGACGGCAGCGCGACATCAATACGACGTCATCTTCGCTTGACATGACGTCGCATCTGACGTCATGATGGTGTCATGGAACTCAGTCCTTACGTCTCCGCACTGCGGGAGAACCTCACTGCCGCCGCGGCAGCGGGGGACGAACAGATCAGAACCGCGGCCAGGGTGCTCGCGGCCACGCTCGAACCGGCGGCCCGGCTCGCCATCATGAACGCGCTGTCCGACCTGGCCGGCGAGGTCACGCTGGCGCTCGAGGACCGGGTGGTCGAGGTCCGGCTGGACGGCCAGGACGTGCAGGTCGTCGTCACCGGCGCACCGACCGACCAGGAGCCCGCCGAGGAGCCGCCACCGATGACCGACCCGACCGGCGACATCACCCGGATCACGGTCCGGCTGCTGGAGGAGCTCAAGACCAAGGCGGAAGAGGCGGCGTCGCAACGCGGTGTTTCGCTGAACTCCTTCGTCTCACAGGCCGTGCAGGGTGCGCTGCGCAGCGGCGCACGCGCACACGGCCAGAACTGGGGCGGCGGCGGCCAGAACTGGGGCCAGTGGGGGCAGTGGGGGCAGTGGGGGCAGTGGGGGCAGCCAGGCCAGCCGCAGGCGAGTGACGCGAACGACGATCGACCGGGTCGCGGCGGGCGGGGCTCGTCCCGCGTGCGCGGCTGGGTCGAAGGCTGACGACCGGACAACGGGGGAGAGAAACGGTGAGCACGGCGATGACTGACGAACAGAGCTACGACGCGACCGGCGATTACGCGCCGCGGGAACCGGCCCGCCAGCAGTACTTCGACGCGAGCGGCCCGCTGGACATCGATCTTGCCCTCGGCGCCGGCCGGGTGACCATCGCGCTGGCCGAGGAGCCGGGTGTGGCCGTCGAGGTGCGGTACGACCCGAGCGCCACCAACCCGTGGATGCAGGGGATCTCGAGCGTGCTGAACTGGTTCGGCGCCGGGTTCGCCGGCTCGGACGAGGCCAAGTACGTCGCGGTCGACGAGACCAGGATCGACCTGGTCGGCAACCGTCTGATCGTGCACACGCCCAAGCGGGGCCACATGATCCCGCTGTCGGTGACTGTCCGCGCACCGGCCGGTTCGAACCTTGAGGTGTCGGCGGGTTCGGCCGACATGAACGTGACCGGCCCGGCCGGCCGCGTCAAGCTGAACACGGGCTCCGGCAACGTGGCGATGGACCGGGCCGACGGCCCCGCCGAGATCCACTCCGGCTCGGGCGCCCTGCGTCTCGGTCCGATGCTCGGCGGCCTACGGGCCCGCAGCGGCAGCGGCGAGATCGAGGTGTCGTCGATCGGCGGCACGACGACGCTGATCACCGGCAGCGGCGACGTGTGGCTGGGCGCCGTGCAGAGCGACGTACAGGCACGCACCGGCAGCGGCGACCTGACCGTGGCCGACGCGGCCTGCGGGCAGGTGGAACTGGTCACCGGATCGGGTGAGATCCGGGTCGGGGTACGGGCCGGCACCGCGGCGAGGGTGGACCTGAAGTCCGGCTCCGGCCAGGCCCGCAGCGAGTTGGGCCTGTCGGACACGCCACCGGCGAACGCACCCAAGCTGCTGGTGCGGGGGCGGACCGGTTCGGGCAACGCCGTGATCACAGCGGCCATCGGCTGACCGAGGGTAATGGGGATCGGGGGATCCAGGGGGAGTGGGTAGGGAAGAGGGGAAGTAGGGGCGGGGGAACAGGGAAGTGGAACGGC
>DATBDL010000134.1:0-6042 GCA_036269975.1 Pseudonocardiaceae bacterium | reverse complement strand
AACGATCGGAGTCCCCCGATCGGGGTGAGCGCCGCCGTCAGCCGTACGTCGTGTGGTTCGGACGGTAGCGCGGCCACCAGTTCGGGGTCCCTGACGACGGCGACCAGCGGCGTACCGGGGCGTGCCAGCGGCAGGGAGCGGTCGTAGTGGCCGCCACCACGTCCCAGCCGTGTCCCGGCCCGATCGACCGCCAACGCCGGCACCAGGACCAGTTCGGCCAGTCCGACCGCGGCCGCCCCGAGCCGTGGACCTGTCGGTTCGAGCAGCCCGTACGGTCCGCCGGCCAGCGACTCCGATCCTTCGTAGACGGCCCAGTCCAGTGGCTCGGCGCCTGTCACCACTGGCAGCAGCACGCGTCGTCCGGCGAGGGCGTCGAGCATCGCCAGTGAACCTGGTTCCGTGCCGACGGGCAGGTAGCAGCACACCGGATCACCAGGTATCGAGCCGATCGTGGCCGCCAGTGCCGCCGCTTCTGTCGCCCGTTGCGCCGAAGGTACCAATTTCCGGGCGGCGAGCAGTCGGGTTCGCCACTCGCGTTTGGAGTAGCGATCTTCTCCCTGGCCGTCCACGGCACGAGGTTAGGCTCACGGATTATGACCCCCACGCGCGCCTTCCAGACCGCGATCGTGCCGGCGGCCGGTCTCGGCACCCGGTTCCTGCCCACGACCAAGGCCGTGCCGAAGGAGCTACTGCCGGTGGTGGACACCCCCGGCATCGAGCTGGTCGCCGCGGAGGCCGCGGCGGCCGGCGCGCGTCGGCTGGTCATCGTCACGTCGCCGGGCAAGGACGCCGTGATCGACTACTTCCGGCCGCAGCCGGAGCTGGAGCACATCCTCGAGGAGCGCGGCCGGGGCGATCTCGCGGCGAAGGTGCGCAGGGCCGCCGAGCTGATCGAGGTGTCCGCCGCGATCCAGGACAAGGCACTCGGCCTCGGGCATGCCGTGGGCTGTGCCGAGGCCATCCTGAACGACGACGACGATGCCGTCGCGGTGCTGTTGCCGGACGATCTCGTGCTGCCGACCGGCGTGCTCACCCGGATGGCGGACGTTCGGTCCCGCTACGGCGGCAGTGTGCTGTGCGCGTTCGACATCCCCCGCGACGAGATCTCCGCGTACGGGGTGTTCGACGTCGCGGACACGACGGATGCCGACGTCAAACGCGTGCACGGCATGGTCGAGAAGCCGAAACCCGAGGACGCGCCGTCCACCTTCGCAGCCGCCGGCCGGTACCTGCTGGACCGCGCGGTGTTCGACGCTTTGCAACGGATCACACCTGGTGCGGGTGGCGAGCTGCAATTGACCGACGCGATTGCTTTACTGATCACCGAGGGTCATCCGGTGCACGTCGTGGTCCATTCCGGAGGGCGACACGACCTCGGGAATCCCGGCGGATTCCTGCGCGCCGCTGTTGACTTCGCACTGGAACATCCGGACTACGGACCGGCGCTGCGCGAGTGGCTGCGGGAGCGACTCGACAACCCATGACGGTCGAGTCCGGTAGCGCCGGAAGCACCGCCGAACTGCGAGGACCAGCCGATGAGATCAGTAGACGAGCAGCTTGCCAAGGTGCTTGCCGGTGCGGTGCGGCCCGCCCCCGTTCGGGTGGCGATCTCCGAGGCGCAGGGACTGCTGTGCGCCGAGGAGGTCGTGGCGGAACGCGCGTTGCCCGGCTTCGACCAAGCCGCTATCGACGGGTACGCGGTCCGCAGCGTGGACGTGCAGTCGGCGGGCACCGAGCCGGTGCGCCTCCCCGTTGTGGGTGAGATCGCCACCGGTTCCCGGCAGCCACGCCGGTTGCAGCCCGGCCAGGCCGTCCGGGTCGCCACCGGAGCGCCGCTGCCCACGCTCGCCGACGCCGTCGTGCCCACCGAGTACACCGACGGCCACGACGCCCGTGTCACCATCGAGCGACCGGTGCCGTCCGCCGCGTACGTCCGCCGGACCGGCGAGGACGTGCAGCCGGGTGACGTCGCCGTCCGCCGTGGCTCGACGATCGGCTCCGCCCAGGTCGGGCTGCTGGCCGCGGTCGGGCGGGACAAGGTGCTCGTCCATCCACGGCCGAGGGTGTCGGTGATCTCGGTCGGCGACGAGCTGGTCGACATCGGACGGACGCCGGGGCCGGGCCAGGTGTACGACGTGAACTCCTACGCGTTGGCAGCGGCCGGCCGAGACGCCGGGGCCGAGGTGACGAGGGTCGGCATCGTTCCCGGCGACGCCAAGCGTTTGCGCGAGGTGGTCGAGGGCCGGCTGCTGCTGTCCGAAGTGGTCGTCGTCGCGGGCGGGATCGGTGGCGCCGGCGGCGAGGAGATCCACAGGGCGCTGGCCGAACTCGGCAACATCGACGTCACGCGGGTCGCCATGCATCCGGGGTCGGTGCAGGGTTTCGGGCGGCTCGGACCGGATCTCGTGCCGACGTTCCTGGTGCCGAGCAACCCGATGAGCGCGCTGGTGGTGTTCGAGGTGCTCGTCCGGCCGTTGATCCGGACCGCGCTCGGCAAGCGGAGCCCGCACCGCAGGGTGGTCAGCGCGCGCCTGCTGTCGCCGCTGGCGTCCAGCAAGGGCCGCAAGGGCTTCCTGCGCGGGCAACTGCTGCGTGACACGAGCACCGAGGAATATCTGGTGGCGCCCCTGGGTACGTCGGGCGCGCACCTGCTCGCGTCGCTGGCCGAGGCCAACTGCCTCATCCTGGTGGACGAGGAAACGACCGAGGTCGCGGTCGGTGACGACGTGCAGGTGACGTTCCTGGCGCAACGCGGATAACCGTTTCGACACACGAAGTCCAACCCGAGCCCGACCTGAGTCCAACCCGATCCCGACACGAGTCCGACCCGAGCCCGACACGAGATCCGACCCGAATTCGATACGAAAAGAGCCCGTGGTGCCCGCCGAAATCGGACTGCCCGCCGGTGCCGCAGACGCCGGTTGGCCCGGTGGCATGCCCGCCGGCCGTCATCCCGGCTGGCCGGTGCGACTGGGGCCGCTCGCGGTCCGCGCGGGACTGGTGGAGTTACGGCCGCCCAGGCTGTTCGACGGGACGGCGTGGAGCCGGATTCGGTTGCGGGACCGTGCGCACCTGGAGAACTGGGAGCCGACCGGGCCGGGGCGGTGGGACGAGCGGAACGCGTCGATGTCGTGGCCGTCCCAGTGGTGGGCGTTGCGCTCACTTGCGCGGCACGGCCAGTCGCTCCCGTTCGTGATCACCGTGAACGGTGAACTGGCCGGTCAGATCACGGTGGGTAACATCGTGCGCGGCGCGCTGTGTTCGGCGTGGATCGGCTACTGGGTGGCCAGCGACGTGGTGCGGGGCGGGGTGGCAACGGCGGCCGTCGCGATGCTGGTCGACCACTGTTTCGCCGGCGCGGGGCTGCATCGGCTCGAGGCGACCGTGCGGCCGGAGAACGGGCCGAGCCTGCGGGTTCTCGCGAAGCTCGGTTTTCACCAGGAGGGCCTGTTCCGGCGGTATCTCGATGTGGCGGGCGACTGGCGGGACCATCTTTGTTTCGCGCTGACCGTCGAGGACGTGTCAACCGGCCTGGTAAACCGCCTGGTCGTACAGGGTCGCGCCCGATTCCCATGATCCGTTCGCCCATTCGGGCGATTCTCGGGCGTGGTAGGGCGGAATGGGTATCTCCCGGCGTGGCTCCGACACGTGTGTGACTGTTGTGACTAACGTGGCGACGGCACCCACTATGCCGCGCGTGTACAGGGGGAGGTGACGGGGACATGCCGAGTTCGCTGATCATCGTGGCGCTGGTCGTCGCGTGGCTGCTTGTCCTCGTCCCGATCGTGGCTCGTCGGCGGCAGGAGGTGGCCAGGACCGCGGACTCCACGCTCGCAGCGCGGGTCGTCCGCAGCGGGGGCGTGCGCAGCACGGCGGAGGAGGACTTCACCATGGCCGAAGCCGGAGAAACCGACACAGTACTGGCGGACGAATACGAAGCGGACGAGTACGCGTCCCCGTCCGGCGCCGAGTCCGACTCCGACAGGTACTCGTCCGAGGACGACGACTACGAGGAGTACTCGGAATACGACGAGTACGACGACTACGAGGACTCCGGTCCGAGGCCGTATCGGCCGGGTCGAGGTGGGTTCGACCCGGAGGCGGCCGCGCTGACGGCACGGGCGAGGTACGCGTTCCGGCAGCGTGTCGTCGTCCTGATGCTGATGGCCGCGCTGGTCAGCGGTCTGGTCGCGGGCCTGCTGTCGCCGATGGTGTGGTGGATACACGCCATGATCGACATCGGCCTGGTCGGCTACCTGGGCTATCTGCGGCGGCAGGTGCGCATCGAGGAGGAGATCCGAGAGCGCCGTACCGCGAGGATGGGCAGCCAGCGCCGCGTACACGCACCAGCACGCCCGGCACACGGCGACCACGACGCCCACGGACCCGACCTGGACGACCTCGACGCTGACCTGGATGCCGATGCCGATCTGGCCGACCGGTTCGTCGACAGGCCGGAGGTCACGCCGGTGCGGCGACCGGTAGCCCGATACGTACACCCAGGCACGGTCGTGGTGGAAACCGACGACGAGGACCCGATGTTCGCGGAACTCGAAGAGCCAGGCGCCCAGCGCTACCGTCGAGCGGTGGGCGAGTAGCCGAGTTGGAGGGGGCACGCGGCAGCGATCAGCGTGGCTGATATGCTTTCGCTGCTCCAAGGGGCTGTAGCGCAGTTGGTAGCGCGTCTCGTTCGCATCGAGAAGGTCAGGGGTTCGATTCCCCTCAGCTCCACCATACCTAGCACATTCACACCAGCGACCATCTGGACACCATCACAAGGCGTGTCCAGATGGTCGCTTTGTGTTACTACTCTGTCGTCGCTATATGTCGTCTGGAATACCGCCCCTGGCGTGGTGCGATCCTGTACCACCTGGTCAGTATTGGTCTCGTCTCCATCCATCTGGGCCGGTATGACGTCCGCCAAGGTGGTCATCGTCTGCACAGGTGCCAGTAGCGCCTGAAACGGCTCCGTGAAGCTGGCTCGTTCCACGCTGCCATCTTCACCAATGAACAGCTTCTCGAAGAACCCCTGGTTGATCTGCTTGCGGATATGTCCGGGAGCTTGGGCGTAGGCGGTCTGGCAGTTGCTCGCTGCCTTGAGCGCTGCCTCCAGCGTGGCCTCTACGTCGGTGTTCGTCGCTCTGGCCGCTTGGATCTCCAGATCAGCTTCCTTGAGTTCGCGGGTGAACCGCTGCATCTCGGAAGCCAGCAGGTCTTGCGGGATGGCTCCGGCGTAGTGGGCCTGCAAGAGCTTCTGGCGCTCGGTTTCCACCTGTGCCTTTCGCTTGGTGGCGTGCTGAAGCCCTCGCCGGGCTTCGGCCTGCTGTCCAGCCAACTCGTCGTGCACGGCGGTTTGAATCTGCGCGGCGTGCTCGGGCCGGATTTGGAATCGGCCGTAGAAGTCCACAATGGCGTCCTCGATGCGCTCCAGTCGCATGGCCCGCCGAGTGCAGTTGTTCTCCTTGGTCTTGCGCTTGACGCACCAGAAGTAGACGTAGGTGCCGCCGTTGCCCTTCTGCTCGGAGTAGACCAATCGGCCGCCGCAGGCCGAGCAGTAGATCGTTCCTCGCAGATAGTGCGGATGGACACGATCTTTCTCACCCTGGTGATGGTGAGCGGCCAGAACGTCTTGGCAGGCCAGCCAGACGTCAGGTTCGACCAGGGCTTGATGCTTGCCCTCGTAGTGGATGCCCCGATACGACACGACGCCCATGTAGTACGGATTCTGGAGCATGTGGTACATCCCGGTCAGGCCAATCGGCTTGCCAGGCGCACCGCCTCGGGGTCGGCTGGCAAGACCCTTGGCTTGAGCGGCGAGTGTGAGGTCAATACCCGACCATTCGCCAGTGGCGTATTGCTCGTAGCACCACCTGATGATCTCGGCACGCCCCGTGTCCAACTCGACCCAGGAGTAGTCGACGCCGCCGCGCATCTCTCGCCGATTGAGATAGCCGAGCGGTGCCCGGAACGGAGTGCCGCCTTCCTCAGCCTTGGCGATGAGTCCTTTCAAGACTTCCTGCGCGAGGTTACCGCTGTAGAACT
>DATBDL010000133.1:0-17171 GCA_036269975.1 Pseudonocardiaceae bacterium | reverse complement strand
GTGGGTTCGGCTGGCGTCGTTCCGGGCGTCCGCGCTGGCCATGGTGGGGCGGGCACCCGAAGCGGTGGAGTCGGCGACGAAGATCCACTCCACGTACCCGCCGGACAGCCAGGACCTGTCGTCGCATCCCAGCGCGAGATCGTCCGTACTGGTCCAGGCACTCACCGAAGCCGGCCGACTGGCGGAAGCGGTGCGAGTGGGCCGGGAGGCGTTCGACGACCTGGTGACCGCCGGCCTGCCGAACCCACGGCTGTGGCTGGCGGTGTTCCTGGGCAGGGCGGAATGGCTGGCCGGCCACCCCAGATCGGCACGCCAGTGGTTCACCGAGGCGATCGGACTCGGCCAGCGAATAGACCATCTCGGCGCGCTGCGGCTGGCACTGAGTGGCGTGGCGGCCTGCCTGTCCGTACTGGGCGACATGTCCGGTGCACAGGCGGCACTGGCGGCGTTGGACCGCCTCCCGGCGCAGAACTGCGGGCTGCTGGCGGCCGGCGAATCGAAGTTGGGCGAAGCGTGGCTCCAGGCGGCCAAAGGTCGCCTGGTCCAGGCAAGGGAGATATTGACGGCAGCGGCCGAGAACGCGCGCACCAGTGGTCACGTGGCCGGCGAGGCGCAGTTGCTGACCGACATCGCCCGTCTGGGCGGCGCACGAGAGGTCGCCGGGCGACTGGCCGAGTTGGCGGCGTCGGACGACAGCGAGTTCACCACGGCCAGAGCCCAGTTCGCCGACGGCCTGGCGAGATCGGATGCCGGCGCGCTGGCATCGGCGGCGGCGACGTGCGAAGCGATGGGCGCGCACCTGATGGCGGCGGAGGCCGACACGATCGCGGCGGGCGCCTGGCGCCGGGCGGGATTCCAACACAGATCCGCCGGCGCGGCCGGCAGGGTGTCCACGCTGCTGGCCCGCTGCGAAGACGCGAGGACCCCGTTGCTGGGCCTGGCCGACGTGGCACTGGTGCTGACGGAACGAGAACGCGAGATAGCCCTGTTCGCGGCCGGACGAGCCAGCAGCCGAGACATCGCGAAGGCACTGAGCATCTCGGTACGCACGGTCGACAACCACCTACAACGCATCTACGCGAAGCTGGGAGTCACCAGCCGCGGGGATCTCGCGGACGCCATCGGCTGACGACCACCGGCTACCGCCCCAATGGATTGACGGGCACGGGGTCAGGCCGGCTCGGCCAACACCGCGTCGATCGCGCGCCGCGCGATCGCGGCCAGGATCGGGTTGGTGTCCCGGTAGTGGGTCAGCGCGCTGACGAAGTTCAGCGCCCACCCCCGTCCTCGCGCCCACATCCCGTCGTCGAAGTCACCGGCCGCCCGGAACACCGCCCTGGCATCGGCGTCGAACAGGGTCCACGCCGCCAGCGCGTCGCAGGCCGGGTCGCCGACGCCGGCCGCGCCGAAATCGATCACAGCGGCCAGGCGCCCGTCCCGGACCAACACGTTGCCGGGCAACAGGTCGCCGTGCGACCACACCGGCGGCCCGTCCCATTCGGGTGCGGCCAGCGCCCGTCGCCAGGCCGCGATCAAGGCCGACGTGTCCACCAGATCAGCCGCTTTCGCGGCCCATTCCAGGAAGTACGGGTCGCGGGTGCGTATCGAGACACCGCGATACCCGCTCGGGGCGCCAGCCGCGTCGATCTTCCGCAGATCCGCGACGAACGCGCCGAGTTCGGCGGCCAACCGGCACTGGTCGACGCCATGGTCGGGAGTTTCTCCCACCAACCAGCGGTAGACGGCCCAGGGCAGTGCCCGCGACTCGTCCGGCTTGCCCAGCGCGACGATCTCCGGCACCGCGACCGGCAGGCCAGCGCCCAACCGGGGCAGCCACTCCCGCTCGAAGTCCAACTGCCGCACGCCGAAGGCGGCCCTGGGCAGCCGCACCGCCAGGTCCGAGCCCAGCCGACAGACCGTGTTGTCCGTGCCGGCCGATGGCACCAGTGTGACGGGCAGGTCAGCCCACTCCGGGAACTGCCTGGCCACCAGCGACCGAACCGTGGCCGCGTCGTCGTCGACCGTGATCATGCCTTGCCCCTGGGCCGTGCGCGTAGGTGAGCGCGTTCGCCCTGCTTGCCGAACAGGCTGAGGAACTCGACGGGTTCCGCGCTCGCGGTGCCGAACCAGTGCGGTACTCGCGTGTCGAACTCGGCCGCCTCGCCCGGTACGAGCACCAGATCCTGGTCACCGAGCACCACCCGTAGCCGTCCATTCAGGACATACAGCCACTCGTAGCCCTCGTGCGTCTGCGGTTCGGGCTCGGTGCGACTGCCGGCCGGGATCACCAGCTTGTATGCCTGGATGCCGCCGGCCCGCCGGGTCAGCGGCAGCATGGTCATGCCGTGGCGGGTGACCGGGCGCAGGTGGATGCGCGGATCGCCGGTGGGCGGCGCGCCGACCAGCTCGTCCAGCGTCACTCCGTACGCCCTGGCCAGCGGCAACAGCAGTTCGAGCGTCGGCTTGCGGTCGCCGGACTCCAGCCGGGACAGGGTGCTCACCGATACGCCCGTCGCGGCGGACAGGTCGGCCAGCGTGGTACCACGTTGCCGGCGCAGCACACGCAGCCGCGGCCCGACCGCGGTGAGCGCCTCGTTCAGGTCGCCGTCCATGCCACCAGTTTGCCAGAACAGCAACTATGTTTGCCACCGCGCCGGATCGGCGGACATGGTCGTGGCGGAGGTGGTCACGATGGCCGAACGGTTGGCTCGGTTGGCGAACGAGTACGACGTGGTGGTGGTCGGCGGTGGCCCTGCCGGGTTGAGCGGGGCATTGGTGCTGGCCAGAGCGCGGCGGTCGGTGGTGGTGATCGACGCGGGCGCGCCGCGCAACGCCCCCGCCGACGGCGTGCACGGCCTGCTGGCCAGGGACGGGATGAGCCCGGCCGAACTGCTGGCGACCGGCCGGTCCGAGGTTCGCCGTTTCGGCGGCCACGTCGTGACCGGCGAGGTCGAGGCGGTGACGAACGACGACGACGACGGCTTCGCCGTGACCCTGGCCGACGGTCGTTGCGCGCGCGCGTCGACTGCTGGTCACGACCGGACTGGTGGACGAGCTGCCGGACGTGCCGGGTCTGCGCGAACTGTGGGCCGCGACGTGGTGCACTGCCCGTACTGCCACGGTTGGGAGGTCCGCGACCAGGCCATCGGCGTGCTGGCCACCGGGCCGCTCGCGGTGCACATGGCACTGCTGTTCCGGCAGTGGAGCGCCGACGTCGTGCTGTTCACGCACACCACGACGCCACCGTCGCACGACGAGGCGGAACAGTTGGCGGCGCGCGGGATCGGCGTGGTGCCCGGCGAGGTCGAACGCCTGGAGATCGCCGATGACCGCCTGGTCGGGGTGCGGTTGCGGGACGGCGACGTGATCGCACGCCACGTGCTGGTCGCGTCGCCGCACATGCGGGCCCGGTCCGGTGTGCTGGCCACGTTGGGACTGACGCCGGTGGCCCATCCGCGCGGGGTGGGCGAGTACGTCGCCACCACCGACCCGACCGGGCAGACCGAGGTGCCGGGCGTCTGGGTCGCCGGCAATGTCGCCGACCTGACCGCGCAGGTCGGTGGCGCGGCGGCGGCCGGTGCGCTGGCGGCTGCCGCGATCAACAACGACCTGATCACCGAGGACACCAGGCGGGCGGTCGACGCCTACCGGAACCCGTTCTCGGCCGCGGCCGAAGCGCGGATGTGCGAGTCGGTGACCGGCGACCGGCGCCACGGCCTGTGACCCACGTAAAGGAGACCACTGTGTCCGACCATTTCGGAGCGGAATTCTGGAACGAGCGCTACGACTCGCATGTCGCGGTCTGGAGCCGCAGGCCCAATCCACAACTCGTTGCCGAGACGACGGATCTGGCGCCCGGCACCGCACTGGACGCCGGATGCGGCGAAGGCGCCGACGCGATCTGGCTCGCCGAGCACGGTTGGCAGGTCACCGCGGTGGACTTCGCCGCCACCGCGTTGCAACGGGGAGCGGCGCGAGCCGAAGCCGACGAGGTCGCCGAGCGGATCGGTTGGGTGCGGGCCGACCTGACCGACTGGGTGCCGCCGCGATCGTTCGATCTGGTGTCGTCCCAGTTCATCCACGTTCCCATGGCGGCGCGGCAGTCGCTGTTCCGTCGTCTGGCGGCGGCGGTCGCGCCGGGTGGCACGTTGCTCCTGGTCGGCCACCATCCGTCGGATCTCGAGACCGCCATCGATCGCCCGCGCCTGCCCGACCTGTTCTTCACAGCCGAGGAAATCACCGCCGACCTGGCACCGGACCGGTGGGAGATCCTCGTCGCGGCGGCGAGACCGAGGGCGGAACGGGAGATCATGATCCACGACACCGTCCTGCGGGCGCGACGGCGGCCATGAGGGTCATCCGCCGAGGGCGGCCGCCACGGCCGAGGTACTCGGTGTCCGCATCGAAGACGGCCCACGTCGTGGAGCCATGCGGCACCCAGTCCGGCAACGCTTCCGCGTCCCGCGCGCAGTAGCCACGACTACGCCAACCGCGGTCACGCGTTGTTAGCGGTCAATAACTCAAACCGTTCAGCCCTGCTGACCCGAACCCGCCCTCCGCTTCACTGACAGGGATTTTGTCCGACAACCACACGCTTCCTTGTCCCCTGCCACTGGAGCCGGCGGGCCCTGGACACAATCCGAGGGCGCGCCGGAACCTCCGGACCCAAAGGAGCACCTGTTGACGCGCTTATCCCCCCGATCCCTGATCGTGTTGGCAGCCAGCGCCATTGCCGTAGCCACAGCGGTTTCCGCACCCATGGCCCAGGCGGCGACACCGAACGCCCAGGCGCTGGCCGCCACGGCGGCCAACGCCGTAGTCGCGAGCCGCCCCGCCTACCTACACGCGAGCGCCGCTGACGGCTTCGTCCAACACGCCGTGATCCCCGGCGAAGGTGGCGCGCAGTACGTGCCCTACGAACGCACCTACCAAGGCATGCAGGTCATCGGCGGCGACTTCGTCCTGGAGACCGACAGCGCGGGCCACGTCATCGACAACGAGGTCGCACAGACCCAGACGATCAACCTCGCGACGACGACACCCACCGTCACCGCGGCCCAGTCGCAGGCCGTCGCCCGAGCCCAACTGACCCACGTCGCCACCACCGCGAAACCGGCCATGGCGGTGCTCGCCACCGGCACCCCGAGGCTGGTCTGGAACAACCTCGTGACCGGCGACAACGGCGTCAACCCGTCGAACCTCTCGGTCTACGTCGACGCCCAGACCGGCAAGGTCCTCGGCACCCAGGAACACATCCTGTTCGGTGACGGCGATGCCGCCTACAACGGCCCCGACCCGGTGCACATCGACACCACCAAGTCCGGCGCCACCTTCTCGATGAAGGACCCCACGATCACCAACCTGTCGTGCCAGGACTTCACCAACCACACGACGTTCACCAGGTCCACCGACGTGTGGGGCAACGGCAACGCCACCAGCGAGGAAACCGACTGCGTCGACTCGTTGTTCGCGGCACAGACCGAGAACAAGATGCTGCACGCATGGGACGGCCGCAACGCGCAGAACGGCACCGGCGGCGCATGGCCGATCCGCGTTGGCCTGAACGAGGTCAACGCGTTCTTCGACGGCACCCAGGTCGCCGTCGGCCACAACAACGCGGGTGACTGGATCGGCGCACTCGACGTCGTCGGCCACGAGATGGGCCACGGCGTCGACAGCACCACACCGGGCGGCATCTCCGGCAACGGCACCCAGGAGTTCGTCGCCGACACGTTCGGCGCGGCCACCGAGTGGTTCGCCAACGAGTCGGCGCCGTTCGACGTGCCGGACTTCACCGTCGGCGAGCAGATCAACCTGACCGGCACCGGCCCGATCCGCGTCATGTTCGACCCGTCGCAGGTCAGCCAGCCGGACTGCTACTCAAGCGCCGTCCCACGCATGGAGGTCCACGCCGCGTCCGGTCCCGGCGACCACTGGTTCTACCTGCTGGCCGAAGGCAACCACCCGACCAACGGCCAGCCGGTCAGCCCGACGTGCAACAACAGCACCGTGACCGGTCTCGGTATCCAGAACGCCGAGAAGATCATGTACAACGCGATGCTGCTGAAGACGTCCAGCGCGTCCTACCTGAAGTACCGCACGTGGACGCTGAAGGCGGCCAAGACCCTGTTCCCGAACGACTGCACCGAGTTCAACACCGTGAAGGCGGCCTGGAACGCGGTCAGCGTGCCTGCCCAGACCGGCGACCCGACCTGCACCGGCTGATCCGACCCGAACCGAACGCCCAGGGCGACTCATCGCCCTGGGCGTTCGGTCGGTCAGGCGTCCCACCGGCGGGTCGGCGGCGGCACGTCCTGCTGCTCGGCCGGCGGAAGATCGGTGGGCTGGCGTGGCTGACGGCGGACGGTCATCGCGGCCACATTGGTCAGCAGCGACGTGATGACCAGTCCGATCACCAGGTTCAGCAGCGCGGTGGCGACCTTGTTGTCCGTGTCCACCACCAGGCTGAGCGGGATCACGACGGCCACGATGGTCACCAGCACCATGATCCACCCGAAGAACTGGGTCGCTCTCGGCGTGGTGGCCAGCAGGAAGTGCAGCAGCCCTGTCGCGACCAGCGCGACGAGCGCGGACCCGATGGCGTAGGCAACCGTGCTCGCGTTGCCCCAGGCGCCCTCGCCCTGCGGCGCGAGGATCGCCACGTGTGCCAGACCGCGTGCGATCAGGATGCACACCAGGGCGGCGAGCGCCGCGACGACGGCCGTCGCGCCGCCACCCGCCCACAACCGACTCGCGTCGGGCCGGACTCGCGATGGGGCGTAATAGCTGTTCATCACCGACGAGTACCCCGCGCCGACACCGTTCATGCACGCCGTCACCACGGGACGCCGCATGGCTGGAGATGCCCGGCGACCCGTACCCGGCCACGATGGTGAAAGCGGGTATGACGAGCGCATACCCGCACCGGTGACCATCACACACAAGGTTCGGAGGACCCGATGTCGGTACTCGCACGGAGTGTCGCGGTCGTCGCGCTGTCGGTCTTCCGCAAACGCCGTGGCAACGCGCGGCCCCGACAGCCGCAGGTCAGCGGGAACCCCGGATTCGCCGAGATGCCGTTTCTGGCCTACACCGGCCGACGCTGAACCGGCGCGAGAACGCAGTCACCGCACACGTTGTCGCGGCCGCGCGTCGGGGACGCCTGATAGATCAGGCAACAGGACAGCCGCTGAAACCGACCGTCCGGCCGCCGCGTGCTGGTATGTCGCAACGGCGGCAACGCCAACAACCGGGCCACCACGGCATCGGCGCGCGCAGCCAGCGCAGGCCGACCGGCCCGGATCACGGCACCCGCACCGTTGATCGCGGACGCGACGTTCCCCCACAACACCCGCTCGGACACCGAGAACCCCCGAACGGCCCGCGTCAACTCGACCACAGCCCCGCCGAGCACCGGACCGGAGACCTCCGCCACGCCGATCGAAAGCGGAAACGCGCCGCCCAGCGTCGGCTGCCACCACAGATCGGCCAGGTCCGTTCCGATCCACCGCCCACTGTGGACAGCCAGGCCGATCGCCGGCGACGCCAACCGAGCCACCAACCCGAGATGCGCCACCGAAGCGGCCACCCGCTCACTCGGCCGGCCACCGCCGCCAGCCAGATGCGACCGGACAGCCGACACCCGCTCGGCCAGCACGTCCGGACTGTCGACGAGCTCCCGCATCGACCGCCACGGCGACGACGCCACCGCACCGGCGTCATGCGTGTGAACGGCGAAGAACGGCCCCAGGTCGCCGACGTCGGAGAGCCAGGGAGCAGGGTTCATCCGGCGACCGTTACCTGTTGCGCCACAACGGGTTCCGACGTGAGCAGCCGATCGGCCAACGGCGCGAACACCAGTGCGATCGTGGCCCACAAGACCAACTGCGCCGCCACCGAGTAGAGCCGGAACAGGAACAGCGTGTCGGCCGGAAACCCTGGATACACAATGGTTCCGCTCGCGTCCCGCAACGGCGGCGGCGTCTCGGTCGGGGTGACCCCGTACTCCCGCACGTTGGCGGCCAGGTGCCCCAACGGCGGCAGCACGACCATCACGATCCCGATCAGCACGACGAACGCGGCGCCGGCCACCAGCGTGGCGTTCCAGTTGCCGAACCGGGCCCGCAACCGCCGTCCCAGCCACACCGCGCCGCCGAGGAACGCCAGCGAGCACACCACCATCGCCACGTACAGCGTGCCGCGCGCACCGATGGTCCCTGGATGCCCGATCGACGGCGGATTGGCCGGATACTTCAGGAACGGCACCAGGTGGACACCGAGGAAACCGCCGCCCGCCACCAACAGCGCCAGGCCGCGCGCCCGCAGTTTCCCGACCCGCCCGAGGCATACCGTGTAGACGACCGCGAACAGCGCGCCCATCGCGATGCCGAAGAACAGCATCCCGACACCGATACCGACATTGGCCTGGACGGTACGGCTGAAGATGTCCGATCCCGGCGGCTCGACGGGTAGCCCGGCCGCCTTGTCCAGGGTCGCCCGGACGGCGTCCCGGCCGCTCTCGTAGTCGATGGCGGCCTGGATCTGCGGTTCGGCGAAGATCCGCGCGAACACGAACGCCAGCAGCCCGGCCAGCGCGCCACGGCCGATCAGTTTCCTTTCCACGTCAGTGGCAGGGGAAACCGAGGAAGTGCCGTGCGTCGTGCACGAACTCGTGTACGACCATGGTGTTGCCGAACACCGAGGTGGCACCCTCGTCGAGGCCGACGAAGTAGTAGAGCGCCACGGCGAACAGCACGGCGCCGGCCAGCCAGAGCACCGCTCTGGACACCGGCAGGACGACCGGGGTCGCCGAGGGCATGGGAATGGTGCTCACGTGGCCTCCTTCGGGGATCGTGCGTCCCGTGTGGTCATGGGGCAGGTGATGGCCTCGTATCTGACTCGCCCTTGCCGCAACAGAAGGCTCGGACTCACAGTGGCGCGACCGTGCTGGAGTTTCACCAGCTTCCGAACGCCATCACACGAAGGGGCACGCTACGGGTCGGCCCCGCGACCGTCAAGCCGCCGCCGACCGCCCCACTCGATCACATCGACACTCAGCCGACCGGACGATTCCCCACATCGGGCCATCTGGGTGGCCACTTCGAATGTGCTGTGATTGTGCCGTGCGGCACCGGTTACGCGGGGCCGCCTCCTGAACGCCGGCTGTGAGTTCGCGGCAACGAAAGTTTCGCTGTTCTTCCGCGCTGCCGGGACGGGTTCCCTGGTGGACTCGCCGCCGGCACGCCACTTCGGACCGCGCGCCGAGCTACTTGTGGCGCCACACAACGCCAGTACGGATCGGGCCGCAATCGGACCCCGAATGAGCGAATGGCACCGAGAATACCGGCCGAATGCGTTTCGACCCACGGCGAATGGCCATCACCCCGAAGTGATGGCCATTCGCCGGACAATGACTGTCGACAATACTCGTCGGTCAGTGACATGCCTCCCAGTCGAAGTGGTAGGTGGTGGTGATGCTGCCGTCGGTCGAGTCCATGGTCATGAAGCTCGTCGTCGTCTTCACGTTGGACGTGCCGCCGGCAACGCGCAGCTCGGTATTGATGTTCAGATCCCGCTGCTCACCACACGGCGAGAAGACCAGTGCGGCGACATTCGTCATGTCGCTCGCCTGCCAGTCGTCGTCGAATGGTCCCTTGAACGGATGCGGAACGACCGCGGTCTGCGTTTGTCCCTGGAAGTAGTAGTTCGCCTGCTCCATACTCGTGGCGCCCTTCTCCAGATGCGCGAAGCCACGGTAGTCCGCTTCGGCCACGGCGAAGCTGAACCCCTGCGGCGCGTGCACCAGCACGCTGAGCTGGCAGTTCTTCCGGAGGTCGGTCGGCGTGGCACCCACACCGACCTGGGCGAGATAACTGCTGTAGGTCACGGTGAACGCCGTATTGTCCGGCGCGACCGCGATCGCGGCGGTATTGGCCGGACAGCCGGAGCCGTTGACCGTCACGACGTCGATGACGATCTTGTCGGATGGTGGCGACACAAAGCCGCTGGACGGACTGGCATTCGCCACGGCCGGAATCGACAGCAGAAACAAAGCCGCAGCAGCCGTGGCTATTGTTTTGAGCAAGGCTGACCTCCAGCGCAGAGATGGGATAAGATTTGCGCATCTCGACTCGACTTGTTGTCGAGACTTCCGTTCTGGCCATACGCTTTCCAGATGGTAATCAACGTACCAACCGCGTACACCGCTGAACGGAGCACCTCGGACTAAGGCCGGCCATCGGGCCGAATTCAGCGAATGCGGCGGTGACGATCACCCGGATGGCCTGTTGTTCGCCCGGTCGACACAGGAAGATGATTGGCGTCCGAGCGCAGGCCCTACAGATCGGAGGTGGCCCGGCGACGTTTGCCGATGGCGATTCAGTGGAATCGCCACATACCGTTCCCGTTTTACGGCGGTGATTTGCCGGCAGCATCGAGTGACCGGCGATTGCACGCCGTATTCGCGGTACCGCGGCACCGGCTCACCAGTCGGGTGCGGTGTATCCGTCTTCCAGTGGCACCCGGAGGGATTTGAGCACGCCCGCTGTCATGACGTAGTTGCCGACCAGCATGCAGATTTCGATCAATTGCTGTTCGTCGAAGATTCCGCGCAGTCCCGCCCACGTCTCGTCGGCGAGATCATGGCTGGTCGCCAGTTGGTCGGCGGCGGCGACCAACAGCGCGGTGTCCGCGTCGATGCCGGTGGGCCGCTCGGTGCGCAGTGCGGCGATGACGTTCGCCGGGACGCCGGCCTGCCCGCCGATCTCGACGTGGTGCACCCACTCGTAGGCGGAACGGCAGCGGTAGGCGGTGCGCAGGATGAGGATTTCCCGGACGGTCGGCGGCAGACCCGACCGGTAGAGCAGGCGGCCGGCGAACGTCGCGTACGCGTTGAAGAGGGCCGGGTTGCGGACGAAGGTGGTGAAGATGTTCAGCTCGTTGTCCAGCGAATCGATGATCGCCCTCTGCTCGTCTGTTCGCTCGGCGGGGGCCAGCGGGGCTAGGCGTGGGTGTTCGGTCACGTCGGTCCTTCCGTCACGGGTCGCGTGCCGATCATCCTCCCCGCCTGCCCAGGGTGGGCCGGGCCGCCACGCCACGCGGCGGCCCGGCCACGCCATCGCTACGAGATCGCGAACGGCGCCGACACGTCGACGTCGTACGGCGTCGTGTCGTCCTTGTCGAGTTGGACGATGTAGTTGCCGGCCGACACGGTCGGCGGACCGGCGGCGTTGATGTCGGAGCCGCTCTCGGCCAGTGTCGACGTCGCGAACGTCACGTGGACCACCGTCGACTGGCCGGGGTTCAACGTGACGCGGGCGAAGCCGACGAGGCGCTGCGGCGGCACGATCACGTTGCTGACCGGCTGTGCCACGTACACCGGCACGATGTCCGTACCGGCCCGAGTACCCGTGTTGGTGACGGTGAACGTCGCGGTCACGTTGCCGTCGCGGTGGGCCTTCGGGGTCACCGTGAGGCCGCTGTTGCCGAACGTGGTGTACGACAGGCCGAAGCCGAACGGGTAGAGCGGGTTGTACGCGTTGCCAGGACCGGAACCCGTGGCCGGGAGCTGGTCGAAGAACTTCGGCTCGTCACCCAGCGGTGACGGGGCGCCGCTGTCGAAGTCGCCGCCGACCGTCGTCGCGTCGGACGGCCAGGTGATCGGCAGCTTGCCGGCCGGGTTCACCTTGCCGAAGATCGCGTCGGCGACCGCTGTCCCGGCCTCGGTGCTGCCCTGGTAAGCCATCAGCACCGCGTTCGCCTTCTCCGCCGAGCCGAGCCCAATCGGCCGGCCGGCGATGACCACGACGACCACCGGCTTGCCGGTGGCCTCCAGCGCCGTCACGAGGGCCTGCTGGTCGGGTGTCAGCGCGGGTGCCGGGTTGTCGCCGAGCCCCTCCGCGTATGCCTTCTCCCCCACCGCGACGACATAGGCGCTGGTGGTGCTGGCATCTGCCAGCGCGGTCGCCTGGTCGGGGGCGTAGACCGCGTTCGGGTCGACCGCCTTGATGCCCGCCTGCACGGTGGTGCCGGGCGGAATCTGGTTGGCCGGCCCCATGCAGCACACGTGGCCGGCGCCGAAGACGCCCTGCCAGCTCACGCTCCAGCCGCCGAGTTGGTTGGTCATCGAGTCGGCGCTCGGCCCGGTGACGACGATGTTCTGCGTCGGCGACAGCGGCAGCGCGTTGTTCTGGTTGCGCAACAGCGTCATCGACTCGTCCGCCGCCTTGAGCGTCTGGCTACGGCCGGAATCCACAGCGGTGTTCGCCGCGTTCGCGTTGACGCACGGCTTGCTCGGGTCGGCGACGCACGCCTGGTTGAACAGCCCGAGCTGGAACTTCATCGTCAGAATCCGGCGGACGGCCTGGTCGATCCGAGCGCGGGAGATCTTGCCCGTGTTGACGTCCTGGATGATGGCGGCCTGCCACTGGTCCGGGTTGACGACCTCCATGCTCATGTCGACGCCCGCGTTCACGGCCTCGGCGATCGCGGTGGGCAGGTCCCCCGCGATGTGGTAGGCGGACTGCAGGTTCGTCACGTCCTGGTAGTCGCTGATGACGACACCCTGGAAGTGCATCTGGTTACGCAGGACGTCGGTCAGCAGGTAGTGCGACGCGGTCGCGGGGAATCCGTTGATCGATCCGGAGTCGACCATCACCGAGTCGACACCCGCGTCGATCCCGCCTGCGTACGACGGGAAGATGACGTCCTGCAGGTAGTCCAACGGAAGCAGCGCCTCGGAGCGGTCGTGGCCGTCGACCGACTGCGAGTAACCGGCGAAGTGCTTGACCGTGGCGCTCACGTTCAGCGAGCCGGCCGGGCCGGGTGCCTGCATGCCCTTGATGTTGGCAGCGCCCATCGCGGCGGACAGGACCGGCTCCTCCGCCCAGGTTTCGTAGGTGCGACCCCACCTGTTGTCCCTGGCGAGGTCCTGAACCGGTGCGAACGCCCAGTTCCAGCCGGTCGCCCGTAGCGCGTCGGCGGTGACGGCGCCGCCGGCCTGTGCCGCCGACGGGTCCCACGTGGCGCCCATGCCGATGGACTGTGGGAACAGCGGTGCCTGCCACGGGTGGCCGAAGCCGTGCACAGCGTCGACGCCGAACAGGAGTGGGAGGTGCAGCCGCGAGTTCTTGATCGCGTACTGCTGGATGATGTTGTACTCGTTGGCCCAGTCGAACCCGGTGTTGCCGGGGCCGTTCTGTCCGGTGGTGTCGATCGGGTTGTTCGTGCCGCCGGCCAGGACGGAGCCGGCGTCGTCGTCGATCAGGATCTTCTGCATGCAGGCGGGATTCGGCATGTTGAAGCCGTTGTCGCCGCAGGTGGCGCTGTTCGGGTCGGTCAGGGTCGTCACCAGTTGCTGGTCCATCTGGCCGACCTTCTCCGGCAGCGTCATGGCGCCGAGCAGGGCGTCCACTCGTGCGGAGATCGGACGGTGGGTGTCCAGCCATGGCGCGGCGCCCAGATTGGTGGTGGCGCTGCTGCTGCTGGCGAGGGCGGGCACCGCGAGAGCGACAGTCGCGGCGACGACCGTGACGGCGGTGATGGTCTTCTGGCGGTGGGTACGCGGTTTGCGGTGTGTGTTTGGTTTGCGGGGATTTAACACGGGACCTCCGTCGGGTGATCGCTCGTGTGTAGCGCGGGTACGGTAAGCGCTTTCAGTGGGTGTGTAAAGAGGCCGTTCGGCGGTGGCTGGTTGCGCGACTGCCAGCTCGGTGGGGCAAGTGTGAACATGTGATGTCCGGGTCCGCCGCACCTATGATCGGGTGCGTCGCCCTAGGTTAGGAGTGCCATGGCGGCACTGGACGATGACGTCTCGCGGCCCACGCTCGCCGAGGTCGCCCTGCTGGCGGGCGTCTCCATCGCGACGGCCTCGCGCGTGCTCAGCCGCTCGGCGCCGGTCGCCGACCGTACTCGGGCTCGCGTCGAGCATGCCGTGGCCGAGCTGGGTTACGTTCGGCAGCGGGCACCCGCCGCCGGGCGGGACAGTGGCGCCCTCTCGGTCGTCGTGTTCGACGACATGCTTCGCTACCAGCGGGATTCCTTCTACAGCCGGCTGCTGGTGGGTGCCGAGCGGGCAACGCACGAGGTCGGGCTCGAACTGGTCGTCCTGACCGCCCTGCGGCACTCACCTCGTGACTCGTTGTTGCACTATCTGTGCGGCGGTCACGTGGACGGCGTGATCATGGTCGGCATGCGGTCGGATGGCGCGCCCGCTCGGCTGGTGCGCACCGCCGGGGTTCCCGTCATCTGCCTCGGCCGGTCCGGGACGGCTGATCTGTCCTATGTGGACGCGGACAATCTTGGTGGTGCCCTGCAGGCCGTGACCCATCTGCTGGCGTCCGGGCGGCGTTCGATCGCCACCATCGCCGGGCCTCGGGACATGACCGTCGCAGACGATCGGCTGGCCGGCTACCAACAGGGGCTGGTCGAGGCCGGCTTCGAGCCCGACAGGGCGGTGTGCCGGGGAGACTTCACCGCTGCCTCCGGCGAGCACGCGATGTTGCGGCTGCTCGATCGCTACCCCGGCATGGACGCGGTGTTCGCGGCATCCGACCTGATGGCGATGGGAGCCCTGCGGGTGCTGCACCGGCTCGGTGTCCGGGTGCCGGACGAGGTCGCGGTCGTCGGGTTCGACGATGCCGCGCTCGCCCTGCACACCATGCCGTTGCTGACCACCGTGCGGCAGCCGGTCGAGGAGATGGGTGCGCGTTCGGTCGCCGAACTGTTGGCGCAGCGACGCGGCGACAAGCACCGGACCGTCGTACTGCCGACGACGCTGGTGTTGCGCGACTCGGCGTGACCTCAGCCCCCGTCAGCCCTGTCAGCCCTTGTCGCCACGACTGCGCAGGTTCTCCTTGACCTTGGCGATCGCGACACCCCAACCCTGCTCGACCGTCGGCTTCGGCGGGACCGAGATCTCGTCCGGGTTGGTCAGCACGTCCAACAGCACCGGGCCATCCGTGCCGAATGCCTGCCGGATCGCGGATTCCAGCTCCGCCGGGGCCGTGACCCGAATGCCGCTGATGCCCATCGCGGTGGCGACCGCCGCGAAGTCGGGGTTGTCCAACGCAAGAGGGCCCACCTGACTGGATCACCCACCCAACGGACCGAACCCCAAACCCCTCGTGGTTATCCCGATCCACCAGAACAACCCGCTCGTCCAGTCCTTCCCGCTCTCGGGACCAGCAGACCAACCCCGAACGACGCTGCCCTGACATCAGGCCGGCATCTGCGTTTCGTGGTGGCCTCAAGGTTCTGGGTCCTGCTTCACTCCGATCTCCGCATCGTCGTAACGGTTGGCGGCACCGCGTCAAGGGCGCTCCTGCGTCGCGTCGGCTCCGCCGATGGCCTCCGGCCACCCGCCACCACCAACCGCACGTGCAGCCAGGACCGGGGTGAGGCAGAAGTGATCAAGCAACCCCAAGTTGTTCTCTCTGCTCGGGACATCCCGCCGTTCGGGGTACGCGGCGATGTTCCTGGCGCTCAGCCTGATGACCCGCCGGCCGGTCGGGATCGGGCTGGTGTACATCGTGTTGTGGGAGAACCTGCTCGTCCGGTTCGTGAACGGCGCCAAGGGACTCAGCGTGCAGCAGTACGCGGCCACGCTCGCTCGCGGGATCAGCGGCAGCGACGTCCTGCCGGCCACGGGTCTGTCCGCTATGGCCGCCGCACTGCTCACCGCGGTGTTCGTCATCGCGGGCACGATGCTGGCGAAGAACCGGTTGCGCTCGTTCGGTCTGACCGGCGAAACGAGCTGACGGTTTGGGGCGGTACTCGATCCGGGCATCCCGGATGGGACCGTCATCGCAGCACGGTGGGAGGGGGCGCCGATGCGCCGCACAGTGACCGTCCGCAACGGACCCCTTCGGCGGCTCGGCCGTCGGGTCGCGGCCGGTGACCGTTGGCTGGTCGGGCGAATCCCGGCGCGGCAGTCCGTGGTCCTGGACCGGGTGCTCCCCGCGCTTGGCCGCTCGGCGAACTACGGGCGGCTGTGGCTGGCCGTCGCCGGTGGTCTCGGGTTGACCGGCAGTCGGCGGGCGCGGCGGGCCGGGTTGCGTGGGCTGGTCGCGCTCTCGGCTGCCAGCGCGGCGACGAACCTGGTCAGCAAGCGCCTGGCCGGCCGCGCACGGCCGGCCACGGACGGCATCCCGGTGGTCCGTCGACTGCTGCGCAACCCCATCACGACGTCGTTCCCGTCCGGCCACTCGGCGTCGGCCGCCGCGTTCGCCACCGCCGTCGCGCTGGAGTCGCCGCTGCTCGCGGTGCCGATCGCGCTCGCCGCGGCCGCGGTGGCCACGTCGCGCGTCGTCACCGGCGCGCACTACCCGTCCGACGTGGCCGCCGGAGTCGCGCTGGGAGCGGGAGCCGGAGCGTTGACGTTGTGGTGGTGGCCGCGTGTTCCGCCCGGACCCGCCGTCGCGTACGAACCACGCGAACCGACGATGGCGGCGCCCACCGGTGACGGCGTCGTCGTCGTGGTCAACGCGGGCGCCGGCAGCACCGACAAGGGGCTCGTCGGCACCCTGGCGAAGGAGCTGCCGGACGCCGAGATCGTCGCCGTCGGGCCGGACGACGACCTGCCCGACGTGCTGCGGGCCGCCGCCGGCAGGGCGAAGGTGCTCGGTGTCGCGGGCGGTGACGGCACGATCAACCTCGCCGCCCAGCACGCGGCCGACCGGGACATCCCGCTGCTGGTCCTGCCGGGCGGCACGTTCAACCACTTCGCGCTGGACATCGGCGTCGAGTCGGCGCAGGACGCGATCGCGGCACTGCGGGCCGGCAGCGCGGTCCGGGTCGATCTGGGCAGGGTCGGCGACCACGTGTTCCTCAACACGTTCAGCACCGGCCTGTACACGGACCTGGCCCGGTTCCGGCACCGCTGGGAACGCCGGGTGGGCAAGTGGCCTGCCATGATCATCGGAATGGTGCACGTGTTGCGCCGTAGCCAGCCGTACGAGGTGCTGGTGGACGGTCGGCCCCGCCGGCTGTGGCTGTTGTTCGCCGGCAACGGCCGCTACCGCCCGACCGGCTTCGCGCCGACCTACCGGCCCAGCCTTGCCGACGGCCGACTCGACCTGCGCACGGTGGACGCGGCGCCATGGGCCAGAACCAGGATCGTGCTCGCGACGCTGACCAGGACACTGCGGTGGACTCGGCTCTACCAGGCCAGTTCG
>DATBDL010000132.1:0-2340 GCA_036269975.1 Pseudonocardiaceae bacterium | reverse complement strand
CCAACGGCCGACACACCGAGTACGAATGCCCGGATCGCCGGCCAGGTACGGGCCGTCATGGCGAAGATGACGCTGTCCGACAAGGTCGAGCAGATGTTCGTGTCCTACGTCTACGGCACCAGCGCGACCGTGACCGACCCGTCCGACGTCACCCAGAACCAGGCCCTCTACGGCCCGAGCGTCACCGACGGCACCGATCTGCTCTCGCAGTATCACCTCGGCGGGATCATCTACTTCGCCTGGGCCAATGGCCTGACCGATCCGCAGGCCATCGGCACACTGTCCAACGGCCTCCAGCGGGTCGCGATGTCCGGCGCGAACCCGATCCCGGTGCAGATCAGCACCGACCAGGAAGGCGGCATCGTCAACCGGATCGGCGCGCCGGTCGCGGTGTCGCCGGGCAACATGGCGATCGGCGCCACGTTCGATCCCGCTGATGCCTACCGCGCCGCTTCGGTGTCCGGCGCCGAACTGCGCGCGATGGGCATCAACGTGGACGACTCCCCCGTCGTCGACGTGAACACCAATCCGCAGAACAGCGCCGATGGCCCGCGCTCGTTCGGCGACCGGCCGGCGATGGTCTCGGCGATGGCCGCCGCCGCCGTGACCGGCTACCAGCGGGCCGGCGTCGCCGCGCAGGCCAAGCACTTCCCCGGTCTCGGCGACACCACCGTCAACACCGACAACGGCGTCGCGGTGACGAACGAGACCCGCGCGCAGATCATGTCGACCGACGTGCCGTCGTTCCGCGCCGCCATCGCGGCCGGCGTGCAGTCGATCATGGCGGCGCACATCGTGGCACCCGCACTCGACCCGACGGGTCTCCCGGCCAGCCTGTCGAAGCCGATCGTGACCGGACTGCTGCGCGACACGCTGCACTACGACGGCGTCGTGATCACCGACGCCCTGAGTGCCGGCGCGCTGGCGAACATCCCGGAGAACCAGATCGTCCTGGACGCGATCAACGCCGGTGACGACGAGTTGCTGATGCCGGCGCACCTGCCCGCCGACATCCAGACCGTGTTGGACGCGGTGCGGGCCGGCACGATCAGCAAGGCCAGGATCGACCAGTCGGTGACCCGGATTCTCACCATGAAGGCGCGGCTGGGCCTGTTCACCAACCCGTACACGACGGCGGCGAACATCACGGCGACCGTCGGCACGCCGGCCGACGTCGCGACGATGGCCGATCTGGCGCGGCGCTCGATCACGTTGGTACGCAACGGAAATCACGCGCTACCGATCGCGGCGAAGAGTGGTGCGCACGTGCTGGTCACCGGCTGGGGCGTCGGCACTACGCAGACGCTCGCCGGCGATCTGGCCGCGGCGGGCCTGACCGTGCAGCGACTGTGGACCGGCTCGCCGAGCCAGGCGACGATCGACGCGGCCGTCGCGGCGGCGCAGGTCAACGACGTCACCGTGGTGACCACCGGCAACGCGTGGGCCGACCCGACCCAGCAGAACCTGATCGCCGCGCTGCTGGCCACCGGCAGGCCGATCGTGGTGGCGTCGATGGAGGGGCCGTACGACGTGTCGTACTTCCCCACCGCGCCAACGTATGTCGCCGCCTACGACTACCAGCCGCCGTCGATCCGGGCGCTGGCGAACATGCTGGTCGGCGCGGCGAAGCCGACCGGCCGCCTGCCGATCACGATCCCGACGGCGGACGGCAGGTCGACGCTGTTCCGCTACGGCACCGGCCTCGGCTACTGATCACGTCCGATCATTGGCTGTCCACACCGGACGGGTCCGGCCGCGCCGTGCGGTCGGACTCGTCCGCCCATTCCGGCACCGTGTCCGCGACCCCGTTGCGCGGCGGCTCGACCCAGTCGGGCAGATCTGGCTCCGGCGGCAGGTCGGTCACCCGAGGCAGGTCCACGCCGTAGGGCAGGTCGAACGCCGACGCGACCGGTAACTCGCCCTCGGTCGGCGGGTCCTGGCCGGGCGGCGGTTCTTCGGGTTCCGGTGGCGGGTCGAAGGTGGCCAGCAGATCGTCGGCCGCGTCCTGGCGGCCGGTGCCGGTCAGGACCTTCGCGAGCCGGCGGACGAACGTCACCCGCGCGGGTTCGTCCAGGTTCAGGCTGTCCATCATGCGGCGGGCCTGATCGGCGATCGTCAGGTCGGCCGGCGGCAGTGCGGGCGCGGGTGCCGCGGTGAGCTCGGCGATCGGTGGCAGCGCCAACTCCGGCACCTCGGAGTTGTTGGCCGCGGCGGACAACTGGCGCAGCGCGCCGATCAGGTCCACAGCGGCACGCACGTCCATGTCGTCCTTCGCGCGGGCCAGCCACCACACGACCGCGCTACCGGTGTTCTTCAGTACGTCCTCGCCCAGATACGCGC
>DATBDL010000131.1:0-11808 GCA_036269975.1 Pseudonocardiaceae bacterium | reverse complement strand
CTCGGCGCCGCAGCGCTCGTCTACCCGCTCTACAGTCTCCTGCAGCCCGGCCAGGAAGCGCCGTTCAGCTACTTCCCGTGGATCACGCTCGGCGTCCTCGTCGTCGCGGCGGTCTACGCCACCGTGCTGCGGTTCACCGATCCCGGCGTGGGCGACCGGCTCGGCTCGATCATCGCCGACCACTGAGCCCCCGACACTCACAGGGGGGCGTCGAACATCAGGGACAGCAGGGCCATGCGCACCGGTACGGCGTTCGCCGCCTGTGCCCAGTAGCCGTTGAACCGGGTGTCGTCGACGTCGGTCGCCAGTTCTGTCCTGCGCGGCAACGGATGCAGCACGACGGTGTGGTCGTTCGCGTACTTCTCGAGCAGGCGGCGGTTCAGCACGATGCCGTCGTCACGTGGGGCGTCGGGTGTTTCCGCCGCGACGGTGGGCGAGGAGTAGACCACGTCCACGTCCGGCAGCAGGGCCGGCAGATCGTCGTGGGGGATCACGGTGGTGGAACCGGCGGCGGCCGCCGGTGCCTTGCCGGGCGCCGACACGCCGTACACCGTGCAACCGAAGTGCCGCAGGCCGAGCAGCAGGGAGTGGGTGCACCGCATCCGCAGGTCGTTGGTGAGCACGACCCGCAGTCCGTCCAGCCGGCCGAACGTCCGCCACAGCGTGAACAGGTCGACGAGGGCCTGCGTCGGATGCTCACCGACACCGTCACCGCCGTTGACGACCAGGGCTCCGTGCGTCAGCTCGGCCACCCGCGCCGGCCAGCCGGTGTCCGGGTGCCGCACGACGACCACGTCTGCGTACAGCGACAGCATCCTGGCGATGTCGTCGTCGCTCTCCTTGGTCGAGCCGCCGGCCCTGGTCATGGTGGGGTCGGCGAAACCGGACACGCCACCGCCGAGCCGGATCATCGCGGCCTCGTGCGAGAGCCGGGTCCTCGTGCTGCGCTCGAAGAACGCCGACATGAGCAGCCGCCCGGCGAGGGGCCGGTCGAGCCGGCCCCCCGCCATCCTGGTGCCGACGTGCTCGGTCGCGGCGAACAGCGACGTGAGGTCGGCCGGGCCGTACTGGTCCATCGACAGCACGTGCCGGCCGGCGAAACCGTTGGTGCCACGGGCCGCCGGCTTACGGGCCGCCGCAACAGGGCCGGCAACCGCGACGGGAGCCTCGGCTGTCGTCGCCGGACTCATGTCACCACCACTTCCCCTCGACCACCTTCGCGGTCCAGGTACGGGAATCCATCATCGCGTAGCCCGGCGAGACCGGGAACTCGATGGTGTCGCCCAGTTCCTCGATGCCGAGCATGCCGAACATCAGCCGCTCCAGCAGCAGGCCCTGCGCCATCGGCGGGGCACCGGGGATGATCGGGCACGTCGTCCGGTCGATCAGCCATCCCCGCTGCATCTTGTCGGCCGGCCAGGTCGGCCACTCCGGGATGAGTCGACTCATGAGTTGCTCCGCGGTGGCCGGGTTCACCTCGGCGTCCTCCGGCACCCCGAGCAGTTCCTCCAGTGGCATCGAATCCTTCGTCCACTTCCAGAGGAAAGTACGGTTGCCGTAGACGTGCGCGGTCATCATGAACTTGCACCTCTCGGACCGGCGGAACGCGCGGTGCAACGCGTAGCGGGCGCGGAACTCGTACGGTTCGATCTCGTCGAGCACGAAGTCGCAGCCCTCGAAGAATTCGTCCGCCGTTTCGGCCGTGATGCCCTTCGTGCACACGTCGATCGCGACGTCCGGCGTCGTGTTGTGGACGGTGCTGCCGACGATTTCGGCCTTGCTCTTGCCGATGGTGTCGAATCCGGCGCCGAGCTGGCGGTTGATGTTGGAGTATTCGAAGGTGTCCAGATCCGCGATCCGCAGGTGCAGCACGCCGAGCCGGGCAAGCCGGTCGACCATGCTGCCGCCGATGCCGCCGCAGCCGGCGACACCGATGACGGAGTCGCGCAGTTGGGTCTGCCGGGCACGGGCTTCCTCGTCCGTGTCACCGAGCCAACCGAGATTGCGCGCGACCCTGGCCCAGTAGACCTCGTCGTCGTATTCACTGGGGAAACTGTAGAAATTCTGCGCCGACACGAGCGGCTCCCTTGGACTAGGCAATTGTGCGAATGGATTGGTGCACCTGTTCCCATAATTGCCCGACCCGGACACGCCTGCACAGGTCCAAGCGCGTCCGGGCTGCGGTACCAAATCCGGTGACACGGAGTCACGGCCGCGAGTGCCGGCGCAGCAGCCCGGCCAGCAGCCGCACCGCGGGCCCGATCGCCTCCTCGCGCGCCGCCGCGCAGCCCAACAGCAGTCCGGTGGTCGCGGGCCCGGTGCCGCTGAAGTAGCGGCTCAACGGAACCAGGTGCAGCGACTGCCGGGCCGCGTCCGCGATCAGGCCGTCCTCCCGGACGTCCCGGCGGAACAACGCGGTGACGGAGCTGCCCCTGCCGTCGCCGACCAGGGTCAGCGGCGTGTCCGGCAGCCGCAGCAGCGTGTCGCGCAGGGCATCGCGCCGGGTCGCGCAGGCCGACGCGATCCGCGTCAGGAACCGCGCGAACCGGTGGTGGTTCAGGAAGTCCGCGAGCACCGCCTGGGTGACGCCGGACGCCTGCGCGCCGGCGTCGACCAGTTCCCGGCCGACCGGCTCGATCAGTTCGGTCGGCACGACGCAGTAGCCGACGTGCAACTGCGGGAACAGCACCGAGTCGAACCCGCCGACGTGGATCACCCTGCCGTGCGTGTCGTCCGCGATCAGCGGGCCGACGGCCTGCCGGCCGAGGAACGCGGTGTCGATCTCGTGCTCGACGATCCACATTCCGGTCCGCCGGGCGTGATCGAGCAGCAGCGCGCGCCGGGCCGGGCTCATGCTGACCGACAGCGGCAGTTGGCACGCGGCGGACACCATCGCCATGGTGGCGGCCGGCCACCGTTCCCGAGCGAGATCAACGGCCATCCCCTGCGCGTCCACCCGAACCGGCACACAGCGCAGCCCCTGCCGGGTGAGCGCGTCGACGCCCCGGTAGTAGCCGGGTTCCTCGCACCACACCTGGTCGCCCCGGCGCGCCAGCACGCGGCCGAGCAGGTCCAGCCCGGCGTCCAGGCCACGCGTGACGATCACCTGTTCGGCGGAGCACCGGATGCCGCGTACCACCCAGAGATAGCCGGCGATCGCCTCGCGCAGCGGCCGGTAGCCCAGCCGTCCCGAGCCCAGCAGCACCCGTACGCCGGACGTGCGCAGCCGCCGGCTGGTCAGGCCGGCCCAGAGTGCGGTCGGGAACAGGTCGACCGGGGGAACGCCGACCGGAAAGGCCGAATTGGGCAGACCGTACTGGGCCTGCTCGACGGCCGCGTTCTCGACGGCCGCACTGTTACCCACCGTAGTCGATTCCGACGTGTCGGAGGCCAGCTTGGGCAGTTCGGCGACGACCGTGCCACCGCCCGCCATTCCGTGCACGAAACCGTCTTCCGCCAACCGTTGATACGCCAGAACTACTGTGTTTCTGGACACACCAAGTTCATTAGCAAGCTCGCGAGATGCCGGCAGTCGGGCGCCTACCGCCCACCGCTCGCCGGCCACGATGGCCGCCCGCAGTTGCGTGTAAAGTTGCGCGTAGAGCGGCTCGGCCGCTCCCTTCACCAGGGTCACATCAAGGATCGGCAGCGACCGGTCCGCATGCGCCAGTCCGTATCGTGAGTATTGCTGTCGCGTCGACACATGATCGCCCATCCGATTTCACCCCGTTCGGGTTGGTCCGCACGGCCGATGCCCCGGCACGCCGATTGGCGCACCGTTCCACTGAGTGGTCCGGTTCGAAAACAATACGGTTCGCGCACTGGATCTTCACTCCCCGCGAGGTGGTTGGGGGACAGCCACCGCACACCGATGTTCCCTGCCACCGGATCCGACATTGCTGCGCATGTGACGCCCCTGTTACGGTGTTGAATTGGTCCGGTACCAATCGACGTGTCGGGGGACGACTCCGGTGAATGTGGAGATTCGACATTTACGCAGCTTTCTGATGGTGGCGGAAGAACTCAACTTCACCCGCGCCGCGAAACGGCTGCGGATGAGCCAGCCGAGCCTGACCAGGACCGTCAACGGGCTGGAACGCATGCTGGGGACGCAACTGCTCAACCGCACGACACGGCAGGTTTCGCTCACCGTGGAGGGTGAACGTCTCAAGGGCGACGTGCAACGGCTGCTCAGGGATTTCGACGAGATGCTCGACATCGGTGGGAGGCCGACGCGGCTGCGGCTGGGGTTCACGTGGCTGCTGCCGGACACGTGGGCACAGCAGGTGATCACCCGGTTCGAGTTGGACACGCACGTCAGGGTCGAAATGGTCCGCCGAGACGAGGCGTTCGCCGGGGTGGACGTCGGGCGAGCCGACATCGCCGTTCTGCGTGGCCAACCGGTGCAGTCCGGCCTGCAGGTCGTCATGCTCTTCCGGGAGCGACGGGTGGCGGCGGTGCGCCGTAACACGCCGCTGGCCAACCGGTCGCGCATCCACTGGGACGACCTCGCGGACTGGCCGCTCGTCGTCAACACGGTCAGCGGCACCACACAGCCGGACCTGTGGCCGGCGGCACACAGACCCGCTACGTCGACCGAATGCGCCAACTTCGACGAGTGGCTGGAGGCGGTCGCCGCCAACCGGGGTGTCGGCGTGGTGCCGATCTCGGCCGCGTACCGGGTGGTGCATCCGGCGATCCGGTTCGTCGTGCTGGAAGGCGCGCCCCTGGTACCCGTGTACCTGGCGTTCCCCCGCCAGGGCGGTCATCCGTTCACCCGGCAGTTCGTCAGCGCGGCACAACATGTGGCCATCCCGCCGCACACGTCTCCCCCACCGGTGTCGTAGCAGGGCTGACACCGCAACGGCGAGGACGGGCACGGCGTTACCGTTCGTTGCTCCCGTTCGCCCCGTTCGCCCTGCCCACCAACTCCGCCGGCGGCACACCCGCCATCAGGTCGTCCAGCGCGGCACGACTGGTGGAGCGGCGAAGCTCCTCGTGCACCTGGTTGTAGTTCTGCTCGGCGACGGCCTGGATGTCCCACGTCACGAGGCGCGCGTACGGCTCCACGATCGACGCCACCTCACGCGGCGTGTCGGCCTCGATCAGCACGAAACCCGCAAGCCCGCTGGGAAACGCGAACCAGCCGCGGAGGCTGGCCGGCTGGTTGGTGCCGGCGTCGTGCTGGCGCAGGAACCGGCGAGCCAGGTCGGAGGCGCGCACCTTGGGCAGTGCCCGATAGCCGCAGTACCACCACATCGAACTCGTCCTTTCGCTCGGCGTCGGTTCGGTTCACGCACAGGTCTCCAACACCACCTGCTGGGCAACATGGGCGGCATCGCCCCAGTGCTCGGTCAGCCGGCGCACGGCCGGCTCGGTCGGGTAACCGGCGCCGTAGAGCCGGCCGACGGCCCGCCGCAGCGCGACGTCACCCGCCGGGACGGCCGCGCGCCCGAGTACCCGGATCAGGAACCACTCCGCGGTCCAGCGGCCGATGCCGTGCAGCGCGGTCAGTTCCGCGATCACGGCGGCGTCGTCGAGTTCGGCAAGCGCGGCCACGGCCAGCCGGCCGTCGTTGAGCGCCGCCGCCACGCCGATCAGGTAGGCCGCCTTGCGTCCGGACAACTGCAGTGCGCGCAACGCGGCCACCGACGTGCCGGCGAGCCGGTCGGTGTTGATCGCCCGCACCACGACGCCGTCCACCTCGTACCGGTCGCCGACCAGCTCGGCCAGCCGGCCGCGGATCGTGGTGGCGAACCGCAGGTGCACCTGCTGGGCACTGATGGTCCGGCTCAGCGCGTACATCGGGTCGGTGATGGTCAGTATGCGAATGGCCGGCACCCGGCCCACCAGATCGGCCAGCACCGGATCGCGCGCCAGCAGCGCCGGCCAGGACGGTGGCGGCAGCACGAACATGCCGGCTACCGCGGCCCGCACCGCGCTCGCGTCGGCGCGGTGTGGGCCGGGGGGCACCGCGACCTCCAGGCTCGGCGCGACCGGGTCGCCGATCGGCCGCAGCGCGACCGGAATACGCTCCCCCGCCACGGTCAGCACCCGGATCAACCGGTCGCCGTCCCAGCGGTCCAGCAGGTCGTCCCCGTTGCGGCGCAAGAACTCCGCCGATGCGGGCACGTCCACTGGACCAGCCAGCGGCACGGTGAGCCGGACGACCGGGGCGGCGGTCGCGGTCACGGCCGGTCCACCAGGTCGTACAGCTCCTCGTAGCGCAGGTTGTCGGCGCCGGCCAAGGCGGCCAAGCTGCCGGTGCGCAGCAGTTCCGCCGTGGCGTCGCGCATCGCGGCCATCGCGAGCCGGTACAGCGCAGAGCCGACCGACAGCCGCCGCACGCCGAGCTCGGCCAGTTCGCCCACCGGTGGCAGCGACTGGCTGGCCAGCAGGTTCAGCGGCGTGCCGTCGAGTTCGCCGACCAGGGCGGCGATCCGCTCGCGGGCCTCGGCGACCGACACATCCGCACCGGGGAAGCCGGGCACGAAGACACAGTCGGCGCCGGCCTCGACGTAACTGCGCAGGCGGTAGACAGTGTGCGCGAACCTCTTCTCCGGCGGCCCGATGCCCCGCCAGTAGACGTCGGTCCGCGCGTTGACGACGATCGGCACGCCGAGATGGTCGGCCGCCGATCGCGCCGCCGCGATGCGCATGGCATGGGCCTCGTCCGGCAGCAACTCCGTGGGCACACCCGGTGCGCCGTCCTCGATGTTCACCCCGACCGCACCGGCGTCGATCACCGAGGCGACCGAGTCGGCGACCTCGGCCGGCTTGTTGCCGTAACCGGCCTCCAAGTCGACGCTGACCGGCAACGAGACCGAGCGGGTGATCAGCGCGAGGCTCGCCAGGACGTGGTCCAGCGCGAGCAGTTCACCGTCCGCGATGCCGTGCGCGGCGGCGACACCGGCACTCGTGGTGGCAAGGGCATCGACGCCGGGCACCGCGGCCAGCAGCGTCGCACTACCCGCATCCCATGCGTTCGGCAGCACGAGTACGCCGGGTCCGGCGTGCATCGCGGCGAACGCCCGCGCCCGCCGCACCTGCGCCGCCAGCATGGTTGGGTCCACATTAGACGGTGTCACGCCGGACACCGCCCTGTGCGCGTCGAATCGTCGTTGGCCGGCCACGGCACACCTCCTCAGTATCCGGACAGCAGCCACTGCAACCGGGAGAGGTCCTCCGCGGTGCCGTGGCACACCAGCCGGTGGAACGGGGTGGGTCGGCGCCCCCACAGGAACAGCAGCCGCGCCGCCGGATCGCCCTCGACCATCGCATCGCCCTCCGGCTCGACGGCGAGCAGTTGCGGCTGGCCGCGGTGCACACCGATCAGCAGGTCGGGCTGGCCGCTGGCGCGGATCCGCATCCGCAGCGACCGGCCGGTGCCGGCACCGGTGGCCATGCCACGGGCGGTCATCGGCAGCGCGCCGATGAACGTGATCACGTGGTCGAACAGTTCCCGCTGGGACAGCAGTTTCTCGCTGATCGGATCGTCGCCGACGATGTCCCAGCGGTGCACGGCGCATTCACTGCGGCTGTGCTTGAGGAAGCCGGCGGCGTGCACCTGCCGGTTGGTCCAGCGCAGCACCGGATCGTCCTCTTTGGACAACAGCTCCGTGATGCTGGCGCGCATCCGCGCTTCGCCGTCGTCGATGGCGCTGGTGAGTTCCGGTGCGGACAGCATCCGGAACTCCGGTTCGCGCTCGTCGAACGTCCTGGTCCGCATCAGCGGCGTGCCGGCGAGGTAGGCGTCGACATGCCGGGTGATCTCCTTGTAGTTGCCCGCGACGTGCGCTGCCAGCGTGTGCACGGTCCTGGCGGGGCATGCGGTGAGCGCGGCCGGTGTGCTGGAGTCCAGCGCGCTCAGGAATTCGGCCACCTCGACCGGCTGGTCATCGCCGAGGGTGGTGTTGGGGACGGCGTCACTCATCATCGATGCTCCCTACGATCAGGGTGGCGCTTCGGTCAGTTCCATGCGATGTCGAAGATCTCGCCCAGCGCCCGCGATCCGAGCTGGGTGACCTGGACGCTGCGGCCGACCGGCCGGCGCGCGATCCAGGCCGACGCGAGGAAGTGGTCCAGGATCGACCGGCCGAGCAGCCCGGCCAGGTGGTGGCGCTGCTCGCTCCAGTCGACGCAGTACCGGATCAGGCTGCGGTCGCTCTCGGGCACCGTGATGCCGACGTCGGCGAGGAATTCCCAGCCGACCGGCGAAAGCTCGTACTCGACGTCCTTGCCGTGGCCGCTGAGCCGGTCCCGCGTCGCCGATTCGGGGTGGAACTCGCCGTCGCCACCGACGAGGTAACCACGATCGACGAAGTGCGTCATGATGCCGACACCGAGCCGCCCGGCCAGGTGGTCGTAACACGTCCTTGCGGCCCGTAGCTGCGCGCCGCGGTTGCCGTCCCGCAGTGAGCGGACCGGCCGGGCCGGCGCGATCTGCGTCAGTTTCTCCAGCAGCTCACCGACCTGCGGCCCGGCCAACCGGTAGTACCGGTGCCGGCCGTGCGTCTCGACCCGCAGGAAACCGGCCTCGGTCAGCTTCGCGAGATGGCTGCTCGCGGTGGACCTGGCGACGCCCGCTTCGTCGGCGAGGACGCTGGCGGCGAGCGCGCGGCCGTCGTTGAGCGCCATCAGGACCCGGCAGCGGGTGCGATCGGCCAGTATCGTGCCGATCTCCGCGATTTCCACGTCCCCGAGCACGGGTTCGCTGCGCACACTCATGGTGGTCATGTTAACTCCGATGAGATTCGGCCGCCCAATTGTCAGCGATTGGCGCCGGCGAGCATGAGGCGACGGTCGCGGGAATCTTCGTACGGAATACCCGCCGCGCGTACCGCACTGATCAACGTCTGACGTAGCCCGCAGATATCTCCCAGTGTACCGAAAAATGCGTCCGCGATCACGTCGATCACGACCGACGCACGGAACAACTCGACACCGTTGTCGGCCAACAGGTCCAGGTCTTCCTCGGTCGGATAGCCGAAGTACCGCGCCCGGCTGTGGTCCTGCGCGCTGGCCGCGACCAGCCGGCCCCCGGAAACCCGTTGTACCAGGTCGAGAATGAGACTGGCGGCGTCGGAGGCATGCGCGATCATGTTCTCCACGACCGAGCGCGAATAGCTCAGGGGGAAAGTGGCCTGCGCGATCACCGGACCGGTGTCGAATTCGGCTTCCAGGTGGTGCAGGGTGAAACCGGCGTGCGGCGCGCCCTCGATCATGGACCGGCTGAACGTGTTGACGCCCCGATAGCGCGGCAGCAGGCCGGGATGCAGGTTCACGAACCGGGCACCCGGCCGGCCGAGCACGTCCAGCACGGGCTGGCGGAACTTCTGGTAGCAGCGCACGGAGAACGCGACGTCGAACCGCTGCGCGGCGAGTTCCGCGACGAAGTCGGGATCGTTGACGTTCTTGACATCGCGCACGGTCAGCCCGGCCGGTGCGAGCGCACGCCAGCCGTTCGGCGTGTTGAACGCGTCCGGCACAGGTACCCCGAAGTTGTCGACGTAGGGGTAGGCGTAGTTCTGTAACAACGTGTGTTCCACGAAGAAGAGCTGTTGCAGGCGTTCCGGCCGGTTGCGGTTCGGCTTGGCGCGGGTCAGGAACAGGTGGACCTCCACCCGCGAACGCAGCAGGATCGGCAGTAACCGGTTGGCGATGATGTGACTGGTGAGGTCACCACCCAGAAAGAAGGCGACCTTGGTCGGTCGCCCGGTCGACTGGGCCGGGATGACGTGAACTGGTGCCACGAACGGCATGTGAGCTCCTCGGCTTTCGATGCGCGGCGTGAGCCGGTGGACTGCCTAGACCGGTCGCAGGAAGGACCGGCGTTCGGCCAGGATGCAGCGGGTCTCGCGGGCGTGTGCCAGGTTCGCCTTCGCGTCCGGGTCCCCTGCGAGCTCCGCGCGGTACTTCTCGTACGCGGCGAGCGACTCGAAATTGATCATCGCGACGGCGAAGTCGTTGGCGCCCTCCTTGGGCAGGAAGTAACCGATCAGCTCACCACCGCAGCGCTCGATGATCGGTGGCCATGTCGTCGCGTACTTCTCGAAGTCGTCGACGCGGAATGGGTCGAGCGTGTACTGGATACAGCAGGTGATCATCGGTTGTCCCGTTCCTGTTCAGTGGCTGCCTTGGGGTTACGCACTTTCAGCACGGCGACGAGGCCGCCGAACAACTCCACCGCGCAGCCGACGAGCAACGCGTCGCGAATTCCGAGCAGGAAGGCCGGCCCGTGGGTCGCGCCGACGCTGACCAGGGCCAGCACGGTGCCCAGCACGGCCACGCCGAGCGCGGAACCGAACATCCTGGCCAGGTTGGCGATGCCGGACGCGAGCCCGGCGCGGTCCGCACTCACCGCGGACACGGCGACGCCGACGACGGGGCCGGTGTTGAGCGCGAGGCCGATGCCGACGGTCACGAACGCGATCTCGATCAGCCAGATGTTCGCGTCGGCGCCGACCACCGCGTAGATCAGCATGCCAAGCCCCATCAGCACCATGCCGGCCGTCATCGGCAGCCGGGGGCCGTACCGCGTGACCAGTCGGCCCACCAACGGCGACAGCGCCATGAACACCAGCGGCAACGGCAGCATCTCGACGCCGGCCACCAGCGCGCTCGCGCCTCGCTCCTGCTGGAAGGCGAGGCTGACCAGCATGAACAGCCCGTACATCCCGAACGTCATGCACATCGCGACCACGGTCGCCACCGGCAGTTGGCCGCGCCGCATCAGGTTCAGCGGCAGCAGCGGGCTGGGGTGCCGGCGTTCGGTGACGAAGAACAGGACGCCGCACAGGACCAGAACCACGACGCACGTCACCACGACCGGCGAGAGCCAGCCGAGGGTGCGGCCGTCCACGACGACGAAGGTCAGCAGGCCCAACGCGGTCGCGCCGAACACCTGGCCGGGGATGTCCAGCCGGCGCGCGTTCGGGTCGCGCGACTCCGGCACGTTGCGGATCGCCAACAGCAGCGCCACGATGCCGATCGGCACGTTGACCCAGAAGATGAAGTTCCAGTTGATCTCCTGGACGACGAGCCCACCGATGGTCGGACCGGCGGCGAGACCGAGACCGGCGACCACCGACCACGCCGCCATGGCGCGGTTGCGGTCGTGCCGCTCGGGAAACGCCGTGGCCAGGATCGCCAGGCTCTGCGGCAGCATCATGCCCGAGCCGACGCCCTGCAGCACCCGGCCGGTGATGATGACCGGGAACGTGCTGGCCAGCGCGCAGACGATCGAGCCGACGACGAACACCGCGATGCCGATGCGGAACATCCGGCGCCGGCCGAACCGGTCCCCGAGCGTGCCGCCGGTCAGCAGCAGCGCGGCGAACGTGACGCTGTAGGCGTCGATGACCCACTGCTGACTGGCAAGGCCGCCGGAGATGTCCCTGGCCATGGCGGGCAGCGCGAGGTTGATCGCGGTGGTGTCCACCTGGCCGAGGAACAGCGCGAGGCAGGTCGCGAAGAGGGTGAGGATCGGCCGGGCCACCGCCCGCGCCGCGTCCTGGGCAGCGCGATCCTTGCCCCGAGTGGGGCTCGGTTCGGGCGGCGGGGCGGCGGCTGGCTCGACTGTTGGCCGTTGGGTCGACATGCCCCCGACGCTATCCGCGGAACGGTTCGACCCCGGCCGAATCGATCTGGCCATACCCGCTGACCTGCGGGAACCTGATTCGTGAAATCCTTTGCCACCCGATCGGATGAAGCTCATCGGTGCGCCTCCGCGTGCTCGACGGTCACGTCCGGCCGGGACAGGGGTACCCGCTGCCGACGCCACCGCTCGATCGCCGCGCCAGCGGCGAC
>DATBDL010000130.1:0-10106 GCA_036269975.1 Pseudonocardiaceae bacterium | reverse complement strand
CGATGATCTCCACCGCCGGAGCGGTCCTGCTCACCCAGACCGCCCGCATCTGCGGTCTGGACCGGCACCTGTCCACCAGCATGCCTCCCAACCGATCGAGCCGCCGGAAGATCATCAGACACGATCGAAGATCACATACTCACGGTCGGGAAAGATCGAGGCTAATGGTTCGGGGTGTCCGGAATAGGGACTGCGGTTGCGTCCCTGCGTATTTTTGGTGTGCTGCTCATCACCGGTATTTGAGTGGCTGGGGCGTGTTCGTGGGATGCACGATGGAGGTTTGTGAAGTTCTGGTTGGTGAGAGGGGGGAATTTCATGCGCGCACGAAACTCGTTGCTGTGGCTGCGATGGGGGTCATCGTCACGGCGGCGTTCACGCAGGTCCGGTCCGAGGAAGTTGCTTCGGTGGTGGTTTCTGGGCGGCCTTCTGTTGTTGCTGCCTGCCCGTTTACGGGGAGCGATGAACAAACCACTGGCAGTGTGAATTCTGGTCCGGTGTCGGAATGTGAGGACCCTTCGCCTGGATGGTAGTTGCCTGACGCAATGGGATTGTTATCCCATTGCCGATGGCTCGTTGAGGGACGCCAGTCGGACCGTCACCCGGTTGGCGTCCTTCGTTCTGCTGTGGGCCTCGTACCTGCTCAGCGCCTCTTGCCACCGGGCGCGTGCCCGCTCCCCGTCGCCCAGCGCGGCATACGTGCTGCCCAGGCGGTCCATGCTGTTGGCCGCGCTGTACTCGTCGCCCAGGTCCTGGTATCTCTTGATGGCTCGTTGGTAGTACTCGACCGCCATGTCATGGGCACCTGTTTGGTGCGCGATGTAGCCGAGACTGTCCAGTGTGTCCGCTTCGCCGGCTCGGTCGTCGTGGTCGGCGCACAGCTCCAGCGCTTGCGCGCAACGCTCGCGGGCCTGGTCGTAGTTGCCCAATCTTGCCGAGATCAAGCCCACCTGGTTGAGGGCCTGCGCCCTCGATACCGGGATGTCCACCGCCTCGAACAGGTGTAATCCTTTGGTGGCCTGTTCCAGGGCTGTCCGGTCGTCGCCCAGTCGACCCCACGTCACGGCCAGTAGGTAGCGGGTGTGACCCTGCGTTACTATGTCCTCGGTCTCTTCCGCCAGCAGCAGGGCCTCCTGTAGCTGTGCCAGTGCCGCCGCGTACTCGCCGGTTCGGCTCAGGGCTGAGCCCAGGTTGCGGTGGGCGTACGCGCGGGCGTGTTCGTCTAGGTGGTCGGCGGCTGTCAGTGCCGTGCGCCACACGTCCACGTCGTCATGTAGGCAGCCTCGGCTGCGGTGGTAGGGGACCAGCGCCCAGGCCAGCAGCCACGCCGAGCGGTGGTGTCCCAGCCGGACCGCCAGGTCCTGCGTTGCGATCAGGCCGGCATGTTCGGCCTCGAACCAGGCCAGCGCCGCCGTGAGATCCGCCAGGTCGCGGGGTGCGCAGTGGGGTGGTCGGTCGACCTCCAACGGCGGACGGTGTGGCGACAGCAGCCGGCTGGCCAGCAGTGCCGTGTGCACGTAGTAGTCGATCATCCTGGTCAGCGCCGCATTCCGGTCCGGCTCCGGTTGCTCCGCCGTTGCGCGTTCTGCGGCGTAGAGGCGGATCAGGTCATGGGTTCGGTAGCGGCCGGGGACGTACTGCTGCAACAGGGACACCCGCTCCAGTACCCGCAGCACCGTGTCCGCCTGGTCGGTTCGTAGGCCGGTCAGTGCCGCGGTGGCCGGCGCGTCGATGTCTGGTCCCGGTGTCAGCCCGAGCAGGCCGAAGACCTTCGACTCGGTCGGGGTCAGTGGCGCCGTCGACCACGACAGGACCGTTCGGACGCCGGCCGTGGGGTCCTCGTCCAGTACACCCAATCGTGTGGTTGCGTCGCGAAGTTCGTCGGCCAGTACTGCCAGTGGGAACTCGGGATGGGTCAGCGCCCGGCCGGCCACGATGCTCAGTGCCAGTGGGAGTCCGGCGCAGCACCGCACCAACTCGGCCGTGGCTTCGGGTTCCGCTGCCAACCGGCCCGCTGCCAGCCGCGCGGCCAGTAGGTCATGTGCATCCGGTTCGGTGAGGACGTCCAGCCAGATCGGGTGGGCGCCGTGCGCGCAGACCAGGCCGGTGAGCCGGTCGCGGCTGGTGATCAGTGCCACGCACGACGCGCTGCCCGGCAGCAGCGGGACGACCTGGCCGGTGTCGGCCGCGTTGTCCAACACGAGCAGCAAACGTTTGCCTACCAGCAAACTCCGGTACAGCCCGACCTGGGCGTCCAGACCGGCGGGCAGCGTCGACGGGGCGACACCGAGCGCCGCCAGCACCGCGCGCACCGCCGACGCACCGGCCGGGTCCGCGCCGCGCAGGTTCACGTAGAGCTGGCCGTCCGGGAAATCGTCGGCGTGCTGATGCGCCCAGTGCAATGCCAGCCACGTCTTGCCGACGCCGCCGGCGCCGCCGATGGTGCAGACCACGACGCCACGCCGGGACGCGACGGCCGACGTGATGTCGTCCAACTCGTACGTGCGGCCGGTGAACGGCCACGGCGCCGCCGGCAACTGCCGTGGCACGGTGGGTTGTCGTTCCGGCTTGGGGCCGGCGACGGCAGGGCCGGCGACGATCGGGTCGGTGGTGAGGATTCGCTGGTGCAGTTCCCGGAGGGCGGGCCTCGGGTCGACGCCTAGTTCGTCGGCCAGGCGAGATCGGACGATGTCGTAGTGACGCAGCGCGTCGGCCTGGCGGCCGCTGCGGTACAGCGCCAGGATCAGTTGCTCTGCCAGCCGTTCGTCCAGTGGCCGTCGTTCGGCTTCGGTGGCCAGCCGCGCTAGCACGTCGGCGTGGCGGCCGAGTGCCAGTTGACGGTCGGCGTAGTCGAGGACGACGGCGAGTCGTTCCAGTTCCAGCGTGCTGCGGACGTCGTCCAGCCACGGGGTGTCCAGGCCGGCGAACGCGTCGCCGCGCCACAGCCGCAGTGCTTCGGCGAGCGGGTCGACCGGATCGGTCGCGGTACGGGCACGTTTGACCAGGTCACGGAACCGGTGTAAATCGACGGCCCGCTCGTCGACCTCGAGCAGGTAACCCTCCGCCCGCTGGACGATGCCGACCTGGCCGTCGATCGTCAGGACTCGGCGCAGGCGGTTGATGTAGCTGTACAGCGTGCCCCTCGGATGCCGTGGCGCATGGTCGGCCCAGACCCGGTCGACGATCCGATCGACGGACACCTTGGCGTTCGGTTCGATCAACAGGGTGGCCAACACGCACTGCTGGCGCACGGGGCCGACGTCGATCCGCCGGCCGTCCAGCAGAACCTCGATGCCACCCAAGAGACGGAACTCGACCGCCACGTCGCCCCCATAGCCACATCCTCCAGACAGGCATAGCCGCTGTCGGCCGTGGATTCAAGGGCGTTCGGTGACCTGTTCGTCACGCCGGGCGGGACGCCAGCGATTCCGTGTGGGCCACGTAGTGCGACGTCTCCTCGTGGTTGGTGGATCTGGCCAGGGCCGCGAAACCGTCGCGGAAGCGCAGCCGGGTTCGGGTGGGTCGCCTGGCAGGTGCCGCGTCCAGAGCGCCGGTGGTCCTTGCCCCGCGGACCAGGTCTACTACGTCATATTCGTATTCGCGGTCCACCTGCCAGTGGCGCAGGCCGTCGGCCGTGACCAGTTCCGCGTTGGCGAAGCCTCGGGTTTCCGGGACCGGCAGTGGGCGTGTTTCCAGGTCGTAGCGGATGATCTCGGTGATCGGGGCCCGCCATTCCGGCGCCAGGGTGGGAAGCAGTTTCTCCTGCGCCCACGTACGCACGAGGGTGTCGAACTCCGGTTCGGTGAAACAGAACTCCAGGGCCGGTGCCAGCGAGTCCGGATCGGCCGTCGACACGTCCACGAGGCGGGTCAGCATGCGGGCGCCGGGGGTGGGCTGGGCCTCGATGTGTTCGGCCAGCGACAGGATCGCGGTCGACTGGCTCAGGCTGCCGATGGCGCGCAGCATCGGCCACGTGTCGCGCAGCACCAGGTTCTCGGCGAGCATTCGGGCCCAGAACAGGAATCGCTGCATGCGCAGGTTCTCGCGCACCGAGACGTCCTTGGTGGCCAACACGTATTCGAAGTCGTCCCGTTCACCGCGTACGGTGACGAAACCGTAGAGCTCGCGGCGGTCGGCGTAGTCGGTGTTGGGCAGCAACAGCAATGGATACGCCGCGATACGGGAGACGTATCTGGCCAACTCGTCGTAGCCGCGCAGGAAGCTTTCCGGGGTTTCGCCCGGCGCGCCCCAGATCAGCTCGGCATAGGTGTCCATGCCCTCCTCGGCGAGCCATTCCGCCAGTTCCTGCCACCGGTTGATCTTCATGTTCTTGCGGTTCATGACCGTGAGCGTCGCGTCGTCCAGTGTTTGCAGTGCCAGCGTGAACGAGCTCTGCAGGCCGGCGTCCCTGATCTTGCGGACGATGTCGTAGAAGACCGCGTTCTTGTTCTTGGCCCAGCTCGTTTCCAGGGCCTTGGGGAAGCCGGTCTGCTCCTTGATCTTGATGAGGTGTTCGACGAATTCCAGGTCGGCGGGCAGCATGCCGAAGTTGGCGTCGCACAGCACCACGGTTTCCGCACAGGCGTCGGCCAGCATTTCCAGTTCCTGGCGCAGCCGGTCGATGGAGAACGCGCGGACCTTCTGGCCGACGGCGCCGCCCCAGTAGCAGAACGCGCAGTGGTAGGGGCAGCCTCGGTTGGTTTCCAACAATGCCACGTCGTAGCGGAACTCGCCGAATTCGTCCAGCAGCGGTACGACACCGGTGAGGATCGGGGACGGGATCTCGTCCAGGTCGGTGATCCGGGGCCGTTCCGGGGTGGTGACGATGCCGCCGTCCTGGCCACGCACGGAAATGCCGGCCACTTCGGTGAAATCGCCACCATCGCGCACGGCTGAGATGATGTCGCGGAACGTGAACTCGCCCTCGCCGTTCACGATCACGTCGACGGCCTCGTACTGGCGGAGCACCCGGTGTGCCTGGTTGGCGACGTGGTTGCCGCCGAACACCACGACGGCGTGGGGATTGGCCAGTTTGACCGCCTCGGCGACGGCGCCGAACTGGCGGACGTTCCAGCCGAGCACCGAGAATCCGATCACGTCCGGCGGATCGTCGGAGAGCAGGCGTACCGCCATTTCCACCGACGTGACGTCGCCGGCGAAGTTCTCGATGGCGACATCGCATTCCCGCGAGAGCACCGGGTCCGCCGCGATGACAGCGGCCAGATAGCCGGCGGCGAGTGGCATCGATTCCTTGGACATATGCCAGACGGCCTGCTGCACGATCGTCACTTTGAGCATACGGGTACGCCTTTGCGTTCGCCGGAAGTCGGAAAGCCGGAACGGAAGCATAGAATGGGAATTCGGAAACGCGATCGCGTCGTCGTCGGCAAGTCTGGACAGACGCGGCGAACAGTGTCAAGGACGACTGGGGTCCACCCCTACGGTTCCGTGTCGCTGGATCGTGGCTTGATGTCGCCTCGGTCGCGCCGAACCAGCATTGCGGGCAGAGCCGAAATGCCGAAGCAGGGCCGAAGCAGAGGGGAACACATGTCCAACCCGGTCGCGGTATCCGAAACCTTGGATCTCTACAGCAGCGTCCAGCGGTTCTACGCCGACCAGATGCACCTGCTGGACGCGGGCGCCACCACCGAGTGGGCGGCGACGTTCACCGAGAACGGCGTGTTCGCGGCGGACGGGCATCCGCACCCGGCCGTCGGCAGGTCGAACATCGCGGCGGCGGCCCAGTCGACGGTCGACAAGCTCGTCGCCGCCGGTCGGCGGCATCGGCACTGGCTCGGCATGCTGACCGTGCGCGCCGATGGCGATTCCGTGTCCGCCACCAGCTACGCACTGGTCATCGACGTCCCGCGCAACGGCGACCCCACGATCCACCGCAGCACCGTGTGCCACGACGTGCTGGTCCCGGCCGGCGACACGTGGCTGGTGTCCGACCGCAAGGTGACCAGGGACGACCTGGCATGACGAGCAAGCGCACCGCCCTGGTCACGGGCGGTACCAGCGGCATCGGACTGGCCGTCACCAGGCTGCTGGCCGATGCCGGTCACGACGTCTTCATCTGCGCCCGCAACGCCGAGCAGGTCCGCCTGGTGGTCAAGGACCTCGCGGCCGAGGGCGGGTCGGTCGACGGGACGAGCTGCGACGTCACCGTGCGCCACCAGGTCGGCGAGTTGGTGGCGGCGGCAATGCAGCGGTTCGGCCCGATCGACATCGTCGTGAACAACGCCGGCCGAAGTGGCGGCGGTGTCACGGCCGACATCACGGACGAACTGTGGCACAGCGTCATCGACACCAACCTGAACAGCGTCTTTCTCGTCACCAGGGAGATCCTGACGGCCGGTGGCCTGCGGGAGCGGCCGTGGGGGCGGATCGTCAACATCGCGTCCACCGGCGGCAAGCAGGGCGTGGTGTTCGGCGCGCCCTACTCGGCGGCCAAGCACGGCGTCATCGGCTTCACCAAGGCGTTGGGCCTGGAACTGGCCAAGACCGGGGTCACGGTGAACGCCGTCTGCCCCGGTTACGTGGAAACGCCGCTGGCACAACGGGTTCGCCAGGGCTACGCGCAGCACTGGGGTGTCGGCACCGAAGACGTCCGCAGGAAGTTCGAGGATCGCATCCCGATCGGCCGTTACAGCACACCGGCCGAGATCGCCGGCATGGTCGGCTACCTGGTGTCGGACGCGGCCGATCCGGTCACGGCACAGGCGATCAACGTCTGTGGCGGGCTGGGCAACTACTGACCGAAAAGGACGGTGAGCGACGGTGATACACACGACGTCGCATGACATCGCGGTAGCCGCGCCGCCGACGGCCGTGTACGGCGTGATCGCGGACGTCACGGCGTGGCCGCACCTGTTCCCGCCGACGATCCACGCCGAACGGGTGGCAGGCGACGATCGGGCCGAGCAGATCCGGCTGTGGGCGCTGGCCGGCGACGCGGTCAAGACCTGGACGTCGCGGCGCACGCTGGACCCGGCGCTGGGCACGATCACGTTCCGCCAGGAGGCGCCGCATCCGCCGGTGACTTCGATGACCGGCACGTGGTCGATCCAGTCGGCCGGCGGCGACGGTGGCGGCGGGTCGGTCGTCACGTTGACGCACGAGTTCTCGGTGGCGGACGACACGCCGGCCAACCTTGCCCTGGTCGGGGAGGCGATCGAGCACAACAGCCGGTCCGAACTCGCCGCGATGCGGACCGCGGCCGAGCACGCGAGCTGGCCGGACCTGCTACTGTCCTTTTCGGACTCGGTACTGATCGACGGCGCGACGGCGGACGTCTACGAATTCCTCTACCGCTGCGCGGAGTGGCCGCAGCGGTTGCCGCACGTGAGCCGGCTGGACCTGACCGAGGACGAGCCAGGTGTCCAGATGATGGAAATGGACACCCGCACAGTGGACGGCGACACGCACAGCACCAAATCGGTGCGGATCTGCTTCGAGCCGAACCGGATCGTCTACAAGCAGACCGTGGTGCCGCCGTACATGCTGGCGCACACCGGCGAGTGGACGCTGGCCGACACCGAGCACGGCGTCGAGACGACGGCACGGCACACGGTGTTGATCGATGCGGAACGGGCCATCGCGCTGCTCGGCCCCGGCAGCACGATCGACGACGTGCGGGCGAAGATCCGGTCCGCCCTCGGCACGAACAGCCGGACCACCCTGCGCCACGCCAAGGACTACGTGGAGCGAGAGCGGGCGCACGCGTGACCGACAGCACGGCCGACTTCTGCGTCGTCGGCGCCGGCCCCGCCGGACTGACGCTGGCGCTGCTGCTGGCGCGGTCGGCGGTCCGGGTCACCGTGGTCGAGCGGTCCAGGTCGCTGGATCGCGAGTTCCGTGGCGACATCCTGCAGCCCGGCGGCATGCGGTTGTTGCACGAACTGGGTGTGCTAGACGCGGCACGGGAACGCGGCGCGCACGAGCACGACGGATTCGTCGTCACGGATCGCGGGCGGGTGCTGCTGGACAGCGATTATCGGCGGCTACCCGGCCCGTTCAACTGTCTGCTCAGCATTCCGCAGCGCAATCTGCTGGATGCGTTGCTCGCGGAATGTCGCCGGTACGACGGCTTCACGTATGTCGACGGTAGTAAGGTCACCGAGTTGATTTACGAGAACGGCGTTGTACGGGGCGTGATGTGCGGTGCCAACCGCGTGCTGGCGCACTGTGTCGTCGGCGCGGACGGCCGGTATTCGAAGGTGCGGCAACTGGCCGGCATCGGCGACGGCCGGATCGACAACTTCGATCAGGACGTGATGTGGTTCAAGCTGCCGGCGTTCGGGCAGCGTCCGAGGCAGGTACGGGTGTTCCGGGAGAGCGGCAATCCGGCGATCGCGTACGCGTCGGCGCCGGACAGTATCCAATGTGGATGGACGTTGCCGCACAAGGCGTACCGGGACGTCGCAGGCGACGGCATCGGTCCGCTGAAGGAGAAGTTGTGTGCCGCGCTGCCCCCGTACGCCGAGCTGATCGACCGCGAGATCAACGGTATCGGTGACCTGACGCTGCTGGACGTGTTCTCCGGCAACGCCGACACCTGGGTGCGGGACGGTCTGGTGCTGATCGGCGATGCCGCGCACACGCACGGTCCGATCGGCGCGCAGGGCATCAACCTGGCCATCCAGGACGCGGTGCTGCTGCACCCGGTGCTGATGGAGTCGTTGCGAGCCAAGGATACCAGCGCAGTATTCTTCGATCGGTACACCGGGCCACGCCGCCGTGACATCAACCGCATCATGAAGATCCAGGGCATGCAAGGCCGAATGATGCTGGCACCGGGCGGCGGGCGGCTGCGGCCGGCAGTCGCGAAGGCAGTCGCGAAGGTTGTCGCGCGTGGCCCGATCTATCGTAGGGTGCTGGGCACCCTCGCGTTCGGAAATCCCAACATCGCGGTCGCGGCGGAACTGTTCGCCGGTGGCCGGACCGTCGGAGGGAACTGACCATGGGCACGCGCCTGATCGACCTGTCGTCACCGGTGGACGCGCAGCAGTGGGAGCCGGATCCGGTGGTGCACGAGACGATGTCACCGGCGGCCGGGGCAGAACACATGGCGGCAGCGATGCGGGAGCACTTCGGTTTCGACTTCGACATCGCCGTGCTGCCGGACGGCGAGTTCCTGAACAACGACACGCTCACCCTCACCACCCACACCGGAACGCACGTGGACGCGCCGGCACACTACGGGTCCTCAGCGTCCTACGGTGTGCCCAGGACGATCGACCAGTTGCCACTGGAATGGTTCGACGGCCCAGGTTTCGTGCTCGACGTGACCGACGTGGGAGTTGGTGTAGCCGACGCGGCCAGGATCGAAGCGGAGTTGCGACGAATCGACTACCGGCCACAGCCCGGCGACATCGCGCTGCTGAGGACGGGCGCGGACCGCCATGTCGGCACGCCGGCCTATTTCGGAGAGTTCACCGGTCTGGACGGCTCCGCGGTGCATTACTTGCTGGACCTGGGCATCAGGGTCATCGGCACCGACGCGTTCAGCCTGGACGCGCCGTTTCCCTATATCCTGGAAACGTTCCGCGCGACCGGCGACCGTACCGTGCTGTGGCCGGCGCATTTCGCTGGGAGAGAACGTGAGTACTGCCAGATCGAGCGGCTGGCCAACCTCTCCTCGCTACCCGGTCCGTTCGGCTTTCAGGTGTCGTGCTTCCCGGTGCGGATCGCCCGTGCCGGGGCGGGTTGGGCAAGGGCGGTAGCGAGGGTGGAGTCGGTATAGCGGTAGAGTCGGTTCAGGCGGGCTTCGGCGGACACGTCGGCCTTCTTCGCTGTCGATGCGGAGGATGATCACTCGATCAGGTGATCATCCCGGAAGCCGGGATCTTTTCACCCGGTCCCGTTCGTTGAGCGAAGAAAATACAGCGCCGGCTCGCGACCGCCGTCAGCCCCGATCGCCAGCCGCAGTTGGTGGCGGAGTCGGAGTTGTTGGCGGAGAAGGAATTGGTCGCGGAGACGCTGCCGGAGTTGGTCACGGAAGCAGAGTTCGGCTGCGGGAGACGGGGTCGAACCAGGGCCCGGTGCTGGTTGGTTGCGTGACGCAGCCGGCGGACACGAACCTCCAGCCGTTTGGGATGTATCGCCGT
>DATBDL010000129.1:0-16539 GCA_036269975.1 Pseudonocardiaceae bacterium | reverse complement strand
ACGGTGGCAGGTGGGCGGCTACCCACCTGCCACCGCGCTTCTGAATCAGTTGGCCGGAATGCCGTTCGCAGGCGCCGACGTCGGTGCCTTGGTGTACGGCTTGATGGGTCCGGCGCCGTCGTCGGTCGTCAGTGGCGTTCCGGTGACCACCAACTGTCCGTTGTGGATGGTGCCGACCTGTACCCCGGTGTAGCCGGCGTGCGACGACGAGCTGTACCGGAACGGCACCAGACCGGGGCCGGCCAGATCGCCCTTCTGCAGCGCGTCGATCAGGCCCTGTCGGGTCGGGTTCGCGCCGTCGGCGGCCAGTGCCTGCGCGAAGGTGTACGCGCTGGCCATGCCGTAGACGACGTTGCCGTCGAACGGCAGTTTCGGCAGGTACTGATCGTGGATCTTCTTGAACAACGCGATCCACGAGTTGCTCAGGTCACCGAGCGACGGCAGGTAGCTGTCGGTGATCATGCCCTCGATGAGCTGGTTCGGTTGCGACACGTTCGAACCGGCCTGCTTCGCGAACGCCTGCAACAGGCCCGCCGTCGTGGTCGGGTCGGAGCCCACATTGGACACCGCGAGCGTCGGCGCGAAGCCGAGCTTGAGCGAGGTCAACTTGAACAGCGCGGTGTAGGCCGGGATCGACTCCAGCACCACGACGTCCGGCTTGGCGTTGGCGATCGCGGACACCTGCGCCGTCACGTCCGTGTTGCCCGGCTGGTAGGACTGCCGGCTGACCACCAGGTTCGACGGCACGTACTTGTCGAGTCCCGCGACGCCGTCCCGGCCGAAGTCGTCGTCCTGGTAGAAGTAGGCGACCTTCTTGCCTGCGAAGTTCTGCGTGATGTACTGGCCGAGGATCTTGCCCTCGACCGTGTAGTCGGGCTGCCACCCGAACGTGTACGGATGCTGCTTCGGCATGTCCCAGCAGGTGCAGCCGGACGCGACGAACAGGTCGGGCACCCGCTCGCTGTTGAGGAAGTCGACCACCTTGGTGTGGGTCGGTGTGCCCAGCGCACCCATCATCGCGAACACCTTGTCCTGCAACACGAGTTGCTTGGTCTGGGTGACGGTCTGGGTGGGGTTGTACGCGTCGTCGAGGTACTTCAACGTGATCTTGCGACCGTTGATGCCGCCGCCCGCGTTGACATAGCTGAAGTACGCCTGGGCAGCCGGCGCGATCTCGCTGTAGCCGGGCGCGGCCGGGCCGGTCAGCGGGTCGGTGCTGCCGATCGTGACGGTGCTGGCCGTGACGCCGGGGGCATTGGAAGCGGATTGTGTCTTGCTGCCACACGCTGTGACAGAAATGGCGGCCATCGCCGTGATCGCGATGATCGGTATCAGTCGAGTGGACTGGTTCATGCCTTCGCCTCCACTAGAATGGCGTTCGGTTCTGCGATATGTGTAATGCCCGCCACAACCGGACGAGCCCGGCCTGCAACCCACCGGGAAACAGCACGATCACCACGACGAGCACGATGCCGTAGACGACGAGCGGAATGTTCGCGTAGATCGACTGCGACAGGTGCGCCGACTGGGCGAGATCGGTGGACCAGGTCGGCAGCAGCGTGACGATCACCGCCCCGTACACCGCGCCGGCGAGGCTGCCAAGGCCGCCGAGCACCGCCGCGGTGAGTAGCGACAGCGACAGCGTCAGCGGGAACGCACCCGGCGCGGCGAGGCTGTTCACCCACGCCAGCAGCGCCCCGCCGAGGCCGGCGCAGGCGGCGCTGACGCTGAAGGCGAGCACCTGTGTCCGCGCCACCCGAACGCCGGACAGCGCGGCCGCGTCCTCGTCCTCCCGCAGCAGCCGCATGTCCCGCCCGATCCGGCTGGACACCAGGTTGGACAGCACGAACAGCGTGATCACCAGGCACAGCCCGCAGATCCACGCCTGCCAGCGCTCCAGCGGGAAGTCCTCGCCGAGCGCGAGCGGCGGCGGGGTGGGCGCCACGGTGAGCCCGTTCGCGCCGCCGAGCTGGTTCTGCAGCCCGTGGTAGCTGGCCAGCGTCGGCAGGCCGAGTGCGAGCGCGAGCGTCGCGCCGGCGAGATACGGACCGCGCAGCCGAGCGGCGGCCACGCCGACGACGAGCCCGACGACGGCCGTGATCGCCGTGCTGAGCACGAGCACCAGGGCAAGCGGCCACTGCTGGTTGGTCAGCAACAGCGCGGTCGCGTACGCGCCGACCGCCATGAAAGCGCCGTGCCCCAACGAGATCTGTCCGGACAGTCCGGACAGGACGGTCAGCCCCGCCGCCGCGATCGCGGTGTAGCAGATCTGGGCGAGCTGGAGGTCCTGGAACTCGTCGAGCGAGACGGACACCCCGTAGAGCACGGCGAGCCCGACCGCCGACCACAGCAGATGCCGCAGCAGGGCCGATGCGGGCCAATTGGTGAGGGAACGCCGCTCCGTCATACCCGCCGCCCCGCCGAGCGCCCGAACAATCCGTTCGGGCGAACCATCAGGACGACGACGAGCACGACGAGCGCGCCGAGCCCGACGACGTCCGAACCGAGGTAACCCGACACGTAGCTGAGCACCAGACCGAGACTCAGCCCCCCGACGACGGCGCCGGGTGGACTGTCCAGCCCGCCGACGACGGCCGCCGTGAAGCCGAAGACGAGCGTCGCGTCGAAGGCGTTCGGGCTGACGAACGTGTCCGGCGCGATCAGCACCCCGGCCAGCGCGCCGACGCCCGCCGCGAGCGCCCAGCCGACCGTGAACATCCGGCCGACCCGCACCCCGAGCAGCCGCGCGACCTCCGGCGCGAAGGCGGCCGACCGCATCTTCAGGCCCAGCGGCGTCCACCGGAACACGGCCGCCAGTCCGACCATGACGGCCAGCACGACGAGCACGACCCACAGGTCGTTCGGTGTGAACAGGAGCCTTCTGCCGTTCACCATGAAGCCACGGATGCCGAACGCGGGCGGATAGGACTTCGGGGTGCCGCCGAAGATCATGCCGGCGATCCCCTGCAACAGCACCAGCAGGCCGAACGTGACGACGACCGCGTTGAGCGGCGGCTTGTTCTCGACGCTCCGGATCACCAGTCGCTCCACCAGAGCGCCGAGCACCAGGCCCGCCACGATCGCGACGCCGAGCGCCAGCCAGTACGAACCGCCGTCGCCGATCACCGTGTAGGCGAGGAACGTGGTGATCATCAGCATGCCGCCCTGGGCGAAGTTGACGATCCGGGTGGCCCGCCAGATCAGCACCAGCGCAAGGCCGATCGCCGCGTACACCGCGCCGGCGGACAGCCCGCCAAGGGTCAGGTCGACGAACTGGATCACGCTCGCTCACATCCCCAGGTAGGCGTGCCGGACGCGGTCGTCGGCGGCCAGCAGGCCGGCGGTGTCGTCGGCGACCTTGCGGCCGAGGTTGAGCACGACGGCCCGGTCGGCGACGGACAGGGCGGTGGCCGCGTTCTGCTCCACCAGCAGGATCGTCAGGCCGTCGTCGTCGCGGAGTTGGCGCAGCGTGCGGACGATGTCGGCGATCACCCTCGGCGCCAGTCCGAGCGACGGCTCGTCCAGCAGCAGCAGGCGCGGCCGGCTCATCAGCGCCCGCGCGATCGCCAGCATCTGGCGTTCGCCGCCGGACAGCGTGTCGGCGCGCCGGTTGCGTGCCGCGCCCAACGGCGGGAACAGGGCGACCATGCGCGCGATGCCGGTGCGCGTCCACGCCCGGTTGGCCCGGCACAGCCCGCCGAGACGCAGGTTCTCGACGACGGTCAGCTCCGCGATCACGCCGCGCCCCTCCGGCACGTGCGCAATCCCTTGCCGCACAACGTCTTCCGGTGGCCGGCCGGTGATCTTGCGGTCCTGGAAGCGGATCGTCCCCTCGGTGCCGCGTACCAGTCCGCTGACCGTGCGCAGCAGCGTCGTCTTGCCCGCGCCGTTCGCGCCCAGCACCGCCGTGATCGAGCCGGCCGGCACGTGCAGGTCGACGGAGTCCAGTGCCCGTACCGCGCCGTAGCAGACGGTCAGGCCGGTGACGTCAAGCATGTTCACCGCCAACCGGCTCCGTCGTGTCGACCGGTTCGCCCAGGTAGGCGCGTTGCACGGCGGCGTCCTGCCGGATGTCGGCCGGTGTGCCGCGTGCGATGACCTGGCCGAAGTCGAGCACCACGATCCGCTCGCACAGGTCCATCACGAAGTCCATGTTGTGCTCGACCAGCATGACCGCCGTCCGGCCGCGCAGGCCCCGAATGATCTCGGCGACCTCGGCCATCTCCGGCACGGACAGCCCGGCCGCCGGCTCGTCCAGCATCAGCAGTCGCGGTTGCGCGACCAGCGCCCTCGCCAGCGCGACGCGCTTGCGGTTGCCGTAGGGGAGGCTGGCGCACGGCCGGTCCGCGTCGTCCGCGATGCCGAGCGACGCCAGCACCTCCAGCGCCTGTGCCCGTAGCCGGCGCTCGTCGCGCTGGGCCCACGGCGACGCGAGCAACGCGCCGAGCGTGCCGGTGCGCGAGCGGTGCGTCGTGCCGGCGAGCACGTTCTCCAGCACGGTCAGCCTGCTGAACAGGCCGAGCCCCTGCAGCGTGCGGGCGATGCCGGCGTCGGCGAGATCGTGCGGCCGGTGACCGCGCAACGGCCGGCCGGCGAACGTGATCGTGCCCTTGCGTGGCCGGACGAACCCGCAGACGACGTTGAAGAGGGTGGTCTTGCCGGCGCCGTTGGGACCGATGACACCGAGAACTCCCGATGCCGGCACGTCGATGCTGACGTCGCTGAGCACGTCGAGGCCGCCGAATGACACACAGACGCCGTCGACCCGCAACAGCGCTCTTTCCCGACCATCCCGCCCAGATGGATCGCCAGAATCCTCCGTCATGGCCCACCGCCCTGTGGGATCGGACCGAACGCCGTTCGGTTTCCGGATGCTACACAAGTGCGTGGGACTTGCACAGCGGATCACTCGGTTGGATACAGGCGCCCCATCAACTCGACGATCTCGTCGATGAACCGGCGGGCCGCCGCCTTGGACGACTGCACGGCCACCTCGCGGCCGGCTTCGGTGGCGATCGTGGTCAGCACCAGCACCAGCGTGTCGGACAGCGGGCGCGCCTGGTCGGAGAGCAGGTCGGTGTTCGTGCTCAGCCAGTGTCGGAAACGGCGCCGGGTGAGCAGTTCGAAACCGGGCGGCCCGCCGCCGGACAGGAACAGTTGGGCCAGTTCGCGTTCCTCCCAGCAGCCCTCGAGGTAGGCGCGGGTGCCCACGATGAACAGTCGCATCGCGTCCGTCTCGCCGGCCGCCAGCGCGAGCCGGAACGCCTTGGCGGAGCGATGGCTCTGCCGCGACTGGTAGTCGTCGTAGAGCGCGATGTACAGATCGGACTTCCCGCCGAAATGGTGATAGAGGCTCCCGACACTGGACGCGGCCCGCTCGACGATGTCCACGACGTTCGCGTCGGCGTAGCCGGCGGTCGTGAAGATCTCGCGGGCCGCGGCCAGCAACGTTGTCCGAGTTGTACCGACCCGGTTTCTCCTGGTCTCCGACATGGCGACAGTGTGCCCCAAGAAACCGAATATTGTTCTATCGGCCGGGACCGTGCTAAACACGAGACGTTCCTCGGCGTCGCGGAACCACTGCGGTGCCACCATGAAGGGGGCGATGCAGTGCGTGGTGCGTGGCGCAGAACGTTCATTCCGGTCGTGGTCCTGACGGCGTCGTCCGCTTTCGTCGTCGGGCCGGCCGCCGCGAGTCCGGCACCGGACCAGCACCAATCGGCGCGGCTGTCGATCACCACGGTGTCCAACCCGCGGCCGGACCTGGTCAGCGGCGGACAGGTGCTCGTCAGCGTGACCCTGCCGGACGGCGTGCGACCCGATCGGGTACGGATCACCGAAAACGGTCACGACGTCACGTCCGTGTTCCGCGGCGAACCCGGCGACACCCTGCTCGGTCTGGTGACCGGACTGCGTGAGGGTGGTAACGAGTTGGCCGCCGACACCGGTCGGCAGCACGCCGAGCTGAGGTTGCGCGACCACCCGATCACCGGCCCGGTCTTCTCCGGTCCACAGCAGGTGCCGTTCTTCTGCCAGACAACGGCATTCGGCCTGGCGCCCGCCGTGCAGCCGCTGTGCAGCGCGCCGACGGTGATCACCTACCAGTACAAGAACACGGCCGGCACGTTCGTCCCACTGGCCGACCCCGCCGGCCGCCCTGCCGACCTCGCCACGGCGACCGTCGACGGCCGAACGGTGCCCTACGTCGTGCGGCTGGAGACCGGCACGATCGACAGGGCCGTCTACCAGATCGCCGCCCTCTACGACGGCAGCGCACCGTCCCCGCTGGTGTCGGACACCAGTTGGAACGGCCGGCTGGTGTACACGTTCGGCGGCGGCTGCAACGCCGGTTACCACCAGGGCAACAGCACCGGTGGCGTAATCAACGACCAGTTCCTCGGCCAGGGCTACGCGGTGGCGTCGTCGAGCCTGAACGTGCTGGACAACAACTGCAGCACGGTGATCTCGGCCGAAGCCGCGATGATGGTCAAGGAACACTTCATCGACACGTACGGCCCGGTGGCGCACACGATCGGCTGGGGCGGTTCCGGCGGCGCGATCCAACAGTACGAAATCGCCGATTCGTACCCAGGAATCCTGGACGGAATCGTGCCAGGTGTTTCCTTCCCGGACCCACTGAGCACAGCGGGCCCGGTCAACGACTGCCGGCTGCTGGACACGTACTTCGCCGGCCAGGGTGCGAGTTTGACAGCGGCACAACGAATCGCGACAGCCGGCTACAACGACTACGAAAGCTGCGTCTCCTGGGACGCCACATTCGCGAACCGATCGACGGCGACCGGCAGTTGCGATTCCGCGATCCCGGTATCGGCACGCTGGGACCCGGTCACCAACCCAACCGGCGTGAAGTGCAACGCGAACGAACAGTTGGTCAACCAACTGGGACGCAACCCCCAGACCGGTTTCGTCCGCAGCACGCTGGACAACGTCGGAGTCCAGTACGGTCTGGCCGCGCTGAAAGCCGGCCAGATCACACCGGCCCAGTTCGTGGCGATCAACGCCGGCATCGGCGGCCTGGACGTAACCGGCGCCGAGGTCCCGACGCGCACGACAGCCGACCCGCGAGCACTGGCGGCCTCCTACGCCGACGACCTGATCAACAGCGCCGGCCAGGGCCTGCGGGACACGCCGATCATCGACCAGCGGACGGACCTGGACTTCGCCGGCTTCGGCAACGACATCCACACCACGGAATGGTCGTTCACGATGCGGCAGCGCCTGTTGCAGGCAAATGGTACGGCCGCGAACCAGGTGATCATCGAAAGCCAGCCGACGGTAGCCGAACAAGCAGCGGTGAACATCTACGAACTGGACGCCATGGACCGCTGGCTGACCGCGATCGACGCGGACCACTCGTTCCGAGGACTGCCAACGAAGATCATCAACGACAAACCGGCGGACCTGGGCGACGGCTGCTACCTGTCACCAACACAGCGGGTGGTCGCATCGGTCACCGACCCGGCAACGGGCCCGTGCGCTTCGGCCTTCCCGGTAGCCACGAACCCGCGCCTGAACAGCGGTGAATCGCTGGCGATGAACGTACTGAAATGCGCGCTCACGCCACTGAACTTCAACACCTACCTGCCGGCCACGTTCACGGCGGCAGAAAGGACTCAACTGCGCACGGCATTCCCGACGGGCGTGTGCGACTACCACCGCCCAGGCGTGGGCCAGCAACACCCGACAGCCCCATGGCTCAGTTACGGCGACGAGCGCACCGGCCTGACGCACCCGACGCCGATTCCGTCACCACACCACTGAAGGGTCGTCACCGGGAGGTGGCCGCGAGGCCGGCTGCTCATCGCGCAAAGGCGGTGGGCGGCCGGCCGGTCACTTTCCGGGACAAGACGATCGCTGATCAACGTTCGGTCGATCGGCGCGTCGTCCACGGGACGATGTTGGAGATGGTCAGCACCAGCGTCGCGAGATCCGCCAAGCCCGCGGTGTCGCGAGTCACCACGACTATGACGGCCGCGGCCGTCATAGTCGTGATCACCAGCAGGGCGCTGACGAGCTGGTGTCCCTGGCTGGACTGGTTCGGCTGCCGGTTCATGACCCGCCCTCCCTGCGTCGTGGCTGGTTCGAGTGTGCGATGCCCTGCCACCAATTGCACGCACGGATACACACTCAATGAGCCTGTTGTGTCGCGCCCTTCACACAATCAGATGCACGCGCCGCAGCGATAGCTCACCTCCGTTGAGTTGGCCTACGCTCACGGTCTGAGTTGAGGAGGCAGGCGTGACGGTCGCAGCGCAGCAACTCGGGAGCCGGATCCGCGAGGCCCGCGAACGTGTACGGCCGGCGGACGGCAGCAAACCGACGCAGCAGTGGTTGGCGAGGCAGTTCGTCCCGGAGCGCACCCCGCAGCAGATCAGCACATTCGAGATGGGTCGCAATATTCCTGCGATCTCCATCCTCGTCGAGCTGTACGAGATCCTGCACGGCCCGCTGACCGACCGCAGGCCGGACGCGCACGAGTTCGCCGACTGGTTGGTGGACTGGACCATCGCGAAGTCGGTGGCCGATGCACAGGCCAACTCGACAATCCTGTCCGACGCATTGCGGCTGCTCGAGAACATCAACCGTCGGCCTACCGGCGGCCCCGTCGCCGGGCCGCTGCGGTCACTGACGGACTTCCCCGGCAGCGACCCGTTGACCGTCATTCTGGGCGACCGCCGAGAGCCGCACGCGAAAAGCGTGGCCGACTGCCTCATCTACTCGGCTTCGGCGACCGACGCCATGTATCTCAACCTGCTCAGCAGCCACATGGACCATGCGGTCATCAGATCGGACAAACTGCTTGTCCGAATGCCGCAGGACTACCTGGAGTCGATGCCGGAGGTGGCACGGAGCAACCTGTTGATCATCGGTAGCCCGGCGGCCAACTGGGGCGCCCGCATACTCAACAAAAATGATGCGATCTTCTCGTTCCGCATCGACGACGACGTCGTCGCACGCGACGAGGGCCTGCGCGCCGACGACCGCATGCAGGACGAACGATTCGCCACGATCTTCGGTGACCTGGTCCGGGATGCGCGCAGCGTCGATGGCAGAAATGTGCTGGGCGAGGACCAGGTACGCGCCAGGATCGTGGACGAGGACGAGCAGCGACTCGTCACCGGTGCGGCGGCACTTGCCCAGCAGGTGCTGGCCGGATCGACCGCCAAGGCGATGATGAACAAGTTCCGCAGCCTGGGTATCCTCGACCCCGCCGATCAGGAACACCACGCACAGTTCACCTACGGTTCCAACGACTTCGCCCTGGTCACCCTGGCCCGCAACCCCTGGTCCGCGGATGGACGCCACCGGGCGGTGATCTGCGGTGGCATCCATGGTCCGGGAACGGCTTGGGCGCTCCGTGAACTGCTCACCCAGCCGGATCGGTTCGCCAGTCGCCCGCTCGGCGCGGTGCTGGAGGTCAAACTGCGACTCGACCTGGATTGGCCGACCCGCTTCGACAGGGCGGCCGGCTCGTTTCAGACCAGGGAGTACACGGCCGAGAATGTGCTCGCGCATCTCGAGACGGCGAGCACGCAGAGCCCCAACGAGCGCAGCCCGGTCTTCCGGCTGATGAGCCAGGAATCACTGGAAAGCCGGGCCCGCTTCGTCCGGGAACTTCTGCCCCGACACCCGGTCGATCGCTGACCCCCGACTCTGACTTAGCCGGACTATAGCCAGCCCGACGATCTGGCTATAGTCTGGCCGAGTCAGCTCAAGTCGGACCGGCAGGGCGAGGCCACATGACGGCAGTGATCGAGTCACGAACGGAGAGTCGACCGTCCACGGTCCTGCTGGTCGTATCCGCCGCCGTCTTCCTGGCCAGTCTGGACCTCTTCATCGTCAACATCGCCTTCCCGACGATCCGGCTGGCCTTCCCCGGCGCCGACCTCGCCACGATGTCCTGGATTCTCAACGGCTACACCGTCGTGTTCGCCGCCATGCTGGCCCCGGCCGGCCGCCTCGCCGACCGCTACGGCCGACGGCTGGTCTTCCTGATCGGCGTCGCCGTGTTCACCGTCGGCTCGGCCGCCTGCGCACTCGCGCCGACGATTCCGCTGCTCGTGGCGTTCCGCGTCGTGCAGGCGATCGGTGCCGCGCTGGTGATGCCGACCTCCTTGGCCCTGCTCCTCGCCGCGTACCCGCCTGCCAAGCGCGCGGTGGCGGTGAGCACGTGGGCGGCGGTCGGTGGTGTGGCCGGCGCGCTCGGGCCACCGTTGGGCGGCCTGCTGGTGGAGCTGTCGTGGCGCTGGGTGTTCCTGGTCAACGTCCCGGTCGGGGTGTTGGCGCTGGTCTTCGGCCCGCGGGTGCTGCGCGAGAGCAGGGAATCCGGGTCCGGCGTGCCGGATCTGTTCGGCGCCGCCGCGCTCGTCGTCGGTGTCGGCGCGTTGGCCTGGGCCCTGGTCGAGGCGCCGGATCACGGCTGGGGCAGCGGTGCGGTGCTGGGAGCGTTCGGGCTGGCCGTCGTCGGCCTGGTCACGGTGGCACTGCGCTCGGCCCGGCATCCGGTGCCGCTGCTGGACCTGCCGTCGCTCCGGGTGCCGACGCTGTGGCTGACCTGCCTCGCGATGCTGCTGTTCACGATCGCGTTCGGCAGCATGCTGTTCGGCAACGTGCTGTTCCTGACCGGCCTGTGGCACGACTCGGTGATCGTGGCCGGGCTTTCGCTGGCGCCGGGGCCGTTGATGGTCGTCGTGGTGGCGCTGACCGTGGGCGGCCGGTTGACGGGTCGCTTCGGGCCGGGAGCGGTGGCGGCGGCCGGCGCGGTGTGCTTCGCGCTCGGCGCGGCGATCTGGGTGTGGCGGATCGGCCCGGTGCCCGACTACCTGGGCGCTCTCCTGCCCGGCCAGCTCCTGACCGGCACCGGAGTCGGGCTGGTGCTGCCCAGCCTGTCCGGGGTGGTCGGCCTGGTGCTACCGCCGCACCGGTGGGGCGCGGGCTCGTCGATGATCAACACCGCTCGTCAGGTCGGCACGGTGCTGGGTATCGCGCTGCTGATCGCGATCTACGGGCCGAAGCCCGATCTCGCCGCGTTCCGGCAGGGCTGGCTGTTCCTGATCGCGGCTGTGCTGGCCACCGCCGTGGTGGCGGGTGCGATCGCGACCCGCCGTCACTCGGCGGACACGCACCTGGCTATCGGACACGAGAGCCAGGGGTAACCTGCGGGTATGCCGATGAAGCTGGAGGGTCCACTGGCCGACCGCGACGCATGGCGGGCGACACGCTGCTCGGTGGATCTCGCCCTGACCGTCGTCGGCACGCGGTCCGCCATGCTCCTTCTGCGCGAGGCGTTCTACGGCACGACCCGCTTCCACGACTTCGCCGACCGGGTCGGCATCACGGAGGCGGCGGCGGCCAGCCGGCTCAGGGAACTGGCCGACATCGGTGTTTTCGAGAAGCGCCCCTACCGCGACGAGGGCCAGCGCACGCGCCACGAATACCTGCTCACCGACATGGGCCGCGCGCTGCTGCCGGCCGTGCTCGCCCTGATGCAGTGGGGCGACGAGTACCTGCAGACCGACGGCGGCCCGCTGCGCGTGGTCGAGGACGACACCGGCGCGCCGGTCCGCGTCCAGGTGTGCACGGCGGACGGCGCCGATGTGGCACTGGACCGGCTACGCGTCCGGAAGGCACCCAACCGCAAGGGTCGCTGACGCTCTGCGACGAGCCTCTCCTGTCGTTGCGCTCGTCCTGGCTGATCAGGCCGACGCGGGTGGCGGACCCTGTTCGGCCTCGAAGGACAACAGCAGCTTGCGCAGCAGGTCGGCGAGCCGGCGTTGTTCGGCCGGTGTCAGCGCGGCCAGCATGGCGCGCTCGTTGCCCACGTGCGCCGGCGCCATCCGGTCGACGAGTTCCTTGCCCTTCGCGGTCAGCTCGACCAGCATGCCCCTGCGGTCGCTCGGGTCGGGTACGCGACGGATCAGCCCGTCCTGTTCCAGCCGGTGCAGGCGGTTGGTGACGGCGCCGGAGGTGCGCATCAGGCCGCGGTACAGCTCGGTGGGGGAGAGCCGATACGGCGGCCCGGCCCGGCGCAGCGATGCCAACGCGTCCCACGACTCCCTGCGTAACCCGTGTTCGGCGAACAACCGGTCGAGGCCGTGGTCGAAATAGCGGGCCAGCCGGCCGACCCGCGCGACCACCGCGACCGGTCGAGTGTCCAACTCTGGCCACTGCCGCGTCCACAGCTCGCGGACGTGGTCCACGTGATCCGTCTGGAGTACCTTCACATGAAGATACTAGGGGGATCATGGAGGACTTCGTGAGTGTGACCGAGGGGGTGGCCGCACTGCGGGCGGCCGTGTCGGCACTGCGCGCCACCACCGACAACGTGAGCCTGGCGCAGCGGTTGGCCGACAGTGTGTTGCGCCCGCTGGACGGTCTGCTCGACGAGCCACCAGGACCGTCCGCGTCGGTGACCCCGTGGGAACTGGCGGTGATGGCGACCCGACTTGCCGTCGCCCATCCCGGCCTGCCCGCGTTGATGGAGGCGACGGCGGCGTTGCAGGACGTGGCGTGCGAGTTCGAGGACCCGGCGACCGTGCCGGGCAGGCTCGACGAACTGCGTGCCCTACAGGCGGGCCTCGATCCGGGGATTCGGCTGGCGCACAACGGGCCGTACCTGGTGACCAACGCCGAGAACCTGCGCGACAGCCTGGGTTGCGGCCTGCCGACCCGACCCCAGCTCGCGTTGTGCCGCTGTGGTGCCTCCGAGCGCAAGCCCTACTGCGACGGCAGTCATGCCCGCGTCGGCTTCACCGACGGCAAGAGTCCCGACCGCGTGCCCGACCACCGCGAAACCTATGTGGGCCAACAGGTCACCGTCTACGACAACCGTGGCGTCTGCCAGCACTCCGGCCTGTGCACCGACCGGCTGGCCACCGTGTTCCGGCAGGGCAGGGACCCGTTCGTCGCGCCGAGCGGCGGCCGGATGGACGAGATCGTCCGCGCGGTCCGGGACTGCCCGTCCGGCGCGCTGAGCTACGGCATCGACGGCTTCGAGGAGCGGGCCGCGGTCAACCACCACAACAGCCGTCCCGCCACGATCCAGGTCACGCGGGACGGACCGTATCGTGTCACCGGCGGGTTGCCGCTGCGCGACAGCGATGGCGCGGACGTCGCTCGGGCGGAGGGTTCGTCGCGGGAGCACTACGCGTTGTGCCGTTGTGGCCAGTCCCAGAACAAGCCGTTCTGCAGCGGGATGCACTACTACGTCGACTTCCGCGACCCGGTGGTCGACGCCGACGTCACGCCGACGATGTTCGAGTGGTGCGGTGGCCTCCCTGCGCTGGTGCGGATGACGCGGCTGTTCTACGAGAAGTACGTGCCGCAGGATCCGATCCTGGCGCCGTTGTTCGCCACGATGTCGGCCGACCACCCCGAGCGGGTCGCCGCGTGGCTCGGCGAGGTGTTCGGTGGCCCGAAGAACTACAGCGACGGTTACGGCGGCTATCCCAGAATGCTGTCGCAACATCGCGGCAAGGGACTCACGGAGGAGATGCGCGGCCGCTGGGTCGAATTGTTGCTGCGCTCGGCGCACGATGCCGGCCTGCCCAACGACGCGGAATTCCGCTCGGCGTTCCAGGCGTATATCGAATGGGGTTCCCGCCTCGCCGTCGAGAATTCGCAGACCCAGGCGCGCCCGCCGGAGCACATGCCGATGCCGCACTGGGGCTGGAACACGGCGTCCGGCCCGCCCGGCAGCCGGTTGTCCGCCCTCGCCGTCACCGAGGAGAAGCCCGCCGAATCCGTGGTCCTGCCGGCGGCCGGCGAACAGGTCGGATTCGACCGGCACGTCAGACCGCTGTTCCGTTCGCACGACCGCCAGTCGATGCGATTCGCGTTCGACCTGTGGTCCGTCGACGACGTCCGCACGCACGGCGACGCGATCCTGGCCCGCCTGGTGGCGGGTTCGATGCCGTGTGACGGAGCGTGGCCCCAGGAGCGGATCGACGTGTTCGAGCGCTGGCTGCGAACCGGCACGGCCGATTGAGCGCCGCCGGCCCCGTCAGGGAGTAGCGTGAGCACTACTCGAGCACGTCCACGAACCTGACGGGACAGCCATGCCCACGACTGAGGTACTACCGGTCGAGAGTGGGCCGCAAGCCGGCGACGAGGCCATGTGTGCGGCCTGCCCACATCCACTGGACGGCCACGACCGGATCTGCGCCCGCTACTGCTCCGCGACGATCTCCGGCGGGCTCGATCGGACCTGCCTGTGTGACACCGCCGTCACCGGCAACTACCGCCGCTAGGGCTGCTCCGGGCCGCGGGCGGTGTCCGAAGTGGACTGTGCGGTCCGCGCCCGCCTCGCCCTGCCCGGACCGCGCTTGGCCTGGCCACCCACCAGTTCGGCCGCGGCGATCTGACCCGCGATGACGCGGCCGGCCAGGTCGCTCAGTTTCTGGTTGTGTGCCCGCGCGTAGCCGCGCAGGTTCGTGAACGCGACATCCATGCCGACACCGAGGCGTTCGGCCAGCAGGCCCTTGGCCTGTTCGATGACGATCCGGCTGTTGAGCGCCGTGTGCAACTGCTCCGTGATGATTTCCTGGTGGCGGATCGCGCGTTCCTGGAGCAGGCCGATCGTCGCGACGTCCACCAGCGCCTGTGCCCTGCGCAGCGACAGGGCCGTCAGCTCGCCCGCTTCCGCGCGGAACAGGTTGAGCGCGCCGATCACCTGGCTGCGCAGCCGCATCGGCATGGCGTCCACCGCGACGAACCCGGCGTCGACCGCGGCCGGCGCGAACCTGGCCCACGGCGTGTTTCCGGCCCGCAGGTCCGCACTGCCGACCTGGGTGCCGGTGGCGAAGGCGTCCAGGCAGGGGCCTTCGTCGTTCTGGATCTGGAACAGCTCCAACACCCGGACGTGCTCGTTGGAACTGGCCATCACCTGTAGTCGGCCGTTGTGGTCGGCCAGCAGCAGGCCGGCCGCGTCCACGTTGAGGAGCTCGACGGACCGCTCGACGAGCAGGTGCAGAAAGTCGATCACGTCGAAGTCGTCGACCAGGGTGTCCGCCAGCTCGACGAACGTTTCGACGAGCCGTTCATCAGCCATCTGTCGTCGCCCTCCCGCGTCCTACCCAGCCTACGGGTGGGGTATCGCTCGTCGTCATGTCGGCTCGTTCGGGTCGAGTCGGAGTCGCCGCGCCACCAGGTCGGTCGCCAGGTCGGCCAGTGACCGCTGGTCGGCGAACGCCCGTGCGCGCAGTCGGCTGAACGCCTCCGCCATCGTCACGTCGAGTTGCGCCGCGATCATTCCGGTCGCCTGGTGCACCTGTGGGGTACGCAGTTCGAGATCGACGCCGGCGGTGCCGTCGTGCCCGTCCGGTGCGCCCATCGGCAGTCGTAGGGCCAGTTCGGCGAACGCCAGCGCGTCCAGCAGCGCCGGTGCGTCCATGTGCCCTGGCCGCACCCGGTGCAGCGCGAGAACGCCGACTCGCACGGCGCCGACGACGATGGGAATCGCGAACAGCGCACCGGCCCCCGCCTCGACCGCGAGTGGGCCGAACAGCGGCCACCGACGCTGGATGACCGGCGCGGTGAGGTCCGGCACCAGAATCGGGCCGCCCTCCCGCCACACGTCCAGGAACGGGCCTTCGCCGACGGTGACCTGGAGTTCGGCAAGTCGCGCGCCGAGCATGTCGGTGGCATGGCGCAGTTCCGGCCACGCCGACGACGTGTCCGCCAACAGGGTGACGCCGCTGACCGCCAGCCGGCCGACGGCCGTCTCGCAGAGCATCGCCAGTGACACCGGCGTGCCGGAATGCCGGGCGTGATCGGTGACCCACGCCAGTATTCGGGTGTTCCGGTCGCCGTCGGTGGTCACGACCGGCGTGCGGACGCGGCGCGCAGGGGGGCGCCGACCTCGTGCAGGTGGTTGAGCACCGAGCCGTACGAACGCAACAGGCCGGACTCGACGTACCGGATGCCACGCGCACGGCAGAACTCACGGACGATCGGTTGGGCACGCCGCAGATTGGGCCTCGGCATGGTCGGGAAGAGATGGTGCTCGATCTGGTAGTTCAGCCCGCCAAGGGCGAGATCGACCCAGCGGCCGCCGCTCACGTTGCGGGACGTGAGCACCTGCCTGCGCAGGAAGTCCAGCGAGTGTTCCTTGGTCAGCGTCGGCATTCCCTTGTGGTTGGGGGCGAACGAGCATCCCATGTAGACACCCCAGAGACCCTGGTGCACCGCGATGAACACGAACGCGGTGCCCGGCGACAGCACGACGAACACCGCCGTCAGGTAGGCGACGACATGCGTACCCAGCAACACCTTCTCCAGCTTGCCGGCCTTCACGGCGCCACGGCTGACGGCGCTGATGCTCGACCAGTGCAGGCCGATGCCCTCGAGCAGCAGCAGCGGGAAGAACAGGAACGCCTGGTACTTCGCCACCCAGCGGACGATCCCGGTCGTGGCGCCGCCCTGGCCGGTGGTGAACGCGAGCAGGGCAATGGCGAGATCGGGATCGTCGTCCTCGTGGTTGGGATTGGCGTGGTGGCGGTTGTGCTTGCCGATCCACCA
>DATBDL010000128.1:0-12835 GCA_036269975.1 Pseudonocardiaceae bacterium | reverse complement strand
TGGTGGCAGCGTCCCTGGGTGGGAGCGCGCTGACCTCCGGCACACACCCCAGGTTGACGGCGGGTGCGCAGAACCCGTCCCTGACCGACACCGGCGAGTTGCAGTTCGACGCCCGCAGCACCGGGGGAAACAACCAGATCAACACCCTCACGGTGATGAACACGGGCAAGACGCCGATCACGATCACCAATGCCGTCACCACGATCGAGCGCCAGCCCGTCAACCCGTGGCACATCGTGCCCGGCGAGGACTGCAAGGGCGCGACGCTGCTGCCCATCGACGGTTACTGCGTGGTGTCGGTGGAGTTCAGCCCCGTGGCGGGGGCAGAGGTCGTCCTTGGCACGGTAGTCGTGACGGCGGCCGACGGTTCGACCGACACGGCCGACCTGGATGCGTCGGACGTCGAGCTCGACTCGCTGACCGCCAACCCGATCCAGCTCGACTACGGCAGCCGCAACGTCGGTACCACGAGCGCGGCGCAGCAGATCACGCTGGGCGCCTCGCCCAACGCGTTCGACTACGAACCACTGTCGATCACCGCGGTCAACCGGCCGGGCCAGCCGGCGGCGGCCGGCGACTATCACAAAACGTCGGACAACTGCACCAACCTGGACATGTTCTTCGGCAACGACGGCCCGGACGGCCCGCTGTCGTGCCAGATCGGCGAGACGGTCGCCCCGACAGCGGGCGGCAGCCGGCCGGCGTTCCTGGACGTCGCCTACTGCGACCCGTTCGACTTCGGCCGCGGCGAACCATCGGGCGGCGGCAGTGAGGTCCCCCTACCACCACCGGCGGTGGGGCCTGGCCACGAACTGATCTGCGGCCCGGACGACGGCCGGCCAATCATGGCCAAGCACCTGCTGATCGGCCTGACGGCAACCGGCGTGCCGACCGGTACCACGACCACGAACCCGTTCGCGCCAACGCTGACCGCCAGCCCACCCCTGGCACCGGCCGGCCGAACCACGCTGCTGACCGGCACCGGTTTCCCGGACAACACGACGGTGACGCTGGGTCTGGTACCGGCCGGCACGCCAACCACAGCCAGCCTGGCAGGCGTCCCAGGAACCACAACGGTGACGACGAACGGCATCGGCGGCTTCTCGAACCTGGTCATGCTGATCATGCCGCACACGACATCCGGTCAGTACGAAATCCTGGCCCAAGCGGCCCCGACAGCAACGGCAACGGTGGCCTTCCTGGTCACCCCAGGCACGCAGGAACCACCCAAGTTCGTCACCCGCCACTGAACGAGCGGCCGCCCTCCCGAACTGCGAAACGCGCGCTTGACCTTCACCCTGGGGACGGCCGCACAGTTCAGGACGACCGGGCAACCGCCCGGACGAGGGAGACGACCATGGACCTGCTCACCATCGGCGCGTTCGCCCGTCTGGCCCGCCTGTCGCCCAAAGCCCTGCGGCTCTACGACGAACTGCGCCTGCTCTCACCTGTGCACGTCGATCCGGACACCGGCTACCGCTGGTACTCCCCGGATCAGCTCGCTCGGGCGCGGCGGGTCGCCCAGTTGCGCCAACTCGACATGCCACTGGCTCGGATCCGGACGGTCATCGACCTCCCGCCCGACACGGTGGTCGACGAGCTGGCCGCCTACTGGGACGAGCAGGAACAGGCCGTGAACGCCCGGCGGGAACTGGTCGGCTTCCTCATCGACCAACTGGCAGGAAAGGAACCCGCCATGTACGCCGTGTCCGTCCGTGACATCCCGGCTCGCACTCTGCTCACCACCAGCGAACACCTCACCGCCGACCAGATCGGCCAGTTCGCCACTCCCCTGTTCGCGCTGTTCGGCGGGCCGACGATCCCGCGACCGGAAGGCAACGCGGGCCGGCCGTTCCTCCGTTATCACGGCGAGATCACCAACGACAGCGACGGACTGGTCGAATTCTGCTGTCCCGTAACGAAGACAGACGAGATCACCGCTCGCTTCCCCGACCTGACACCGAGCACGGAACAAGCCGGCCGGGAGGCATACATCAGCGTTTCCAAGGCGAACATGATGACCGCACTCGGGTTCGAGTCGCTCCGGCAGTGGATCGCCGACCACGACGAGCGAACCGACTGGAAGCCCCGCCAGATCTTCCTGGTCGACCCCCACACCGCCGACGCCACCGATCCCGTCTACGAACTGGCGGTCCGCCTACTCTGAACACGCGCCACCGTCAGGATCATGCCCGACGTGGACGTGACGGGGCCGCCCCGCCAGTCACCGTGCTGGGTCTCGATCTCGAAGCCTGCTGAGCTCAGCAATCCGTTCAGGGTCGGCACGTCCATGAAGCGCAGCCGGCCGCGATCCACCCGCAGCACGTCACCGGTCGGGTCGGCCGTCGTCTCCGTCATCGTCACCACCGCGTCGACGACCGACTCGATCTCGTGCCACACCCGCAACACACGGCCGTCCGCCATCGTGACATCCGAGGCGTTCGACGGGTTCCACTGCTCCCACGCCCGCTCCTGCACATGACGGCACTCGAACGCGAACCGGCCGCCGACCCGCAACGCCGAACCGATCGCGGCCAGTGACGCACGCACGTCCGCATCACCGATCAGGCACTGGAAGGCGTTGCCGGTCATCGTCGCCAGATCGAACTCGCGGTGCCACGTCGCATCCGCCGCGACACCGTTCACCCACTCGACATCGGTGCACCGCCGTGCGCGGTCGAGCATCGCCTCGTCCGGATCGAGCCCGGTCAACCGGCCGTCATGACCGGTTGACCGGGCGTGGATCAGCATGGCGCCGGTGCCGCACCCCACGTCCAGCACATCCCGCGCGCCGTTCACCAGCGGGTCGTAGAACCTGGCGTCCCGCCGCGCTCCGTCCCACGGGTACTGGGTGTCGTACAGGGCTGCGGCGTCCGCGTCGGTGAACACACCGACTAATGTAGGTGTTCAGTCCTTTCCGAAGAACTCGATTTCGGTGATGGCCATCTGGGTCGCGCCCGCCGTTCGGTACACGCCGGTGACCTGGATCGTCATGCTGGTCACGTCGGCGCCGTGGTTGACCGTCAGGGTCTGGCCGTCCGGTGTGTCCTTGGTGGTGATGTCCTCGACCTGACCTGTGTTGTAGACCAGGTGCAGCGTCGCCGGCCGGTCGACGGACTGGAAGTTGTCGCTCGATCCACTGTGCAGGATGATCCGCTGGATCGTCACGGCGTGGTCGAACGTCAGCGTCAGCAGCGGCTGCTGTTCGGTGACGTTGTCCGCGGCCTCCCAGTACGTGTTGGTGAAACCGTCGTCGACCATCGCACCGGGGTGGCCGCTGACCTCGGCCAACGCCTTCGTCGAGAACGCGTGGATCTGGGTGAGCTGGGGGTGCACCTTGCCGAGCACCTTCTGCTCGATCGTGTTCACCTCGTTGTTGGTCCACGTGCGGAACGGCGCGTAGCTCGCGTAGACGATCCCACCGACCAGCACGACGACGCCGCCGATCTTCATGACGGTACGGATGGTCGTGCCGATCGCCCGCATGACCGGGCTGCCACCGCCACGCCCGCCACGCATGCCACGCCGACCCGGCCGCATGCCGGCCTCGACGACCCGATTCCGCTTGCGCGGCAACAGCTTGCGCCACCACTTGGCCTTGACGATCGCGGCCTCGTCCAGCGAAGCACCGCACCGGCTGCAGAACTTGCGGTTCGGGTTGTTGCCCTCGCCGCAGTCACCACAGACCTTGTCGCCCGGCTGGAGCTTGCGCGTCGGCGGCAGCGTGCCGAGGAACGACCGCTGCTTGGGCGCCTGCTCGGTCGGCACGACGACATCCGGCTGCGTCGGCGCGGGCGGCTTCGGCCGCGTCTCGCTGATCGGCGCGACGAGGGCGGCGGCCTGGCTCGACACGGCCGGCAACGACGGCGGGGGCGGCGGCGGTGCGACCGACGGCAGGGCGGGCGGCGGCTGCGCCGGCAACGCGGGCGCCGGAAACCCGACCGGCGGCGAAGGCGGCGCGCTACCAGGCCAAGCCGGCCCATTGTTGTTCTGCCCGGCAGTAGGCCACGCGGGGCCCGCACCGGACGCAGGCTGGGCGGTCGGCCAAGCTGGCGCGGCGGAAGCCGCCACACCCGGAGGAGGAGGCGGCGGCGCGGGCCGTCCAGGCGGGGGTGGCGGCGCGCCACCAGGCGGCGGCGGGGGCGGCGGGGGACCACCGGGCGGCGGTGGCGGAGGTGGCGGACCCGCGCCCGGCGGCGGGGGCGGTGGTGGTGGGCCGGGCGGCCGTGGTGGCCCACCAGGTGGCGGCGGCGGTGGCGGCGGTCCCCCACCGGGCGGCCGCGGCGGTGGCGGTGGTCCGGGCGGACCAGGTGGCCTCGGGGGCGCGCCGGGAGGTCCGGGCGGCATCGGCCGTCCGGCACCGGGCGGACCGGGAACGCCAGGCCGGCCACCCGGTCCAGCGGCACCGCCCGCGTCCTGCGCCTCCTTCACCGGCAGGTCCATGTACAGCAGCGACTGCACCCGGTCCAGGAATCCCCGCCGGGGCGCGGCTGCCTGCTCCTCGGCCGCGGCGACCATCTCCGGTGCCGGCTTGGGTGCGATCCTCTCCCCTGTCCACTCCAGGAAACCGCCGCACGAACCGCAGAAGGCGTCGCCGTCCCGGTTGTTGGTGCCGCAGCTACGACAGATGATCACTGGCCCATCACCTCGACTCGATGCCGGACGTGTGCCGGCTTGCTCTGCTGGACCGCGGTCTCCACCAGGCCGGTGGTGATCGCCGGATCGGCCGCGATGACCCGCACGGCCAGCCGGGGGGATGCGGCGCCGGGCAGTTCGGCGCCCGGCGTCGTGGAGAACGCGGTGCCGCCGCTGTCAACGACCTCGACCCGGCCACCGGTCAACAGTTCGAGATGCGCGCGCAGGCCGCCGACGGTGCCCCGCCTGCGATGCAGGTCGACCGCGCCGGCCACGAGTGCCCGCAACCGGTCCTCCGGCGCGTTCTCGTCCAGCAGCGCGCCCACCCAGCCGCCGAGCCAGTCCAGAAAGTCCGGCGGCGTGATGAGCGGGTCGACGTACCAGTCGATGTTGTCGATCGTGCCGATCACCGCCGACAGCACGTCGTCAAGGCCGGCGGTGAACCCCATCGTGAAGGGGTCCTCCTGGTAGACGGCCGGCAGCATGGTGCCGATCGGATACGGGCTGGGCAGCCCCGTGACGGTGCCCCTCATCGCTCCTCCACCCGGACCTGGTGGCCGTAGGAGAAGACGAGACTGTGCGTCGGCAGTTCGAGCCGGCTGGTCTCCTGGCCGCGCTCGCCGGTCACCGGATTGGCGCCGAACAGCCGCACGTCCTCCACCACGTCGACGCCGCGAACCCCTTGCAGCGCCGCGAAAACCTCGCCGCTGTGCACGGCACGGCCGAACGGCCAGCCGGTGCCCTCGGGCCCGCCGCGCAGCGGGTCGAGCAGTTCGTACAGCGCGGTCAACGCCTCGGCCTGAATACGATTCGTGCTCACCCGCGGCCGCGCGACGAGCCGGGCCACCACGGTCACCCCGCGATACGTCGGCGGCTCGACGAGCACCCGCGTGCCGATCAGCCGGACCTCCTCCAGCCGTTCCGCGATCCGCCCGAGGGTGTCCGCGTTGGGCACCAGGTCGCCGAGTTGCAGCCGGCCGTTGACCGGTTTCGCCGCCGGCACGACGAGAATCCGCACGGCCCCCGCGTCGACGCCGTCGTCGCCGGCCGTGACGCACTTGACCCGAGCGAGTTCCGGTGCGCGTTCCTTGGTGATCGCCTCGTAGTCCTCCGCGGTGACCGCACGGGTGCGCGTCCGCAGCAGGATCGGCGCGCGATCCTTGGCCTGCGCCAGGGTCTCGCCGTCGACGCCGTTGCGGGCGCGGTGCCGGTTCTCGACGCCGCCCACGTACGGGATGGACGACTTGAGCGTACGGATGGCGCCCACTGCGACATTGCCGCGCACGCCGCCACCTACGGTGTAGCGGGCCATCCGCAGCACGGACCCGTTGTCCGGCACGGCACCGTGTTGCCGCAGCGAGCCGTCCGGCTGCCGCACGGCCGGCCCGAGCCGGATCGTGCCGGTGGCGGATTCCACGATGAAGTGCCGGTCGGTCGGGCCGCTGGCGGCGAAGTGGTCCACCTCGGTCCATTCCAGCCAGCCGTCGTCCGAACTGGTGGTCAGCACCGGCGCGCCCGCCCCACCGAGGACCGGGCCACGGGCGAGCGAGAAGATCTGGCCGGGCACGCCTTCGGACGCGCCGATCACCTCGTCGCGCACGACTTCCGCGTGCACGGCGTCGGTGGTGCCACCCACGGTGCACGCGGACAGGCTGTCCACGATCGGCGGCGCCGAGTAGAACGGCTCGTTCTCCTCCGGTTCGCGCAGCCGGGCCCGCACCCAGCCGGCCCGCACGGTGTCCAGCACGCTCGCGACGTGCGTCGGCGGTACGTGCACGGTGATCGAGCCGGTCCGGTTCAGGCCACCGGTGGTGTCCGAACTGGTCTCGCACGCGCTCCAGCCGTCGCCGTGCCACGCCTCCCACACCAGCGGCGGGTCGCGCGGATCGACGCCGATGCCTTCCACCCGGCCGCGGAAGTCGATCCGCACGGCACACCGGGGCGTCGGCTCGGTCAGTCCGAAGTAGAGCGCGTCGCCCGGTCGCGGAACCTCGCCGAACGCGGGGAACGACGTGCCGAACGTGAACTGCTCGGTCCGGTCGACCGACGCCTCGTCGTCCACGGTCCGGGTGCGCACGGCGGCCAGTTCGCACGGCACGATCGCCAGGTTGTCGATGGTGGTGAACACGACCGAGTCCTCCGACTCGGTCCGCACGGTCGCCACGGCAGTACTGGCGACCACGTTCATCGGCACGACTGCCGGTGCGGACAGCCAGAACGTGACCGGTACGGCAGCCGGATGCGGCGGCAGCAGCCGGACGCCGATCAGTTCCAGGAACTTCACGTACATCCGGTCCGGCACGCGATTGAGCCGGTACAGCAACTGGTCGGTCATGAAGGCGAACGTCTCGATCAGCGTGACGCCGGGGTCGGACACGTTGTGGTCCGTCCACTCCGGACAGCGGCGCTGCACGAGGCGTTTCGCGTCGTCCACCAGGTCCTGGAACCGGCGGTCGTCCAGGTTCGGCGCTGGCAGGCCCATCAGTAGTCACTCCCGTCGTCAGGGATCGTGTAGAACGGGAAGACCAGGTTGCGCTTGTCGTTGGTGCCCTTGGCCGTGTAGGCGATGTCGATGTAGAGCATGCCGCGTTCGGAGGCATCGGGTGTGACGTGCACGCGCTCGATGTCCACCCTCGGTTCCCAGCGCAGCAACGACGTCCGCACCTCCTGCGCCAGTTCACCCGCGGTCTGCGGGGTGGTGTTGCGGAACACGAAGTCACGCAGCCGGGACCCGAACTCGGGCCGCATCGGCCGCTCGCCCGGATACGTCATCAGGATGAGCTGCATCGCCTGCACGAGTTCCTGGTCGCCTCGGGCCAGCGCGATGCCACCGGTGGAGTCCACTCCCAGCGGGAAGGACCAACCGGCCCCGACGAAGTCCTGCGCCATCCCTTGCTCTCCTCGAACATCAATTCAGTTGGACCGCGGTGCCCTTGATCGAGACCGTGCCCTGGCTCTCGATGTCGATCGACGCCTGCGCGGTGAGCTTGAGCTGGGCGCCGCCGTCGATGGTCATCTGGCCGCCCTGGCCCGTCTTGATCTCCACGGTGCCGGCCTGGCCGCACTCGATCTTCAGCGTGCCGATCGGCGCCTTCCCCGGCCCCGCCGCCGGATTACAGGTCAGCGTGAGGGTCGAGCCGACCTGGTCGATCTTCAGCGACACGGATTCGTCCGCCGTGCCGAGCAGGATCGACGACGCGGTGGGAATGCCGCCCGGCATCGGCGGTGGCGGGGTGAGTTCGTCCTGGAACAGCAGCGTCGTCCCGGTCGGGGCGACGATGCCGCGCCGCACCACGGTGCCGGCCATGCCGCTGGCATGCACGGCGGCACCGCCGAGGTCGAAGGACGTGTTGCCGTTGCGCAGGCCGCCCAGCACGTAGGGCCGGCGCGGGTCGCCGAACTCGAAGCCGACCATCACCTCGTCGCCGGTCTCCGGGGTGAACAGTGAGCCGCTGGACTTGCCGCTGCCGACCTGCACCACCCGCACCCAGTCCGACTCGTACGTCGGCGACAGCCACGGCAGCGCGACCTTCACCCGGCCGCTCGTGTTCGGGTCGTTGTTGTTGGTCACGACACCGCAGACCAGGCCAGGAATCCGATACGCCTCGCCCGCCTTTGGGCCGCCGCCCGTGAGGCCCGCCAACGTGCGGTCGGCGCGGCCGCTGACCCAGAACTGGGTCATGTAGCCGTGGTGTTCCTCGTCGAACACGTGCCGCGCGTTGGTGACGGTCCACGTGCCGGCGAAGGCGGACGGTACGGCGGCGATGGTGATCTGCGCGCCGGCCTGCACACCCGGATTACCGGTACACAGTCCTTCCGCCTCGGCGAACGTGCTCGCCAGGTGCTCGGCCACCCCGGTCGCGAGCTTGTCGGCGGCCGTTGACGCTGCGGAACCGGACGCCACCGGCCGGTCGGTGATCACGTGCGCGCCCGGCGTCGGCAACGCGCCGAGGCTGGGCAGGCCGGGAATCGAGGGGATCGACGGAATCGGAATGGGCAACGCGGAACCGAAACTGGTGGCCAGCGCCTTCGGGTCCTCACCGGAGATCTTCGCGGTGTGCGTCGCCGCGTCTTCCTTGGCCGTGACGACCTGCGCCTGATCCTGGTCCCACACCCGGACTTCGACGTTCGGCGTCATGTTGCCGGCCGTGATGCGCGGGTAGAACTCCATGAGATCGTCCCGGAACGTGAGCGTGGGCGGGCCGCCGCCGAGCGCGGAGGAGATCGCGCCACCGACCGCGCCGGCCAGCCCACCAAGACCGCCCCCACCCGGATCGGGGCCGGAGGGCTTGCGGAAGTAGAACTGCCCGCCGGAAACGCCGGTCTCGTAACCGTTCTCCATCGCGCGCTGGCGCAGGAAGTCCCAGTCGGTCTGGTTGACCTGCGCGATGTGGTCGTGCGTGACGCCGGGATCGTCGATTGTGCCGGGGGTCAGGCCGTTGGACAGGCAGATGGAACGGGCGATGTCGCCGTCGGTCTGGTTGACGTACGTCGAGGTGTTCTTGGCGCGCTGCAACCGATGCGCCTTGCTGTACCCGCGGACGACGGTGAGAATGTGCAGATCCGCGCACACGGCCTCGATCGACGTGACCTCGCCCTCGACCAGTTCACTGGCTGAGGAGCTGCCCGACGCGCCACCGGAAACCTGCACCGCGGTGCCGATCTGGATGCCGGCGTCGGACAGCACGTTGCCGTCCTCGTCCAGGAACGTCAGCTCGAACATGTCCGGCAGGTGCAGGTGCGTGTCCACGACCACCCGCACCAGTTTCGGTTCCACCAACGGCGAGAGCGGCATGACGCCGCCCGGCCCGAGCGCGACCGACGCCCGGACCGTCGCCTCGGACGTGATGCCGAGCATGCTCGTCATTCGGCACCCCGATCCGCGAACAGCTCGTCCGGGTTCGGCAGGTAGACACCGCGACCTGGGCGTACCCGTAGCGGGTCGTCGATGTCGTTGGTCTCGGCGATCTTGCGCCACAGTCCGGGCGCGCCGTAGTTCTGCACGGCGACGCTCTGCAGGTTCTCGCCGGCGCTGACCATGTGCGACTTGCGGCCGGGCAGGCCGCCACTGGTCGGGTTGGTGGGCAGGCTGCCCAGCAGGCTCGGCTGTTCCTTCATCTGTAGGTTGATCTCGGCCCGCACCGGAATGCCCTCCTGCGTGAACCGCGTGAAGTTCGCGGTCACCGAGTTCAGGTGCACCTGGTAGAGGAAGCCCATCTCCGGCGGGCCGTAGGAGAACGTGACGACGGGCAGGCTGGCCATCAGGTTGACGTGGCCACCGGTGAGCGCGGAGACGGCGCCGCCGATCAGCGCGCCGAGCAGCCCGCCACCAGGACTGAGCCAACCCATCAGCGTGTCGACGCGTGGCTTCGTGGTCAGACCGGTCAGCAGCCCGTCGGCGATGGTGATCGTGGAGCCGGACGCGCCCTGGAAGATGCTGCCGCTGCCGCCGGCCGGTGACCCGCTGTTCGACGACGCAGACGGCCGGAACGACGTGTTGACGCCGCGCTGCATCTGGATCTTCTCCGGGTGGAAGTCGAACCAGACCGTGCCCAGCGCGCTGGGGTTGATGCAGACCAGTTTCGCGCCGGTCATCGCGCCTTCGAGGCTGGTCATCACAGGAACCCTTCGTGCGCGAGGACGAGTTGTTCCAGTGCGATGCCACCGCCGCCGGCATCGAGGTCCGGACCGCGCCACTCCTTCGGGTACACATTGGCCAGTGACCACGACGTGACCAACTGGTACTGCGCGTCGAAGAGCTGGATCACCGCGGTCTTGCCCGACCAGTCCCCCGGTTCCGGTCCGTACCACTGGCGGCGGCAGTCGGCCAGCCACTTCCACACCTTCGGCGAGTCCTTCGAGTTCATCGCGCGGGCCACCGTGACGTCGGGGTACTCGACGCGTTCGGGGATGTAGTTGAAGGAGTCGTAGACGTTGCCGTGCACGGCTTTGGCGTTGAACTTCATCGAGATGCCCTTGCACGACGACCAGTAGCCGAGCGACAGCCCGTCCACGGTCACCTTGAACCGCATCTGGAGGCCGAGCATCTCGGCCTGTGGCATCGTCATGAGCTATCGCCTCAGACCTGCGGGGTCTTGTGGTCGTCGAGGAAGCCGAGGTGCACCAGTTCCAGCGTCTCCACCGCGACGCTGCTGGCGCCGGCGTCGAATCCGCTGATCGCCCACTTCACCGGGTAGGCGCCCTCAAGGGTCCAGTCGATGACCTTGTTGTGGCCGGAGTCGTTCAGCGTGATCTTGCCGGTGCCCAGCTTGTGCCCGAAGGAGTTGCTGGTCAGCCAGGTCTTGACCTTCTCGGAGTCCTGACTGGCCGCGCGCATCAGCTTGACGTTGGAATACTTCGTGTTGCCGGGGAAGTACCAGCGGTAGTTGCCGCCGTCCCCCGCGCGGTACTCGGCAACGTCCCATGACACGTCGAGCCCGTCGACCTTCGCCCAACTGCCCAGGTCGTGACTGTCGATCATGACGTGGAACCGGTTGGACAAGCCGAGCTTCGACTGGTCGTTGAGTGGCACCGTCCAGCCTCCCTATCGGAAATCCATCAAGGACCCGGAGCGTTCGCGACCCACGAGGAGTTCGCGCACCAGCCGGGTGTGAATGCGGTCGTACAGCCGAGTGAGATCGGCACCGGTCGTTTCGAGGGTCAGCGGCCGGTCCGGATGGCCGACCGCCCCTGCGGCGACGGCACCGCCGGTCGCGGCGGCAGCGGCGGCACCGGCCGTCGACGTGGTGGTGTTGCCGGCCGCCGCCTGCTGCTGTTGCTGCCTTGCCTGTTCTTCTTCCTGGCGCCTGCGGTCGGCAGCGGCCGCCGGGTCGTAGCCGATGAGATCGCCGAGCAGACCGCCACCGGCGGTCCGGAACTGGTTCCCGAAGTCCGACCAGCTTCGCACCACCGGCAGGCCGTTCCCGCCTGCGCCGCCCCCGCCGCTGGCCTGCTCGGAGTCCAACTGGGCCTCGATGGCGGCCTGTTCGGTGGCCGGCAGTTCGGCCAGCGGCGACTCGCCCTGCTGGCCGCGCACCATGTTCAGCCGTTCCAGCGCGTCGTTCTGCAACTGCTCGCGCCGGGCGTCCCGGTTGAACCCGGCACCGCCGGTGGTCCCGCCGGTCGTGCCGGTGCCGGTGCCGCCGGTGGTCCCGCCGGCTGGCGTCGTCGTGCCCGTTGCCGTCGACGTCGACGACGCCGGCCGGTTGACCTGTGGCGTGTTCGACGGCTGCGCCGCCGCCGCTCCCCCGCCGATCAGGCCACCGAGGCCGAGCATGTCGGCGCCGAAGTGCTCGAACGACTCACGGAGCTCCGTGCGGTACTGCTGCATCGTGGTCGGGTTCATCGGATCGGGCTGGGTGCTTCGGGTCGCCGGGTGCACGAGCGTGGGTGTCGCGGTCCCGGCACCGGTCGCCACGGTGTTGTTGCCGCCCGACGTGCTGGTAACGACGCGCGGCGTGTTCTGCTGCGCCGGTGTGGGAGCGGGCGCGGTGGCCACACCGGACTCCGCACGCTGCGGCGCGCCAGCACTGGAGGGGGGGCCAGCGCTGGCGCGTCGCCGGACCGGCGCCGGGCCGGGCCGTTCTGATGCTTCGGGCGGTGTACCCGGTTGGGGTGGCACCGCCGGCGGTGGCGGTCCGGCCGCACCGGCACGGACCCACTCCTCGACCGAACGGGCGGCGGCTTCCAGCCGTTGGCCGTCCGTGTCGGATTCCGTTGGCAGCGAACCGATCGTGCGTTGCTGTACGACATGGGCGAGCTCGTGGCCGAGCAGTGCCCGCGTCGCGACGCTCTCGACCGGGCCGGCGTCCTCCGGCAGCACGATCAGGTCCTGATGCGCGAACGCCCTGGCACCGATGGCTTTCGCCCGCGCACCGGCTTCCGGCGACCGGTCGACGGTGACGTCGGCGACCTCCACGCCGTAGGCCCGCTCGAACGTCTCCACCAGATCGTCGGGTATCCGGGCGGAGAACCGGCCGGGCACCGTGTCGCGGTGGACCAGTTCCGGCCCGGTCGCCCCCTCGGCGACCGGAGCCGGCACATCGACGGGTGTCGGCGCTGGTATCGGCATTGGTTTCGGCATTGGCTTCGGCATTGGTTTCGGCGCGGCCACTACCGGCGTCGGTTCCGGCACCCGCTCCGGCGGCGGCTTGACGAGGGTCGGCTTCGACGGCGTGACCGTCTCGGCCGGCGGCCGCTC
>DATBDL010000127.1:0-8801 GCA_036269975.1 Pseudonocardiaceae bacterium | reverse complement strand
GGTCAGCCTGGAGCCCGCCAACATCAATTGGCAGGAGCAACTGGAGGCCGCCCGCAGGCAGGTCGGCCAGGGTGATAGCTAATGGCGCGGGTTACTGGGCGGGCTGGTAGCGGAGGCCGTCCATGAGGAGGTCGAGCAGTCGGCTGGCCTGGTCCCGTTGCGCTGGCTCGCCCGCCGCCAACGACACCCCGCTCAGGCTCACCAGCACGTCGCCCGGATCGACGTCGGGCCGGATCGTGCCGGCGGCGGCGCCCGCGGTGAGCAGGGCGGTGATCGCGGTGGTCAGCTTGTCGCGGCTGGCACCGAACGGGTTGCCACCGGAGGCGATGAGGGCCCGCAGCGCTTCCGCCATGCCGCGTTTCGTGGTCATGTAGTCGACGAAGCGGTCCATCCAGGCGCGGGTGGCGGCGTCCGGCGGCAGGTCGCAGAGCAGGTCGTCCACCGCATCGCACAGCCGGGCCAGCTCGTTGCGGTAGGCCGCGTCCACCAGCGCCTCGCGGGTCGGGAAGTGGCGGTAGAGCGTGCCGATCCCGACGCCGGCGGCCTTGGCGATCGCGTCCAGCGTGACGTCGGCATCCTCGGAGAACGCGCGCACGGCCACCACGAGGAGGCGTTCGCGGTTGCGAGCCGCGTCCGCGCGCAACGGTCGAGACAAGGGTCGGTCCTCCAGGTGGGTGTGACGCAGCCGACTTGCAAGTGGAGGGTCCTCCGCTTACCGTTAGTGGAGGCTCCTCCGGTTCACATCGTACCGAACAAGGACGGCAGACGACCATGACTTCGGCAACACGCATCACCACCCCGTTCACCGGCCAGTCCACCGCGGCCGACGTCATCGAGGGAATCGACCTGACCGGCCGGCGCACCATCGTCACCGGCGGCGCGTCCGGTATCGGCGTCGAGACCGCACGTGCCCTGGCAAGCGCCGGCGCCGAGGTCACGCTGGCGGTCCGCGACCGGAACGCGGGCGAGCGAACGGCGGCCGACATCAGGGCCACCGCCGGCAACGAGCAGGTCCACGTCGGACGGCTCGACCTGTCCGACCAGGCGTCGGTGGCGGCATTCGTGGCGTCGTGGGACGGTCCGCTGGACATCCTGATCAACAACGCCGGCGTGATGGCGTCGCCGGAAACCCGGACGCCGCAAGGGTGGGAGCTGCAGTTCGCCACCAACCACCTCGGCCACTTCGCTCTTGCCAACGGACTGCGCGATGCCTTGGCGCAGAACGGAAACGCACGCGTGGTCGCGGTGAGCTCGCTGGCGCACCTGCGCTCGCCGGTCGTGTTCGAGGACATCCACTTCCACACGCGCCCGTACGAGCCGTGGCTGGCGTACGGTCAGTCCAAGACCGCCAACATTCTCTTCGCGGTCGAGGCGACCAAGCGCTGGGCCGCCGACGGCATCACCGTGAACGCGCTGCATCCCGGCAGCATCAGCACCAACCTCCAGCGCCACGTGAGCCAGGACGAGATCCAGCGGCTACGGGCGAGGTTGAGTAGCCAGATCACCCAGAAGACACCGGAACAGGGCGCGGCGACGTCGATCCTGCTGGCGACATCGCCGCTGCTGGAGGGCATCGGCGGCCGCTACTTCGAGGACTGCGAGGAAGCGGAACCCGGCCAGGAGGGCTCGGTCCGTGGCGTCGCGCCGTACGCGCTGGACCCGGCAGCGGCGGCCCACCTCTGGCAGGTAACGCTGGACACGTTGGCGGGCTAGGCATCCAGCAGAGGTGAGAACCTACAACGTGCGCGCGCGCCAGGATGGGTCGAGGAGTTCGATGCCGAGGGCGACGACGCCGAGGGCTTCGCGCTCGGGCGGGTAGATCTGGCGAATGTTGGCAAGCTGTTCGGCGCGGGTCGCCAGCGGATTGACCGAGGCAACGGACTCGTGGTCGAACATCTCGTCAAAGCTCGCGTAGCGGGCAACACGAGTCACTCGGGTCAGAACTTGGTCGCCCTGACAACGGAACCGGATCAGCGACCCTTCCTTGATCTTGCGGCGGCTGGAGTCGTCGACCCGGATCTCGGTGGTCTTGCGGCCGGTGGCGATCAAGTCGAAGTAACGCTTGTAGATGCCCATCTCGTGGGCGCGGACAACGGCTTCGGCCGGGTGTGCGGTCATCAGACGGCCCAGTTCCTTGACGGTGAACGAACGGAAGAAGTGCTTTGGGTCGGTCAGCAGTGCGCTGACCAACCACACCGGCAGCCCGCGCCGCAATAGTCGCCCGATGGCGGCGACCAGCTCATCCGCGACTGGGCTTTTGTGGGCATGTCCCCAGTCAAGCATGGTGCCCACAAAGCCCAGCACTGTGTGGACCGGGGAACCTGTCCTTACACCTGGCTGACCGGCAGGTCAGGTGATCGGCACACGAGCGCGGCGACCTCCCGCAAGCAATGCCCGAACCGCTCCGCCTCGGCCGCCGAGAACAGCGCCTCGTCGAACTTCGTGATCACCATGACCCCGTCGTCGCCGACGTAGGCATTGAACTCGAACGGCACCCCGCCCGACGGCAGCCGCCGCCAGTGGGTGGTCTCGGGTCGGGGAGCTGACCGTGGCGGCACCACGAAACCGGCCGGCTCGGCGTAGTTGAAGTACAGCCGGGGCGACGCCGTGATGCCGGCACGGTCCAGTTCGTCCAGTGCCGCCACCGGGTCGAACCGGCCATGCAGGGCGCAGCGCAACAACTGTGTCGTCACCCGATCGGCCAGTGCGCTGAACGGCTCGTCCGGCCGCCAGTCCAGCAGCACCCAGTTCCGCATCATCATCAGCCCGACGAACTCCTGCTGCTCCTGCGACACCCGGTTCGCCACCGGCGTCACGAACACCGCGCCCTTCGTGCCCCGCCACCGGCAGTAACCCAGGTACACCAACGACAACAACGTCGCCGCCCTGGCCAGACCGGACGGTGGCGCGCGGAGCACGTCGAGCAGCCACGTGCTGTCGTGAATCCCGGCCAGCAGGTCGCCGTGCTCGTGGCTGGCGCCGGCCGACGCAGAAGGCAGTAGACCGAGCCGGTCGGCCTTCGTCGCGACGGACACGAGTCGTCGGACGTTTCGACGGGAGAGTTCGACACCGGCCGCGCTCCGCTCGAACTCCAGCAGCGTGAACAACGTGTCCTGCGCAACGGCCGACGCCGGGCACAGGGCCTGCTCGAACGCCGTCCGCAACAGCCCAACAGCCCAACCGTCCACGAACGCATGCGCCATCGCGAGCGTGACGGTCGTACCGGCGCCGGCGTACTGAACCGCGGCCCCGATGTTGGCCGAACCGATCGCGGCACGTCGAGCCACCGCCGCCGTCCGCACCGGATCGAGCTCAGCGGGAGCGACGCACACCCCGGCCGGCGCGGCGGAGACGATCTCCTGGTCCAGCACACCGCCGCCGTCCGGACTGGACACCAGCCGAGCCCGCAGCGCCGGGTAGGTCCGGATCAGGACGGCGAGCGCGGCCTTGATCTCCGATACGCCGACATGACGTGGAATGACTATCGTGGCACCGAGATCGTGACGCCATCCGTCCGATTCGGTCAGTGTGGGTGGTCCGAGCACCCATGCCCGTTGCGCCCAGCTCAGCGGTACCGTGCGGACACGATTCATCGGGCCGCAGTGTACGGCCGGCCCGGCCCGCGATCAACGGTCGAGTTCTTGCGACCACGGAACGTAATATTGCGCAATATTAACACAATATTGCGGCTATATGTCGATCTGGCTACTGTCCCGGCCAAAGACTTATTTCGTGGCCGAAAGGAACGCTGATGGCAGTCTCCCGTCGGACCTTTATCGGTTCCGCTATCGCCGCCACCGCCATCGGTGCGTTGTCCATCAGAGAGATGGGCGCGGCATCGGCCGCCAGTCCGGCCGGCGACGTTGTCGGCAAGATCACCGTCGGCTACCAGGGCTGGTTCGCCGCCCCAGGTGACGGCGCGCCGATCAACGCGTGGTGGCACTGGAGCCAGAACTGGGGAGCGCCGCCGTCGCCGAGCAACAACGTGATCAAGGCGTGGCCGGACATGCGCGAGTACGCGAAGGGCTACCAGACCGCCTACTCGAACCTGAACAACGGCCAGCCGGCCACCCTGTTCTCGTCGTTCGACCAGCAGACCGTGGACACGCACTTCCTGTGGATGCAGCAGAACGGCTGCGACACGGCGGCGCTGCAACGCTTCAACCCCAACAGCAGCGAGGGCCCGACCCGCGATGCCATGGCCACCAAGGTACGCAGCTCCGCCGAGCAGTTCGGCCGCAGGTTCTACATCATGTACGACGTCACCGGATGGACGAACATGCAGTCGGAGATCAAGACCGACTGGACCAGCAAGATGTCCGCGCACACCGCGTCGCCCGCCTACGCGCGCCAGAACGGCAAGCCCGTCGTGTGCATCTGGGGCTTCGGCTTCAGCGACGCCAACCATCCGTGGGACGCGGGCACCTGCCTCGACGTGATCAACTTCTTCAAGGGCCAGGGCTGCTACGTGATCGGCGGCGTGCCACGGGAATGGCGCACCGGCGTCGGTGGCTCACGCGCCGGTTTCCTGGGCACGTACCACGCCTTCAACATGATCTCGCCGTGGATGGTCGGCGCCATCGGCAACATCGGCGACTCCGACAACGTGTTCACCCAGTTCAACCAGCCAGACCAGGCCGACTGCAACGCCAACGGCATCGACTACCAGCCGTGCGTGCTGCCCGGTGACGTCTCCGGCAACCAGCGGGTGCACGGCGACTTCATGTGGCACCAGTTCTACAACATGGTTCGCGTTGGGGCGCAAGGGATCTACATCTCGATGTTCGACGAGTACGGCGAGGGCAACCAGATCGCCAAGACGGCCGAGAACCAGGCCATGACCCCGGCCGGCTCGGGCCTCCTGGCACTGGACGCCGACGGCACCGCGTGCTCGTCGGACTACTACCTCCGCCTGACCGCCGACGGCGGCCGCATGCTCAAGGGCCAGCTCGCGCTGACACCGACGCGCCCGACGCAACCCATGATCAGCGGCGGCTCGACCACCCCGCCACCGCCGCCACCGCCGCCACCGCCGCCGAACACGAACCTGGCGCAGAACCGGTCGACCAGCGAGAGCAGCCACACCCAGGTCTACGCCAGCGGCAACGCCGTCGACGGCAACACGAGCACCTACTGGGAGAGCAACAACAACGCGTTCCCACAGTGGCTCCAGGTCGATCTCGGCGCCGCGACGAGCACGAAGCGGATCGTGCTGAACCTGCCGCCGGCCAGCGCCTGGAACACCAGGACGCAGACGATCACGGTGCAGGGGAGCACGGACGGCTCGAACTTCAGCACCGTGGTGGCGGCCGCCGGCTACACGTTCAACCCGGCCACGGGCAACACCGTCACGATCACGTATACGGCGACCGTCCGCTACCTTCGCCTGCTGTTCACGGCGAACAACGGCTGGCCGGCCGGCCAGTGTTCGGAATTCCAGGTCTTCGCGACGTAAGTAGTGGGCTCAACGGTCCGGCGGGACGATGCCGTACTCGTGGATCTTGCGGTACAGCGTCGCCCGTGACGTGCCGAGGAACTGGGCCGCGCGGACCTTGTTGCCCTTGGCGTCCTGCAGGCTGTGCACGATCGCGTCCCGCTCCATCGACTCGAGTCGGTTGAGCGGGCGCCGCGTGACGGCGCGGAACTCGGCCGGCAGGTCGCTCGGCTGGATCGAGCCGGTGCGCCGCTGCCGGGCGGCCTGCCGCAGTACCCGGTGCAATTGCGCGACATTGCCGTTCCATGCCGCGCGCATCAGCAGGTGCAGCGCGGCCGGCGAGCACGTGACCTGGCCGCCGTGCGGGAGCTTGGCCAGGAACAGCGGAACCAGTTCGCGGATGTCGTCGACGTGCCGGCGCAGCGGTGGCACCCGGACGGTGCGCGGGAAGAACGACAGCAGTTCGGCCAGTTCCGGATCGGGTGCCTGGTCATCGTCGGAGTCGGTGTCCTCGGTCAACGTGACCGCCACCCACGGCACCCTGGCGCCCTGTCCTTCTGCCACCGCCCGCAACACGGTGACCAGCGCCCGCAGCGCGCCCGCCGACAGCCGGTCGACGTGCCGGATCACCAGCGCGTCCACGGGGTCGTCGATCAGCTCGCGGCGCAGTTCGTCCTCGCGCCACGTGTCCGACGCGGCGTCCAGCGTGTGGATGCGGCCGGTCGGGTGCCGGCGCTGGTGGACACACCGCGCCAGCGTGTTCTTGCCGGCCCCGCGCTCGCCGGCCAGCACCAGCCACTCGTCCTGGCCGCACGCGGCGTCGACGTCGTAGCAGCACCGCAGCCACAACGGTGCCGAGCCGACGACGCCGGGCAGGAACATCGGCAGCAGCGGCGACGCGGCCTCGGTGGTCTCGTCCTCGTTCTCGATCAGCATCACCGACAGCACGGCGCCCGCCGTCGCGCCTCGGTGCCCGGCCGCCCTGCGGCACTGCATCCTTACCTTGCCACCAGTGGGCAATGCCAGCGTCGCCGTCGCCTCCCTGCCCTCGGCCAGTGCCGTGGTGGCGTGCCCGAGCAGCACCGACTGGTCGGCCGGATCGAGCAGCCGGCGAGCGCGGTCGTTCATCATCACGACGTCGTCGTTGAAGGCCATCACGATGCCGGTGGTGCGCCGGCAGGCCCGTAGGTATGCCTGGAACAGCGTCAGCTCACGGATGTTGCTGTGGGTGAGCAGCGCCTGCCGGATCTGTTCCGCCGTCGTGCGCGCGAGCGCGATCAGCAACTGGCCGGCGTCCTTGCGCCAGCACGTCAGGTCGACGGCGCCGATCGTCTTGCCGGAGATCGGATGCAGGATCGGCGCGCCGGCACACGCGAGGTCCTCCAGGTTCTCCGCGTAGTGCTCGTGGCCGAACACGTGCGACGGCCGGCCCTCCTCCAGCGCGGTACCGATTCCGTTGGTGCCGACGAACTGCTCGCCGTAGCTGAAACCGGGCACCAGTTCCACCGCTTCCAGGTGCCGGTGCAGATCCGGATCGCCGGTGCGCTGCGTGAGCACGACACCGGTCGGGTCGGTGAGGATGAGACTGATCGGCTGGCCATCGAGCTGGTCGCCGAGGCGCTCCAGCACCGGTGTCGCCGCGTGGATCAGCGGTGTGTCCAGGTCCTGGTGGCGCACGTAGGGCAACTCGATGTGATCGGCCGGCACGTGGAACTCACGCGAGCGCCACCACGAGGCCAGGATCGCGTCCCGGACCTGGTCCGGTTCGATCGTCTCCGAGGTCAGGAAGCGGATTCGCGTGCGCGCCAGCCGGGTGTCCTCCACGTTGCCTCCTACCGCCGCCTGGCCAGGGTATGCCGACGATCCCGCCACTGGTGTCTCAAATTGAGACAACTCGGTCGACGTTCCGGCGGTGTCATGGGTGCACGGAGGTGCGGGATGACCCAGGACGGACCGCCAGGCGAGACCTACAACCCATGGACGATCGTGAATCTGGTGTTCCACCACCTGGTCGAGCATGGCTGCCATCCCACACTCGGGACAGCCGGTCATCCGGGTGAACCTGCCGCCGCCCTGCTGCGCGCGCTCGGCATCACCCCGACGGTCCAGGGCGTCACGCACGCGTCGCCCGACATCCGCGACCACCTCGCAGAACTACGCGCCAAGATGCTGGACGACTGACCCGAAGCAGGCGTGTGACCCGGATCGAGCGAAGCGAGGCGGCGCGGGCAGGCACGCCGCCGCGTAAAGGCGGCGGGCCACGCGAGCGGAGCGAGCCAAACCAGCACTGTCTCATATTGAGACCGGAACACTCCCGACTCCGCGCTGTAATTCCCGGTGTAGCTGTAACCCGGCGGGTAAGGAGTGATCATGAGCCGCCAGAGTGTGGCGAAAGCCCACCAGAAGATCCAGGAACTTTCCTGGGAGCCGGTCTATCACGAGCCGGTGTCACACTACGGAACCGACTACACATTCCAGAAGGCACAGAAGAAGGACCCGCTCAAGCAGGTGCTTCGGTCGTACTTCCCGATGCAGGAGGAGAAGGACCACAGGGTGTACGGCGCCGAGGACGGTGCCATCAGGGGAAACATGTTCCGCCAGGTCCAGGAGCGCTGGCTGGAATGGCAGAAGCTGTTCCTGAGCATCATCCCGCTGCCGGAGATCTCCGCGGCCCGCGCGATGCCGTTGTTGTTCCGCACGGTACCGAATCCGGAGCTGCACAACGGCCAGGCCATCCAGATGATCGACGAGGTTCGCCATTCCACGATCCAGCAGAACCTCAAGCGCCTCTACATGAACAACTATATCGATCCGGCCGGTTTCAACAGCAGTCTTCGCAATTTCCAGAACGACTACTGCGGCACCATCGGCCGCCAGTTCGCCGAGGGCTTCATCACCGGTGACGCGATCACCGCCGCGTCGATCTACCTGACCATCGTCGCCGAGACGGCGTTCACCAACACGCTGTTCGTGGCCATGCCGGCCGAGGCGGCCGCCAACGGCGACTACCTGCTGCCGACCGTCTTCCACTCGGTGCAGTCCGACGAGTCGCGGCACATCAGCAACGGCTACGCCACCCTCCTGATGGCGCTGTCCGACGAGAGCAACCACCAGCTCCTGGAACGGGATCTCCGCTACGCGTGGTGGAACAACCACCGTGTCGTCGACGCGGCCATCGGCACCTTCATCGAGTACGGCACGAAGGACCGCCGCAAGGACCGGGAGAGCTACGCCGAGATGTGGCGGCGCTGGATCTACGACGACTACTACCGCAGCTACCTGGTGCCGCTCGAGAAGTACGGCCTGGTCATTCCGCACGACCTCATCGAGGAAGCCTGGAACCAGATCTGGAACAAGGGCTACGTCC
>DATBDL010000126.1:0-7701 GCA_036269975.1 Pseudonocardiaceae bacterium | reverse complement strand
GGGTGAACCGGTAGCCGAATGGTGGAGACTTTATGAACAACGGGCCGTTTCCCGTGATCGGAAACGGCCCGTCGTGCGGATCGGGTCAGCCCTTGCGCTTGTTGACCTGCTCGGTGAGCTGTGGAGCGACCTTGAACAGGTCCCCCACCACACCGAAGTCGGAAATCTCGAAGATCGGCGCCTCTGCGTCCTTGTTCACCGAGATGATCGTCTTCGACGTCTGCATGCCGGCGCGGTGCTGGATCGCGCCGGAGATGCCCAGCGCGATGTAGAGCTGCGGCGCGACCGTCTTGCCGGTCTGGCCGACCTGGAACTGGTGCGGGTAGTAACCGGAGTCGACGGCGGCACGGGATGCGCCGACGGCGGCACCCAGTGCGTCGGCCAGCTCCTCGACCACGGAGAAGCTCTCCGCGCTGCCGACCCCACGGCCACCGGACACGACGACGCTGGCCTCGGCCAGATCGGGCCGGTCACCGCCGACGACCGGTTCGCGGGAGAGGATCTTCGTGGCTCGCGCGGCATCGACGGCCGGCAGGTCCACGGCGGACAGCTCGGCGGCGGCGCCGTCAGCGGCCTCGGCGTCGATCGCGCCCGGCCGCACTGTGATCACCGGCGTGCCGTGGCCCACCTTCGACTTCACCGTGTACGCGCCGCCGAAGATCGACTGGCTGGTGACCCCGGAACCGTCGACGTCGATCGCGTCGACGATGAGCCCTGCGCCCAGCCGGACCGCTAGACGGCCGGCGACCTCCTTGCCCTCGGACGAGCCGGCGACCAGGATCGCGGCCGGATTCGCCGTCGCAGCAACGGTTGCCAGTGCGTCGACCTTCGGCGTGACCAGGTAGTCGGCCGCGTCGTCCGACTCGGCCGAGTAGACCTTGGCGGCGCCATGCGCGGCCAGCGCGTCGCGGACCTTGGCTGCCGTGCCCGGCGCGCCGACGACCACAGCGGACGGCTCGCCGAGGCGGCGGGCCGCGGTCAGCAGTTCGTGGGTGACCTTCTTCACGTCACCGTCGTGCAGTTCGACGAGGATCAGGACCTCGGACATCGTGGGTTCTCCTCCTCGCTCGTCAGATCAGCTTCTGCGCGACCAGGTACTCGGCGATCTTCGTACCGCCGTCACCCTCGTCCTCGACCTTCGTACCGCCGGAGCGCGGCGGTTTCGGGGCCGCCTCCAACACCGTCGACCACGCGTTGTCGAGGCCGACCTCGCCGGTGTCGATGCCGAGGTCGGCGACCGTCACCGTGTTCACCGGCTTCTTCTTCGCGGCCATGATGCCCTTGAACGACGGGTAGCGCGGCTCGTTGATCTTCTCGGACACGCTGACCAGCGCCGGCAGGCTCGCCTCCAGCTTCACGAGTCCCTCGTCCGCCGTCTCGCGCTCGACGGTGAGCGTCGTGCCGTTCAGCTCCACCTTGCGGGCGTGCGTGAGCTGCGGCAGGCCGAGCAGTTCGGCCACGATCGCCGGCACGGCACCGGCGACGCCGTCGGTCGACTCGTTGCCGGCGATCACCAGGTCGACGCCCTCGACGGTGCCGATCGCCTTGGCCAGGATCTTGGCGGTCTGTAGCACGTCGGCGCCGTGCAGCGCGTCGTCCTTGACGTGTACGGCCGCGTCGGCGCCCATGGACAGTGCCTTGCGGATCGCCTCCGTCGCGCGTTCCGGGCCCATGCTGACCACGGTGATCGTGCTGTCGTCGCCCTGCGCTTCCTTGATGAGCAGGGCCTCCTCGACGGCCCGCTCGTTGATCTCGTCGAGCACAGCGTCAGCCGAGCCGCGATCCAGCGTGTGATCGGCGTCGGCGAGCTTGCGCTCGGAGTAGGTGTCGGGCACCTGCTTGACCAGAACGACGATGTTCATGGGTCTGGTTCGACCTCCTGCGAGCTGAGCATGGAATGGCCCGACCTTGCCATGTCGTGACCGGGTTGGCGAGCGAAGACCGTGCTGCCGCACAGTGGCCTCCACCACTCGAATGTTACCGGCCGGTAGCACGACAGCAACCCGACCGACGGTGACCATCCTCACGACTACTCCGAACGAGTGACCCGTTCGACCCCCGATGGGGATGTCGACCCCTAGGGGGTGCGCTCGTTACAGTTCGACATCATGTCCGGCACCCGCCCAGGTTTCGTCGCGATCGTGACCGACTCGTGCGCCTGCATTCCCGCCGACCTCGCCGCCAGAACGGGGATTCGGGTGGTGCAGCAGCAGCTACGGATCGGCGATGAGTTCGACGACGAGGCGAGGGTGTCCGGCGAGCGGATCGTCAGCGCCATGCGCGGCCGCACACCCGTCACAACGGCACCACCGGACCCCGGCGCGTTCTTCTGGGCCTACCAGGACGCGGCCGCCAGCGGCGCGTCCGCCGTCGTGTCGCTGCACGTCTCCAGTCGCATGTCGCAGACCTGCCAACTGGCGAAGGACGCGGCCGCCGTGACCGGGATTCCGGTGCACGTACTGGATTCCGGCACGCTCGGCATGAGCCTCGGCTTCGCGGTGCTGGCCGCCGCGCGGGTCGCGGTGGCCGGTGGGGCACTCGGTCAGGTGCTCGCGATCGCCGGGGTGCGGATCGCGCGCAGCACCGAACTGCTGCACGTCGACACGCTGGAGTACCTGCGGCGGGGCGGCCGGATCGGCGCCGCCCAACACCTGATCGGCAGCGCACTGGCGCTCAAGCCGATGCTGACCGTGCGGCAGGGCGAGGTCACGCCGCTGGACCGGACCGTCGGCGCTGACCGGGCACTGCGCAAGATGATCGACCGCGCGGTGACCGTGGCCGGTGGCCGGCCGGTCGACCTGGCCGTCGAGCACATCGGCAGCGACGACCGGGTGCCCGGCGTGCTGACCGCCCTGCGCGACCGGGTCGCCAACCTCAAGCAACTGCTGCCGGTCGCAGTGACGTCGATCATCACCGCGCACGTCGGGCCGGGGGCGATGGGCATCACGATCTCACCGGCCGTGTGACACCCATCGCCCCCGATTCCCGTTGCCAGCCAATCGAAACCCGATCAGAAACCGGCCAGCCCGTTCGGCGAGCCGACGCCGGTCGGGCCGTCCCAGCCACTGCCGGACTGGCAGAGCTGCACGGGCGCGCCGAGGCTCTGGCACCCGTTGGTAGGGGCGTTCTGCCCCAGCTTCACATCGGTGAAGGCACCCTTCTTGGCGGTGTAGATCGTGTTCGGGCCGATCACCTGCGACGTGTGGCCGCCCCGCGCGTAGAGGCCGCCGATGAACGGCGACGACGCGCTGGTGCCGCCGACGACGATCCAGTTCAGCGGCTCGCCGCTGAACGGCGCGTACGTGTCGTAGACAGCGACACCGGTCGCCGGGTCGGCGACGGCCGACACGTCCGCGTTGGCCCGGTGGCCGCCACAGAACGCCGCGTCCGCGGGGGGTTGCCCGATCGCGGCCGGCAGGTCGGTCTCACAGCCACTGCCGGCACCGCTCCACGCCGTCTCGCTGAACTTGGTGCCGGCCGCGTTGGCCGCGAACAGCGACGTGCCGCCCACCGACGTCACCCACGGCAGGTTCTGCGGCCAACCGGTGTGCAGGTTGCCCTCGAAGCCGCCGTCACCGGACGACGCGAGCACCGCCATGCCGGGGTGGAACAGGTCGCGCCCGGCCTGGCCGAACTCGACCACCGTGTCGCTCGGGTACTGGTAGCTCATGCTGACGGCAGCCGCGCCCTGTGTCGCGGCCTGGTTGACGGCGGTGCCGAAATCGGCCATCGCGGCGTCGAGGTCGGGCTGGTCGTCGTTGACGAAGCCGTCACCGACCGGGATCTGGATCTCGACCAGCTTGCAGCCGGGGCAGGCGGCGGAGGCCATCTGCATGTCCAGCGCGGTCTCGACCGCGACGTCCTCCTCCTCGAGCTGGCCGAGGAAGTCCGTTGCCGGGGGCAGCGGCGGGCCGCCGTGCAGGTCCATGATCTTCAGGCAGCCGCTGGCCGTGGTGCAGGCCGGCAGGCCGTACTGCGCGCGGTAGACGGACAGGTCCGATTCCAGGAGGGGGTAGGCGCCCGCGTCGATGATCGCGATCGTGCCGTTGGCACCCGTCGAGGCGGCGGCCGGCAGGTGGTAAGCGGTTTCCAGGTCGGTCGCGCCGTAGCCGAGCGGCGTGGTGCTGGAGAGTGCCGTGGTCGAGCCGGTCGACGTGGTGACCACCTGGGCCAGGCAGTGCGCGTTGGCGGCGGCGCAGATCTTGCGCACACCGTGGGTGGCCAAGAGGTTGCCGGCACGCACCTCCGCCCGGACGGACGCGGCGTTCGGGCTGGCAGTGGTCGGCGGACTGGCGGCCTGCGCGGCCGGCGCGAAGGCGGCCAGCGCACTGACCATCGCGGCCCCGATACCCAGTGCGAGTAACCGCCGGCGAGCGGCGATCCCCGCGAACGATCTGGTGGCCGGACCTGACATATGTCCTCCTGAAGGGCGCTGATCGTGGCAAATGACCAAATTGCTGGCACAGCATGTCCGCCGGCGACCGGCCGCACACCCTCCGTTAGTCGTAAAACCGTCCCGTTTACCGGAATTGCTCCGAACGGCCGCATCCGAACGGAGGTAGCGCCCGAACGGACGATGACCACGGCTGATCGCGGTCCGTATTGACTCGCACACAGCGGGGGTCAAGCATCGGCTTATCCCGCCATCGCCAGGAAAATCCCGCCCACCTTGATCGATCCGAAGCCCGGAGGAGTCAGGAACTTATGGGAAAGCGCTTACGAAGAGTGATGGTGCTCGCCGCGGCAAGCGGTCTTACCGGCGCGTCGCTGCTCATCGCCGCAGGTGGTGGCGCCGCGCAGGCCGCCGCCCAACCGCTCTATCTCAACCAGCACGCGTCGGTACAGGCGCGGGTGCACGACCTGCTGAGCCGGATGACGATGGCCGAGAAGATCGGCCAGATGACCCAGATCGAGGTCAGCAGGGTGGTCGGCAACTGCGCCAACGGCCCTGGCCCGCTGAACCAGACGTGCGCCCAGGCGGTACTGGGCGACGCGGCCGTCGGCTCGATCCTGTCCGGCGGTGGCTCACCCCCCACCGAGAACATCCTGGGCGCCGACGGCCCGCAGGACTGGGCGACCGCGATCGACTCGGTCGTGCAGTACTCGGTGGACCACAACCCGCTGCACATCCCCGTCATCTACGGCGCGGACGTGGTCCACGGCCACAACAACGTCCAGGGTGACACGATCTTCCCGGAAGACATCGGAATGGGCGCCACGTACGACCCGGCGCTGGAACAGGCCGACCAGGTCTCGGCCGGTAAGGCCGCGCTGGCCACGGACGTGCGCTGGGGCTTCGGCCCGATCGCCGACGTGGACCGGGACACCACGTGGGGCCGCTACGGTGAGTCGTTCAGCGAGGACCCGCACCTCGCCGCGGCGATGGAAGCCGCAGGCGTGCGTGGTCTACAGGCCAGCGGCCAGGTCGCCGCGGACGTCAAGCACTTCGCCGGTTACGGCGGCGCGAGCGACGGCCTCGACCGCACCGACGCCGACATGTCGATCCGCTGGCTCCAGGACGACGAACTGCCGTCGTACCAGGGCGGCCTCGACGCCGGCGGCGAGACGGTGATGGTGGACTCGGGCGCCGTGAACGGTGTGCCAGCCACCTCGTCGCACTACCTGCTGACGACGATCCTGCGTGACCGCATGCACTTCAACGGTGTCGTGGTCAGCGACTGGAACGACATCGCGGCCCTGCAAGCCAAGTACCACATCGCGGCCGACTACGAACACGCCGCCGCGATCGCCATCAACGCAGGCGTGGACATGGCAATGGAGCCGTTCGACCCGGTCGCCTTCGAGACCGCGGTCACCAGCGCCGTCACCGATCACCTGGTCAGGCCGTCGCGGATCGACGAGGCGGCCGGCCGGGTGCTGGCGCTGAAGTTCGAGACCGGCGTGTTCGACCACCCACTGGTGAACGCGGCGGTCGCGAACCAGACGGTCGGCATGGACGCCAACCTGGCCCGCCAGGCCGCGGCCGAGTCGACGGTCGTGTTGCAGAACAAGGGAAGTGTGCTCCCGTTGCCGGCGACCGCGCACGTGACGGTGGCGGGCCCCAACGCCGACTCGATTCCGGCCACGCTGGGCGGTTGGAGCATCGGCTGGCAGGGTGTGCCGGCGGGCAGTACCGAGCAGGCGGTGACGGTGCTCAAGGGCCTACAGGCATCCGGCGGCGCGAACGTGACCTTCGCGGCGACACAGGCAGCGGCGGTGTCCGCGGCCGCGACGACGGACGACTACGTGGTCGTGGTCGGCAACGGTCCGGGCGCGGAAGGTCCGAACGACAAGCGTGACCCGACGCTGCCGGTGGATCAGCAGGCGTTGGTGTCGGCGCTGGTGGCGACCGGCAAGCCGGTCGTGGTCGTGGTGATCGACGACCGTCCGCTGGCGATGGGCTCGCTGGTAGCGCCCACCGGCGGCGGCGTGACACCCGCTGGTTTGGTGATGGCGTGGCGGCCAGGCACCGAGGGCGGTGCCGGTGTGGCGGACGTGCTGTACGGAGCGGTGAACCCGAGCGGGCGGCTGCCGGTGTCGTGGCCGAACCTGGGCTCGGACAACCCGAACAGCTATCTGTTGTTGACCCTGCCGAACACGAAGAATTCCAGCGGAGCGACGTACCAGCCGCTGTTCCGCTTCGGTGCCGGTCTGAGCTACACCAACTACACGTTCGGCACGGTGACGGCCGCACGGGCGTCGCACAGCAACATCACGGTGCAGGTGGCGGTGTCCAACACCGGCACCCGAGACGGTGACCTGGTGGTGCCGGTGTACGTGTCGCAGCCGGTCAGCGATCCACTACAGCCGACAAAGCGCCTGGTCGGCTTCACCCGAGTGCACGTGGCGGCAGGACAACAGGCAACGGCGACGGTGACAGTTCCGTTGTCCAACCTGGCAATAACGCAAGGTGACATAGACGGAGCGGCAGCGCCGTCAATTGAACACGGACAGTACATTTTCTCCAGCGGCGCCCAGAATGCGGCGCTACCGACCAACACAACAGCAAGCCTGACCCTGTAACGGACAAGTGGGTGGCCGCCGGTATTTGGCGGCCACCCACGCAGTTCTCAGTTGCTGTCGATGAAAGCCACAACCCGATCGAGCCCCGGTTCGTAACCGTCGGTTGTGTCGACCTCAATCCAGGGAACGTCGACCGAGACACGATCGAACCCGTTGTGACCGAGCGCATATGCCACCGGATCGACGAGCGAGGACCCGCCATGCGCCCGACGCAGCGGACTGTCGTCCCAACGTCGTCTCACCCGCGCCCGAGCCACATCGGCCGCAACGACACAGTGCACGATGCGAATCCGAGCGAAGTCACGTAACGGTGCAAGCCCAGGCCGCCAGAGCCGATCCTGAAACGCCGCCTCAGCCACGGTGGTCACGCCGGCCCGGAGCAACAGGCTCAGCACGCCGAAGAAGGTCGGCAGCGTCCGTACGCCCAGCTCGTCCCGAGGCCCCGGTTCTGGAACGACATCGGGGCGGGCATGCACCATGCCTTCCTTGATCTCGTCCCGACAGATAGCCGGACACCCCACCGCCCGAGCGATGGCGTGCGCAAGCGTGGTCTTGCCAGCACCAGGAGGGCCACTGACAACGACGAGCGTGGGAAGCCGACACCCCACCAACCTGCCTCACCCCGATCCCTGCCGCACGTACGACAATCGAGGATCGGAGTGAAGCAGGGCCCAGAAC
>DATBDL010000125.1:0-10589 GCA_036269975.1 Pseudonocardiaceae bacterium | reverse complement strand
GGTCGAGATGGTTGGTCGGCTCGTCCAACACCAGCAGGTTCACGCCTCTGGCCTGCAACAACGCGAGCGCGGCCCTGGTCCGCTCACCCGGTGACAGGCTGGCCGCCGGCCGCAGCACGTGTGCCGCCGTGAGCCCGAACTTGGCCAGCAGCGTCCGGATCTCGGCCGGCGGCAACGACGGCACCTCGGCGCCGAACGCGTCCAGCAACCCCCGCTCCCCCAGGAACAACGCCCTCGCCTGGTCGACCTCACCCACCAGCACCCCCGACCCGAGCGCCGCGTGGCCCTCGGTGAGCGGGATACGGCCCAGGAGCGCGCCCAGCAGTGTCGACTTGCCGGAGCCGTTGGCGCCGGTGATGGCGACGCGGTCGGCCCAGTCGATCTGGAGGTCGACCGGCCCCAACGTGAAGTCGCCCCGCCGGACCACGGCGCCACGCAGGGTCGCGACGATCGCGCCGGCCCTCGGCGCGGCCGCGATCGACATCCGCAGTTCCCATTCCTTGCGCGGCTCCTCGACCACGTCCAGCCGCTCGATCATCTTCTCGGTCTGCTTGGCCTTCGCCGCCTGCTTCTCCGATGTCTCCGTCTGGTGATGGCGGACGTTCTTGTCGGGTTCGCTGGCGGCCCTGCGGCGGGCGTTGCGGACGCCCTTGTCCGCCCAGCCCCGTTGCGTACGCGCCCGTTCCTGGAGCCCGGCCTTCACGTCGGCGAACTCCTCGTATTCCTCACGGGCGTGCCGACGGGCGACCTCGCGCTCGGTCAGATACACCTCGTAACCGCCGCCGTAGCCGCGGACCTGTTGCTGGGCCAGGTCCAGCTCGACCACGCGGCTCACGGTCCGTGTCAGGAACTCACGATCGTGGCTCACCAACACGGTGGCCGCCCGCAGGCCGGTCACGAAGCGTTCCAGGCGGTCGAGGCCGTCCAGGTCCAGGTCGTTGGTAGGCTCGTCGAGCAGGAACACGTCGTAACGCGACAGCAGCAGCGACGCCATGCCGGCCCGCGCCGCCTGGCCGCCGGACAGGCTCGTCATCGGCTGCTCGACGCTCACGTCGAGGCCCAGATCGGCCAGCACTCCCGCGATCCGCTCGTCCAGGTCCGCACCACCCAGCGCCAGCCAGCGCTCCAGTGCGACGGCGTACGTGTCGTCGGCACCGGGCGCTCCGACGCCCAGGGCGTCCGCTGCCGCGTCCATGGCGTGCTGGGCGACCGTGACACCGGTGCGGCGGCCGAGGAACGCACTGACCGTCTCGTCCGGACGGCGGTCCGGCTCCTGCGGCAGGTAGCCGACGTTCGCGGTCGGTGGCGAGGCCCGGATCGTCCCCTCCTCGGGGGATTCCAGGCCGGCGAGCAGGCGCAGGAGGGTCGACTTGCCGGCGCCGTTCACGCCGACCAGCCCGATCACGTCTCCCGGCGCGACGACAAGGTCCAGCCCGCTGAACAGCACACGGTCGCCGTGGCCGGCGGTCAGGTTCCTGGCGATCAAGGTGGCAGTCATGGCGAGTGCGGATCGTACTGGCCCACGGCGGTGAGCTCGGTCAGCAGGGCGATGTCGTGCAGGTCGACCGGGCGTGGTTCGTAGAAGGAGTGGAACACGAGTTGCTGCCGCACGGTCAGGCACGGGACGCGGCGGCCGTCGATGACGGCGGTCGTGAAGCAGCCGGGCGGGTACTCGAACCAGCCGCCGGCCAGGTCGTGCTGCCGGCCGCCGCCGTTGTCATCGAGCCTGTCGTCCAGCTCGACCGGGTGAACGTCGACCCAGCCGACGCCGGGCGCCGCGAACTCGGCCCGTGACGGGAACTGGTCGGTCTCCATCGTGTACCCCAGATCGGCGAGCGCGGTGACCGTGCGCGACCGCGCGGTGTGGTCGATCGAGATGTCGAGATCACGATGGTCCCTGGTCTGGCGGCCGGCCAGGATGTCGACGCCCCAGCCGCCACCGACCCAGTAACGGACCTCGGCGGCGTCCAGAGCGTCCAGTACCGCCACAACGGCCGCGAGGTCCATGGCGGCATGGCACCATCGACGCGGCATGGTCGTCAAATGATTTTGGGGGCGGCACGATGGCTGAACCACTGATCGAGGTACGCACCCACGATCCGAACACCTTCGTCCTGCGGCAGAGCAAGTCCGTGCACTACGAGGCACCGTTCATGTACCTGTTCCGCGGCAACGACAGGGCACTGCTGCTGGACACCGGCGCGACCGAGGAACCGGACCGATTTCCGTTGCGCGCCATGGTGGACGCGCTGTTGGGCGGGCAGGAACTGATCGTGGCGCACACGCACGGCCACGGCGATCACGTCGCCGCCGACGCGCAGTTCGCGGACCGGCCGGCGACAACGGTGGTACCGAGAGCCGCCGACGCCGTTCGGTCCTATTTCGGATTCACCGAATGGCCGACCGAAATCGTGCGGCTCGATCTCGGGCGCCGGGTGCTGGAAATCTTCGGAATTCCCGGTCATCACGAGGCGTCCATCGCCGTCTACGATCCGTGGTCGGGATTCCTGGTCACCGGGGACACCGTGTTGCCAGGAAGACTGTACGTGTTCGACTATCCGGCGTTCCAGGACAGCATGGACCGGCTCGTGACGTTCGCGGCGAGCCGGCCCGTCACCCAGGTGATGGGCTGCCACATCGAGATGACGACGACACCTGGCGTCGACTATCCGATCGGCAGCACGTATCAGCCGGACGAGGCGCCATTGCCGATGACCGTCGGCAGGCTCACCGCGATCCGTGACGCGGCCGCCCAGGTCGCCGACACGCCGGCCACCGCGGAACAGCCGGGAATAAGCGTTTTCGACGACTTCATCATCTACCACATGGTTCGCGCGGCCGGTTGACGTCTCGATCCGGTGAACGATCGGTGGAACCGATTGCCGGACAACGGGTCCGTGCACATGATTGACGTACGCCTTCCTTGCGATGGGCAGGCGAGTCCGGTTGGGGTGCGCGCCCCGACTGGTGTGTGTGGTTGGCAGTTCCGTGGGCCGGGGGACACTTTCACCCCGGCCCACGGTTGCCCTTGCGCTCGCCCTACCTCACGAGATCGAAATCGCCGCGGCAGCCGTTCGCAACCACGCTGTGGTGTCATTCGGCAACAATCCGTCGACCAATGGCGAACTGGTGATGAGAACGTCACCCTCCGGCATTGGCACCGGAGCACCGGACAGGTTCACGACGCACGCGACATCCGCCCCGCGGGCGAACGCCAACACGCCAGGCAGTGCCGGCAGCCAGTGCATCGGTCCGTCACCGAGCGACCGCAGGGATCTGCGTAACCGCAAGGCTTCCCGGTACAGCGTCAGCATCGACGCCGGGTCGGCGGCCTGCGCTCGCATCGTCCGCTTCGCCCACTCGGCCGGCTGCGGCAGCCACGGCGCGGCGGCCGCAGGGTCCGGGCTGAACCCGAACGGTGGCGCGCTGCCCGACCACGGCAGCGGCACGCGGCAGCCGTCCCGGCCCGGCTCGGCATGCTCCGACCGGCTCCAGATCGGGTCCTGCCGCAACTCGTCCGGCAGGTCCTCGACCTCGGCGAGGCCGAACTCCTCGCCCTGGTAGATGTACGCGCCGCCGGGCAGCGCCAGCGTCAACAGCGCGGCCGCCCGTGCACGGTGTTCGCCGAGCACCAGATCGGCCGGCGAGCCGACCCGCCGGTCCGCCATGCTGAACGACGTGTCCGGCCGCCCGTAGCGGGTGACGTGGCGGACGACGTCGTGGTTGGACAACACCCACGTCGCCGGCGCCCCGACCGGTTGGTGCGCCGCCAAAGTCGCGTCGACGACGGCCCGCAGGCGATCGGCATCCCATGCGCAGCACAGGAAATCGAAGTTGAAGGCCACGTGCAGCTCGTCGCTGCGCAGGTAGCGCGCGAACCGCTCGACGTCCGGCAGCCAGATCTCGCCGATCAGCGCGCGGTCCGGGTATTCCTCGGCGACCCGCCGCCAGGCCCGGTAGACGTCGTGCACGCCGTCCCGGTCGGTGAACGCCTCTTCGCCGCCGTCGGAGTCGGGCAGCCCGTCGTCCTTGACCAGCAGCGCGGCCGAGTCGATGCGGACACCGTCCGCGCCCCGGTCGAACCAGAACCGCAGGACGTCCTCGAACTCGGCACGCACGATCGGGGAATTCCAGTTGAAATCGGGCTGTTCCGGCGCGAACAGATGCAGGTACCACTCGCCGGGGTTGCCGTCGGCGTCGGTGGTGCGCGTCCACGCGCGGCCGCCGAAGATGGAGGGCCAGTTGTTCGGGGGCAGTTCGCCCTTCTCGCCCCTGCCCGGCCGAAACCAGAACAGGTCACGCTCCGGGCTGCCGGGCGCGGCCGCGAGTGCGCGCTGGAACCACGGGTGCTCGTCCGAACAGTGGTTCGGGACGACGTCGATGATGATCCGGATACCGAAGCCGTGCGCCTCGTCGATGAGCTTCTCCGCGTCGGCCAGCGTGCCGAACATCGGTGCCACGTCACGGTAGTCGGCCACGTCGTAGCCGCCGTCCGCCATCGGGGACGGGTACCACGGCGTGAACCACAGCGCGTCGACGCCGAGGTCGGCCAGGTAGCCCAAGCGCGCCCGGACGCCTTCCAGATCCCCGATGCCGTCGCCATTGCCGTCGGCGAAACTGCGCACGTAGATCTCGTAGATGACGGCGCTGCGCCACCATGCGGTGAGTTCGTCGGCCACGGCGAGTCCTTTCCGGGACATCAGGCGGAGTTGGGAAGCACGCTGATCCGACCGGGGATCAGCCCTTGACACTGCCGGCCCCCAGGCCGGCGATGATGTGGCGCTGGAAGACCAGGAACACGGCCACCAGCGGCGCGCTGGCCAGCACCAATGCCGCCAGAGTCACGTTCAGCGGCAGGTTCGACGCGAGTTGCTCCACGCCGACCGTGATCGGCTGTTTCGTTCCGTCGGTGAATACCAGCAGCGGCCACAGGAAGTCCTGCCACACCGCGACCACCGCGAAGATCGACACCACACCGAGCACCGGCCGTGCCATCGGCAGCACTATGTACCAGAGCGTCCGAAGTGGACCCGCGCCGTCCAGGCCGGCCGCCTCCATCAGATCGTCCGGGATCTGGTCGAAGAAGCGCTTGAGCAGGTAAAGGTTGAACGCGTTGGCCGCGGCCGGCAGCCAGATCGCGAGCGGCGAGTTCAGCAGGTTGGCGTGCACGAGCGGCACGTCCAGCGCGGTCAGGTACTTGGGCACGACGAGCGCCTGGGTGGGGACCATCAGGGTGGCGATGATGCCGCCGAGGATCACCTTGCCGAAGACCGGTCTGAGCTTGGACAGCGCGTACGCGGCCGCGGTGCACAGGACGATCTGCAGCAGCCACGCGCCGCCGGCCTGGATGACCGTGTTCGTCAGGTACTGGCCGAGGTTCATCTCGTTCCACGCGGTGGCGTAATTGCCGAGATGCCATTGTTGTGGAATCAGGGTCGGTGGCGTCTGGACTAGCTCCGGCGTCGATTTCACCGCGCCGGTGATCATCCAGTAGATCGGGAACAGGAACGCCAGCACGAACAGCAGCAACATGCCGCCGAACACGGCCCAGTACACGATCCGGCCGCGCCGGGAACGCAACGACATCGGTGAGGCGAGAGAACGCGGGCCGCGATCGGCGATCGTTGTGGTCATGGTCCGCTCCTTTCTCAGTCCGCGTTGCGGGTCAGTCGCAGGTACAGGGCCGAGAAGATACCGAGGAAGATGAACAACATGATGCTCAGCGCGCACGCGGTGCCGTAGTCGAAATAGACGAACGCGTATTTGTAGATCAGGTACAGCACGGTGACCGTGGCGTCCTGCGGGCCGCCGCCGGTCATGATGAACGGCGTCGTGAACTCCTGCATCGTGGCCACGATCTGCAACAACAGCAGCATGAGCATCACGTAGCGGGTCTGCGGAATCGTCACGTTGCGCACGCGCTGGAAGATGTTGGCGCCGTCGAGCTCGGCGGCCTCGTACAGCTCGGTCGGGATGTTCTGCAGCGCGGCGAGGTAGATCAGGGTGGTGCCACCGAGATTCGCCCACGTGGCGACGAGAACGAGCGACACGATCGCGGTGTGCGTGGAGTTCGTCCACGCCGACGTGGGCAGCCCCACGGCGGAGAGCGCTTCGTTGAAAAGACCGTTGCCGGGATCGTAGAACCATTTCCAGAGGATCGCGACAACGGCCGGCGGAATCATCACGGGTAGGTAGACCAGCAGCCGGAACAGTGTTTTCCAGTGCCGCAACTCGTTGAGGACCACGGCCAGCACGAACGGCACACCGAACCCAAGAACCAACGCGATGCCGGTGAACTCGAACGAATTGCGCCACGCGGCGGCGAACTCCGGATCGGCGAACAGCCGGTGGAAGTTCGTCAGGCCCACCCAGTGCGACGCACCGACGAAGTTGGTTTTCTGGAACGCCAGCAGGAACGCCCGGACCGTCGGGTACCACGAGAACAGCGCGAAACACAGCACGCCACCGGCGAGCAGTGCGTACGCGGTCAGGTTGGTCCCGACGCGCCGGGTGCGGCGTCGCGCGGTCCGGGGCGCCCCGGCCGGTGTTGCCACCGGCCTGGGCGCCGTCTCGGTCGTGACGACCATGGTCCTCTTCTCCGTCACTTCAGTTACTGGCCCACTGGCTCACTGGTTCGCCAGCAGCGAGTTCACCTTGGTGGACGCGTCGGAGAGCAACTGGTCGATATTGGCACCCTGGTTGGTGAGCACCGCGGACATCACGCTGTCCAGCACCGAGTAGATCTGCTGGGCGTCCACCGGCTCGATGTCGCCCTGCTTGGTCTTCATCGCGGTGATGAACGACTGGTCGTTCTGCGAGGGCACGTTGGCGTACTTGGCCTTCGCCTGGTCGTCAGTGGTCGCGGTGGTGCCCTTCCACAGGTCCGGCTCCGGCAGGCCGACCGGCGAACCGTTGGCGGCGGAACGCTGGTAGTTGAACTGGCCGACGCCCGGCGTCAGGTTCTCGAACTGCAGCCACTGGATACCGGCCTGGATCTGCGCCGGGGTGTCCTTGACGTTGAACATGTAGCCGTCGCCGCCCAGCAGCGTCGCGTGGTCACCGGGCATTGGCGCGATGGCCAGGTTCGTGTAGGAACCCTGGTACTGCTTGACGAGCGTCGGCAGGTTGTCCGGCGCCGCGACGTACATGCCGAGCTTGCCGGCACCCATCATCGCCTGAACGTCCGGGATGGTGAGCAGTTGCTTGCTGCCCATGCTGTTGTCGGTCCAGCGCATCTGCTGGAGGTTGGTCAGCACTGCCTTGCCGGCGGCACTGTCGAAAGCGGCCTGCTTGCCGTTGGACGACACCATGCTGCCGCCCTGCGAGTAGATCTCGGCCGTGAAGTGCCAGCCGCCCTGGTTGCTGGCGCTGTAGTCGGCGTAGCCGACGATGCCGTTGCCGAGGGCGGCGATCTTCTTGGCGTCAGCGCGGACCTCGTCCCACGTGGTGGGCGGCGAGTTCGGGTCGAGGCCGGCCTGGGTGAACAGCGCGCGGCTGTAGAGCAGGCCCATCGAGTAGTTGGTCTTCGGCAGGCCGTAGAAGTCGCCGTTCGGCCCCTTGAAAACGCCAAGCGTCGATGCCTGGATGTCGTCGAGACCCTTGACGGAGCCGGTGTACTTGCTGATGTCCGCCGCTTGGCCCTCTGCGATCACGTGCGCCACATCGGTGTAGTAGACGTAGAACACGTTCTCCATCTGGCCACCGGCCAGCTTGGCGTCGAACGTCTTCGGATCGTCGCAGGGGAACTCGTCCTTGGGCTGGATGTGGATGTTCGAGTGCGCCTTCTCGAACGTCGCGATGTCGTCGACGAAGGCTTTCCGGTCGATCGGGTCACTGGTCGGGGGCTCGCAGTTGACGGTGATCGTCACGCTGCCACTCGCTGAATTGTCCGAGTTGGACGAGGTACAGGCCGCCATGACGGTGACGGCGGCGCCTGCGGCCAGCGCTGCTGCTGCCAACCTGTGGAACTGGGCGGTTCTCATCGGCGGGAACCCTTTCGGGGACTGGGGTCAGCCGAGCGTGGTGCGGTGCCCGGCCGCGCACCCAGGTGGACGGCTTGCTGTGATGGAGAGCACTCAACCACGCTAGACAGATCAACGCAATATGTCGATGGAAGTTTGCAAAACCACGACAGTCAACCTTTGACAACGAGACGCAGGTGGCGCGGGTAGCAACGCTCCTGGACGGGGGTGTTTCTGAGGCTGGAGTGATGGGCGGTGTGGGTGAGGCGCGAGCGGGCCGGGACGCGGCATGAAGCGGCCAGGCGGGCCGGGCCGGGCCGGGCCGGCCGGGCGGGCCGGCGCACGCGGTCCTGGCTGCCCACTCGCCGCCCACTCGCAGTGCACCTAAGCGCAGCTCAGCGCCGGGGGGCGTCGCGGGGGCTCCCCGATTTCAAGTTTAGTCGATCTTGAAACTACCCCGCCAGCGAGTTTGCGGTGGGCTGTGGACAAGTCGGCCCCGGCGCGCGCAGGGACGTCACCCCACGCGCGTCGGGCTCATGCGATCAGCGGCGTGCGATCAGGGGACGGTGGCCGCTATGCGGGTGCGGATCATTCCCGGCGCCGGGCCGGTCGAGCCCCTGACCACCAGTTCTGGCTCGAACAGCAGCTCGGCGTGCGTGACCCGCACGCCCGCGATCTCCTTGACCAGCAGCTCGACCGCTGCCTGGCCCATCGACTCGATCGGTTGGCGGACCGTGGTCAGCGGCGGGTCCGCACAGCTCATGAAGGACGAATCGTCGAAACCGACCACCGAGACGTCCTTCGGCACGGTCAGCCCTCGGCGCCGGGCCGCCCGCACCGCGCCCAGTGCCAGCGGGTCGCTCGCGCACACCACGCCCGTCACCCCGCGCGGTAGCAGCCGGGCCGCGCCGGCCTGGCCGCCTTCGACCGAGAACAGGGTGTGTTCCACGTACTCGGGGGGCAGGTCGATGCCGGCCTGGGTGGCCAACTGACGCGCCGCCGCCAGCTTGCGGCGGCTCGGCACGTGGTCCGGCGGGCCCAGGATCAGGCCGATCCGCTCGTGCCCCAGCGCGATGAGGTGCCCCATCGCCTGCTGCACCGCCACCGCGTCGTCGCAGCTCACCTGTGGAAAGTCCAGATCGTCTATCGCCGCGTTGAGCAGCACCGTCGGCAGGTTGCGCTCGGTCAGCAGGTCGTAGTGATCATGTGGCGACTCCGCCTCGGCGTAGCGACCACCGAAGAAGATCACGCCCGACACCTGCTGGTGCAGCAGCAGCGTGACGTAGTCCGCCTCGCTCACCGCGCCGGTCGTCTGCGTGCACAACACCGAGGTCAGACCGTGCTGCGCCAGCGCTCCACCGACCACGTCGGCGAACGCGGGGAAGATCGGGTTCTGCAGTTCCGGCAGCACGAGGCCGACCAGCCGAGCCCGTTCGCCACGCAACTGGGTCGGGCGCTCGTAGCCCAGTACGTCGAGCGCGGTCAGCACCGCCTGCCGGGTCGCCTCGGACACGCCGGGCTTGCCGTTGAGCACGCGGCTGACCGTGGCCTCCGAGACGCCGACCTTCTTGGCCACTTCCGCAAGTCTTCGCGCCATGCACGCAACTATAGAGCAGATCGCGCAAACCGTTGCGCAACCCGGCGGGTTCACGTGATTCTAACGTCCATGTACGCGATGCAGTACGAGATCACCCTGCCGGCCGACTACGACATGTCGATCATCAGGCACCGGGTGGCAACCCGAGGTCACCGAACCGACGACTTCGGCGGCCTGGGCGTCAAGGCGTACTGCGTCCGCGAGCGAGGCGTCGGCGGGTCGACGGTGAACCAGTACGCGCCGTTCTACCTGTGGCACACGATCGAGGGCATGAACCGCTTCCTGTGGGGCGGCGGCGGTTTCCAGGGCATAGTGACCGATTTCGGCCGACCGAGGGTGCGGACGTGGACCGGAGCCGGGTACGCGCAGGGACCGGACCGCCAACTCGAGCCGACGATCGCCATCCGACACACCGAGCCACTGCCGGCCGACATCGACCCAATCGACGCCGCACGGCTAGAACTGTCCGAAATGGACAAACGATCGGCGACGAGTGGCGTGGTCGTGACCGCATTCGGCATCGATCCCATGGTGTGGGAGATCGTCCAATTCACGTTGTGCAGCAACGACAACGACCTCAGCGGGATTCGCTACCAGGTGCTACATCAGTCCATACCGGACCGTGACCGCCTGGCCAGCGGACCGCACTGGTGACGCGACGAGCCTGATGGTCGCCGGCGGGTCCGGTACAGCAGAGACCGGGGAGGTGAGCCGATGCCGAGCAACCGGCGGCGGTGCTGGTCGTCGGCCCGTCAACCCCGGCCGGCCCGTCAACCCCGGCGCCCCGTCAACCCCGGCGCCCCGTCAACCCCGGCCGGCACTACCGTCCCAGCGGGCCCTACTGCTGTGCGCCTGCCCAAGTCATGTGCCTGCCTGCCCAAGTCACCCTCGCCTTCACCGCCGCGCACCTTCTCTCTATGCGGACGCGCGGGGAGTTGAGTTGGTTCCGCTCAACATTGTTGATCACCCGATCGTGTCGGCGAGGCGTGGGCTGTTGATCAGTCTACTCGGGTTCGCGCAGGTAGACGTAG
>DATBDL010000124.1:0-16323 GCA_036269975.1 Pseudonocardiaceae bacterium | reverse complement strand
TGGAGTGGCTCCGTCCGTTGGTGTTGCGGTACTGCCGTGCTCGGGTGGGGCGGTATGAGAGGTCGTTCGCCTCGGCGGACGACGTGGCACAGGAGGTGTGTCTCGCAGTGCTGACAGCACTGCCTGGCTATCAGGAGCAGGGGCGGCCGTTTCTGGCTTTTGTGTACGGGATCGCGGCACACAAGGTGGCGGACGCTCATCGAGCGGTAGCACGGAACCGGGCCGAGCCGGTTGCGGAGTTGCCGGAGGAACCCGTGCTGGAGGCGGGGCCGGAACAGCGGGCGATGCAGGGCGAACTGACGTCCAGAATGGCATCGCTGTTGCGTGTTTTGCCGGCCAGACAACGGGAGATCCTGGTCCTGCGAGTCGTGGTGGGGTTGTCGGCGGAAGAGACCGCTGAGGCGGTCGGTTCAACGCCGGGCGCGGTGCGGGTGACACAGCACCGAGCACTGGCAAGGCTGCGAAGGGCGCTCGCGGCGCAGGAGGTGGTCTGAGTGGCAGACCAGCGTGAACACGGGGTTGGCGGTCTCGAGTGGAGAGACCAGCCGGCTGGTACCCCGAACGAACCGCTGGTTCCATCGACGGAGGCGGACGGGATGGGCGATCCCGACGTCGGCACGTCAAGCGGGGTGTCCGCCGGCGCGGGCAACGTTCATGGACCTCGCCATGCCCGGCATGGCGATGCGGACGGTCCCCTCGACCTGTCCGCGTTGAACGCGGACGACGAGATGCTGACGGCGTTGTGCTCGTTCGACCACTCGTTGGCGGACCCCGACCAGGACCCCGAACTCAAGTCGTTGCTGTTGTCCTGGCGGCTGGACGTGGACGCCGAGCCCATCACCGAGTTGGTGGACACCGACACGGCGCTGCGCGCGATCGAGGCGGGCGTCCGCAACCAGCGCCGCCGGCCCAGGTACCTGGTCCCGCTCGCATCGGCGGCGGCGGTGCTGGTGATCATGTTCGCCGGCATGAGCCTGGCTGCCAGGGGCGCACACCCAGGTGACGCTCTGTGGGGCCTGTCCCAGGTGCTGTACGCCGACCACGCCCGATCGGTAGAAGCGGCGGCGACGGTCCGGGACGATCTGTCACACGCCAGCGAGGCGCTGCAACAAGGTCACCTGAACGAGGCAAGGAACGCGCTCGCGGCAGCACAGGCGTCGCTGCCCTCGGTCGACAACGAGGACGGCAAGGCGTCGCTGCAGACGCAGCAGCAGTCCCTGCTGAACCAGCTCAACGCGACGACGAGCGCGGCGGCCCCCCCGAACCCGACCACGAACGACCAGTCGACGGCCCCGGTGATCGTGCCAGCACCGACGACGACAACGCAGCCACCACCGCCGCCACCCACCACCCAGACCACGACGCCACCACCACCGCCGACGACCACGACCGAACCCCCGCCGCCCACGACGACGGACCCGGACACGAGTGGATCGACGGACAGTGAGGCGCCGCAGACGGGCACGTACTCGCCGCAGGAACAGGTGGACGGGGACCCGAGCAGCGGCGACAACGGAACGGACGGAACGAACACGCCAACGGGCTGACGCGGTGGCGCGGTGGCGCGCTTGCTGTGGTTTGCCCCGGTGTTCGTGACGGGTGGTCGTGACGGTTGATTCGGTGGTCGCACTGTCGATTCGATGGGCTTTTTCGGCGGCAAGCCGGGTTGGTTGGGCTGGTTGGGCGCTTCCAGGCGATGCCGGTTCGCTGGTTGGTTCTGTTGTTCGGACCGCCTAGGTATTCGGTGGCTTGGTTGCGGCCGGCTGCTCGGCGTGCCGACGCGGTGCCGCGCGTGTCGACTGTTCGGTTGGGCGTGTCGACGTTTGGTTAGCGTGTTGCGCATCCGGTCGGCGTGTCGCCGGTATCGGGCGTGTCGACCTGCCGGGCGGGTCTTGACTGTGCCGCTGCGCGTGTCGGCGTTCTCTGCTACGCGTGTCGACAGTTCGCCGGCGTGTCGACCGGCTTGTCATGTGTGTGTCGACTGTTCGCGGGTGTCGACCGTTTTCTTGGCGTGTCGACCGGCTTGTTGTGCGTGTCGGCTTGCCTCTGGGGTGTGTCGACCGTCGCGCCGGGCGTGTCGACCATCCTGGTCGGGCATGTCGGTTGTGGCGCCGCGCGTATCGTCTGGCCGGCTGCGCGTGTCGACCGTTGGCTGTGTGTGTTGACCTGTCGGGCGCGTGTGTTGGCTGCGGGTACGGTCGCGTGTCGACTATTCGTCGGCGTGTCGTCCAGTCCGCCGTCCCGCCGCCCTGCCGTGCGTGTCGACTCGCCGATCGTGCCTGCTGACCGCTGTGCCTCGCGTGTCGTCCCAGCCGGCCGCCGCGTATCGACCGTTGCGTGCGCATGTCGCCGTGCAGGCCGGGCGTGTCGACCCGCTGTGCCCCGCGTGTCGACTTGCCGACCACCGCATGTCGACCTCACCGACCGCGCGTCCCGACCACCAAACCGTCTGTCGTCCTATGTGTGGATCGTTACGCCGTCCGCGAAGCCCCGGCAGTATTCCCACGTTACGTAGCTGCGGGGGTTCGGGTCGAAGGCCGGTTCGTGTGGGCGCATTCGGCCGTCGTTGAGCAACTGCTCGAGGCTCGCTCTCAGCAGCGCCCAGTCATGATAGTGCGGCTCGTCACAGTCGGCGCAGTCGACGACTATTCCTCGCACGTCCCGCGGTTCCAGCAATGCCTGGTAGACCGCGATGTCGGCCAGGTCCTCGACCAGTTCCTCGCGCTCCGTATCACTGATCGGCTGTTCCGGCTCCTCGGCCTCGTCCGGCAACTCCCGTGTGGGGTCGTCCGGGTCGTCGGCGAAGGGGTCGGGCGGCAAAGCTTCATGGGGCACGGTCCGGCACGGTACCCGTCCGGGATCACGATGACACTCGATACCATGGGCACAGACCCGTATCACCTGCTCCGCGTGCTTTTGGCGTCTGACCGAAGGCGTCTTTCCGAAGACACCTGACCCGAGACCCAGACTCAAGACCCTGACCGGATCGGTCCCCCTCCGCCAAGGAAGGCTCATGACACCTACGATGCTCGACCCGGCAAACGGCGCCGCGACCGAGTTCGTCGCTTCCTCGGTGCCTGCCAAATTCGCGATGCTCGGCCTCACCTTCGACGATGTCCTCCTCCTACCTGCGGAATCGGACATCATGCCCAGCCAGGTCGACACGAGCACCCGCCTTTCGCGCAACATCACGCTCCGCGTCCCGCTGTTGTCCGCCGCGATGGACACGGTGACCGAGTCCCGGATGGCGATCGCGATGGCACGGCAGGGCGGGATCGGCATCCTGCAACGGAACCTGTCGATCGACGAGCAGAGCCGACAGGCCGAAACCGTCAAGCGGTCCGAGGCCGGCATGGTTACCGACCCTGTCACGTGCTCGCCGGACGACACGCTCGCCGAGGTGGACGCCCTGTGCGCCCGCTTCCGCATCTCCGGCGTCCCGGTGACCGACGCGGACGGCACGCTCGTCGGCATCATCACCAACCGTGACATGCGGTTCGAGGTGGACCACACCCGGCCGGTACGCGAGGTGATGACGAAGGCGCCGCTGATCACGGCCCAGGTCGGCGTCACGGCCGAGGCGGCGCTCGGACTTCTCCGGCGGCACAAGGTGGAGAAGCTGCCGCTGGTGGATGGCGCCGGCAAGCTGCGCGGCCTGATCACGGTGAAGGACTTCGTCAAGACGGAGCAGTACCCGATGGCCACGAAGGACCCGGACGGCCGCCTGTTGTGCGGTGCCGCGGTCGGTGTCGGCACCGACAGCTTCCAGCGCGCGATGAGCCTCGTCGACGCGGGTGTCGACGTGATCGTCGTCGACACGGCGCACGGGCATTCGCGCAACGTGGTGGACATGGTGGTCAGGCTCAAGCGCGAACTGGGCGACACCGTCGACGTGATCGGCGGGAACGTGGCGACGAGGGCCGGCGCGCGGGCGATGGTCGAAGCCGGCGTGGACGGCGTGAAGGTCGGCGTCGGGCCTGGCTCGATCTGCACCACGCGCGTGGTCGCGGGTGTTGGCGTGCCGCAGATCAGCGCGATCTACGAGGCCGATCAGGCCGCTCGGCCGCACGGCGTTCCCGTCATCGGCGACGGTGGCATCCAACACTCCGGTGACATCGCGAAGGCGATCGCGGCCGGCGCGAGCTCGGTGATGCTCGGTGGCGTGCTGTCCGGCACCGCCGAGTCTCCCGGCGAGCTGATCCTGGTGCAGGGCAAGCAGTACAAGACCTACCGCGGCATGGGCTCGCTGGGTGCGATGCGGTCGCGGGACGGCGCCAAGTCGTACTCGCGCGACCGTTACGCCCAGGACGACGTGCTGGCCGAGGACAAGCTCGTGCCGGAGGGCATCGAGGGCCGGGTGCCCTACCGCGGCCCGTTGGCGCAGGTCGTGCACCAGTTGGTCGGCGGCCTGCGCTCCGGTATGGGCTACACGGGGGCGCGGACCGTCGCCGAGTTGCAGCAGGCGTCGCTGGTGCGGATCACCGCGGCCGGCCTGAAGGAAAGCCACCCGCACGACATCACGATGACGGTGGAAGCGCCCAACTACACCACCAGCCGCTGAGGTGGCCGGCACGTCAGGGAGGGGCGCCGTGCGCGACCTGGTCGAGATCGGCATGGGCCGCACTGCCCGGCCGGCGTACGAGTTGGACGACGTCGAGATCGTGCCGTCACGGCGGACGCGGTCGTCGCAGGTGGTGTCGACCGCGTGGCAGATCGACGCCTACCGGTTCGACATCCCGCTGATCACGCATCCCACCGACGCGATCGTCTCGCCGGACTCGGCCGTCGACATCGGCCAGCTCGGCGGTCTCGGCGTGCTCAACGCGGAGGGGCTGTGGTCGCGGCACGCGGATGTCGAGGGCGCGCTGGACCTGCTGATGCGTGCCGGCGCGCAGGCCGACGATCCGTCCGCGCTGGTGCGTGTGTTGCAGGAACTGCATGCCGCGCCGATCCAGCCGGACCTGCTGGCCGAGTCGATCAAGCGGATTCGCGAGTCCGGGGTGACGGTGGCCGCACGGGTGAGCCCTCAGCGGGCGGCCGAGCTGACACCGGACCTGATCGCGGCCGGCGTGGAGATCCTGGTGGTGCAGGGCACCATCGTGTCGGCCGAGCATGTGGCGACGGATGACGAGGAACCGTTGAACCTCAAGCGGTTCATCGCCGATCTCGACCTGCCGGTGATCGCGGGCGGGGTGGCCGACTACCGCACCGCGATGCACCTGATGCGTACCGGCGCTGCCGGCGTGATCGTCGGCCACGGTCACAGCATGGGCGTGACCAGCACCGATGCCGTGCTGGGCATCGGGGTGCCGATGGCGACGGCGATCGTGGACGCTGCGGCGGCCCGCAGGGACTACCTGGACGAGACCGGCGGCCGCTACGTGCACGTGATCGCGGACGGTGGCGTGCACGTCAGCGGCGACCTCGCCAAGTCGATCGCGTGCGGCGCGGACGCCGTGATGCTCGGCGAGCCGTTGTCCAACGCGATCGGCATGCCGGGCCGTGGCCTGTACTGGACGGCCGCGGCGGCGCATCCGTCGCTGCCGCGCAGCCGGGTGCAGCTCGGTATCGACGAGGACGACACGCTGGTCGACCTGAAGACGCTGCTGTTCGGCCCGTCGAGCGATCCGGACGGCCGGGTGAACCTGTTCGGCGCGCTGCGGCGGGCGCTGGCAAAAACGGGCTATTCAGACCTCAAGGAGTTCCAGAAGGTCGGCCTGACGGTCCGCGGCTAGAAACGTACGCCGAATGGCCGTTACTCTCGGGTAATGGCGGACTATGACGTGGTCGTGGTCGGGAGCGGTTTCGGCGGCAGCGTCGCCGCGCTTCGGCTGACGGAGAAGGGCTACCGGGTCGCGGTCGTCGAGGCCGGCCGGCGCTTCGCCGACGACGAGTTCGCCACCACGTCGTGGGACCTGCGCCGCTATCTCTGGGCACCGGCGCTCGGCTGCTTCGGCATCCAGCGCATCCACCTGCTCAAGGACGTGGTCGTCTTGGCCGGCGCCGGGGTCGGCGGCGGCTCGCTGAACTACGCCAACACGCTCTACCGGCCGCTGAGACCCTTCTACGCCGACCGCCAGTGGGCGCACATCGCCGACTGGGAAGCCGAACTGGCGCCCTACTACGACCAGGCCGGCCGGATGCTCGGCGTCGTCACCAATCCGACGGTCACGCCGTCGGACGTCGTGATGCGGAAGGTGGCCGCGGACATGGGCATCGCGGACACCTACCGGCCGACCCCGGTCGGCGTGTTCTTCGGCCAGCCGGGAAAGCGCGCCGCCGATCCGTACTTCGGCGGCGCCGGCCCGGATCGCACCGGCTGCACCGAATGTGGCTCGTGCATGACCGGCTGCCGCGTGGGCGCCAAGAACACGCTGGTCAAGAACTACCTCTACCTGGCGGAACGGGCGGGTGCCCAGGTCATCCCGCTGACGACGGTGACGGGGATCAAACCGCTCGACCACGGCTACGAACTGTCCGTGCGACGGACCGGAAAGCGTTGGCGCACCACGATCACCGCCGACCAGGTGGTGCTCGCCGCCGGTACGTGGGGGACGCAGAACCTGTTGCACCGCATGCGGGACAGTGGCGCGCTGCCACGACTTTCGCCGCGGCTGGGCGAACTGACGCGTACCAACTCCGAGGCGATCATCGGCGCCGGCCGGCTGAAAGCCGATCCGAGCCGCGACTTCAGCCGTGGGGTGGCGATCACGTCGTCGATTCACCCGGACGAGCGGACGCACATCGAGCCCGTCCGCTACGGCAAGGGCAGCAATGCCATGGGGCTACTGCAAACCGTGGCCACCGACGGCTCGTCCTCGATCCCGCGCTGGCGCCAGGCACTGCGGTTCATGCTCCGTCATCCGCTGCTCACCGCGGGCCTGTTGTCCACATACCGGTGGAGCGAGCGGACCGTGATCCTGTTGGTGATGCAGAGCCTGGACAACTCGATCACCACCTACACCCGGCGCGGCCTGTTCGGGCGGCGGTACACGTCCCGGCAGGGGTACGGCGAGCCCAGTCCGGCGTTCATCCCGGCCGGCCACCAGGCGAACGAGCTCACCGCGAAGCACATCGACGGCATCGCGGGCGGCACGTGGGGCGAGCTGGCGAACGTGCCGCTGACCGCGCACTTCATCGGCGGCTGCGCCATCGGATCGGACGCCGAGCACGGCGTGATCGACGCCTATCATCGCACCCACAATTATCCGGGAATTTCCGTCGTGGACGGCTCCGCGATTTCCGCGAACCTCGGTGTTAACCCGTCGCTCACGATTACCGCACAGGCGGAGCGGGCATTCGCGTTCTGGCCGAACAAGGGCGAACCGGACCCACGGCCGGCGATGGACGCTCCGTACCAGCGGATCGACCCGGTCGCGCCGGATAGTCCCGCCGTGCCGTCCAGTGCGCCGGCCGCCTTACGGCTGCCTGTCGCCGCTGAGTGAATTCTTGGAACCTGGTCAATTGTTAACACAGTTTTCTACTAATGCGCACTTGAGTGGTCCGCCCAATACCGGTCAGGCTGGACGGCTGGACTCGTCCTGACCAGACCGGGAGGAAATATGCGCATCCGACGAGGAGCGCTTCCGATCATCGTCCTAGCTGCGGCCCTGCCCGCCGCGGGCGTCCTGACATCGGTGGTCCCCACCGCCACCGCGGCGACCACCGTGCACCGAGTCCTATTCGACGACACCCTTGCCGAGACCGCCGGCAACGCGGACTGGATCATCAGCACCAGCATGCCGGACCCGACCGCGCAGAACGCCAACCCGCAGAAGGAAACCGACTGGACCGGCGCCATCTCCTCCTGGGGCGTCGCGCTGCAGAAGACCGGCCAGTACAAGCTGGACACGCTGCCGCCCGGCAACACCATCGCGTTCGGCACCAGCAACGCGCTGGACCTGTCGAACTTCGACGAGCTCGTGCTGCCGGAGCCGAACGTGCTGCTCACGACCGCCGAGAAGACGGCGATCATGAAGTTCGTGCAGAACGGCGGTGGCCTGTTCATCGTCGACGACCACAACGGCAGCGACCGCAACAACGACGGCGCCGACTCGGTGGCCGTCACCAACGACCTGATGACCAACAACGGCGTCGACAACACCGACCCGTTCGGCATCTCCGTGGACAAGGTCGACATCTCCAGTGACCACCCGGTGGCCATCAACGCACCGACGAACCCCGTGCTCAACGGCCCGTTCGGCGCCGTGCACCACAGCCTGATCGCCGACGGCTCGACGTTCACGCTGCACCCGGCCGACAACCCGAACGCGGCGGGCTTGTTGTTCCTGAGCACGGCGAGCCCAGGCAACACCAACGCGACCTTCGTGACCAGCACGTTCGGCAAGGGTCGTGTCGCGATGTGGGACGACAGTTCCACGATCGACGATGGCACCGGCCAGTCGGGCAACACCCTGTTCGTCGGCTGGGCCGACCCGACGGCCGACAACGCGGCACTCGGCCTGAACGCCACCCAGTGGCTGGCCCAGGGCAGCGGCACCGGTGGCACGGGCGGCGTGTCGGTCACCAACCCCGGCAACCAGAGCACCGTCGTCGGCACGTCGGTCAGCCTGCCGATCAGCGCGTCCGACACGGCCGGCGGCACGCTGTCCTACTCGGCCACCGGCTTACCGGCGGGTCTCTCGATCAACTCGACCAGCGGCGTGATCTCCGGCAAGCCGACGACGGCCGGCACCAAGTCGGTGACGGTCACCGCGACCGACAGCACCGGTCCCGTCGGCAGCACGTCGTTCACCTGGACGGTCACCACGAGCGGTGGTGGTGGCGGTTGCACGGCGGCGCAGTTGCTGGGCAATCCGGGTTTCGAGACCGGGGCGGCCAGCCCGTGGACGGCGTCGGCGAAGGTGATCGCGGACCAGGCCAAGGAGCCACCGCATTCCGGCACATGGGACGCGTGGCTGGACGGCTTCGGCAAGTCCACGGTCGACACGCTGTCCCAGCCGGTGGCACTGCCGGCAGGCTGCGCGAACTACACGTTCACCTACTGGCTGCACATCGACACGGCCGAGACCGGCACGAAGGTCTTCGACACGATGACAGTGCAGGTGCTGAACAGTTCCGGTTCGGTGCTGTCCACGCTGGCCTCGTACTCCAACGTCAGCGCGGCCAGCGGTTACAGCCAGAAGTCGTTCAGCCTGGCCGCGTTCGCCGGGCAGACCGTCACGCTCAAGTTCACCGGTAGCGAGGACGCCGAACTGCAGACGTCCTTCGTCGTCGACGACACGGCCGTCAACGTGTCGTAGCCGCCTGACCAACCCCGGCCGCCCCTCGCGCGTCCTCCAGCGTGCGAGGGGTGGCGCGTTCGGGGAGGGTCGACGACATGGTGATCAGCAGAAGGTCGTTCCTGCGTACGACCGGTGTCGGCATGACGGCGGCCGCGCTGGCGGCGTGTTCGGCGAAAACGGGGACCCCCACGACGACGCCGTCCGCGACTACGATGCCGGCGACGACAGCGACAGCACCGGTGCCGATGAACCTGACCACCCTGGCCGGCAAGCTCAAGGGCCACCTGCTCACCCCCGAATCGGCCGGCTACGACCTGGCCCGCCGCTCGTACAACCCGCTGTTCGACGGCCGCCGCCCGGCCGCGGTCGCGCAGTGCGCCAGCACGTCGGACGTCCAGGCGTGCGTCGAGATGGCCGCCGCGACCCACATGCCGATCGCGGCGCGCGGCGGTGGCCACAGCTACGCCGGCTATTCGACGCCGGACGACGCACTGGTCGTCGACCTGGCCAACATGGCCGGTGTGCAGGTCAGCGGGGACACGGTCGTGATCGGCGCCGGCGCCCGGCTGATCGACGTCTACGCGGCGCTGGCCGCCGCCGGCCGCTGCCTCGCCGCCGGCTCGTGCCCGTCCGTCGGCATCGCCGGTCTCACGCTCGGCGGCGGAATCGGCGTGCTGGCAAGGAAATACGGCCTCACGTGCGACAGCCTGGCGGCAGCAACGGTCGTCACGGCGGACGGCCAGGCCCGCACGGTGTCGGCGTCGAGCGACGCGGACCTGTTCTGGGCGCTGCGCGGTGGCGGTGGCGGCAACTTCGGGATCGTCACGTCGTTCACGTTCCGCACCGTGCCGGCGCCCCAGCTCACCGTGTTCTCGTACGGCTACAACGCCGTCGCGGACGCGTTCGCGGCCTGGCAGCCGTGGATCGCGGCCGCGCCGGACGAGCTGTGGGCCAACTTCAACGTGACCGGTGGCAATCCGCCCACGTGCACGATCACCGGTTGCTACGTCGGCGGGGCGGCCGGCGTGCGTCCGTTGCTGAACAAGCTGACCGGTCAGATCGGTGCGACCCCGACCTACCACACGCAAGCGACCCTGAGCTACCTGGACGCGATGCGCTACTTCGCGAGTTGCAGCAGCAAGTCGATGGCGACGTGCCAGGCGCAAACCCAAGGCGCACAGTGGAACCGGGAGTCCTTTGTGGCCTCGTCGCGGATGCTGGCGACGCCGCCGCACGACCCGGCGACGATCGTCACGGCCGCCACCGGCCACCCCGACCTGCACCTGATCATCGACGGCCTCGGTGGCGCGGTGGGCAGGGTTGCCGCCGCCGACACGGCGTTCCCGCACCGCTCGGCACTGGCCAGCGTGCAGATCTACCTGAAGACCACGGCGGCCGCCGCTTCCGGTGCCGCGCAACAGATCCACGCCGTCCGTGACGAACTGGTCCCGGCGACCGGCGCCACCGGCTACGTCAACTACATCGACGCCACGATGCCGAACTGGGCCGATGCCTACTACGGCGCCAACCTGCCCCGCCTGCGCACCGTCGCGCGGACCTACGACCCGAACCAGCTCTTCACGTTCGCCCAGTCGGTCAACCACGCCTAGCTGACCGCGAACAACAGCGCCGCGCTGATCAGCACGAGGACGGCGGTGGCGAAGTGGATGCCGAACGCCACCGCCTTGGTGCCACCGTTGCGCAGCACGATGACGGTGTCGCCGAGCGGGGCCAGCGCCACGACCAGCATGAACCAGGCCACCGCGTGCGCTCCGACGAACGCGGTCAGCGCGAGGCCGAGAACGCCGTAACTGAAGTCGCGCACGCCTTTCACCGTGAGATAGGCGCCAGCGCCGGCCGGCACGCCGTACCCGGTGGCCGCCGCCGTCGGTACCAGCAGGAACCGCAGGCCGATGAAGATGACGAAGACGTTGAGAACGATGGCGAGCCCGTAGGCGATCGGTGTCAGCATGAGTGGCTCCAGTAGCTAGCAGTGCTAGGGACATGGTCGACGCTAGCAAAGCATCGACAGGAAATCTAGTGCTGCTAGGATCGGGTCATGTCGACTCAGACGCGCCGTGAGCGCGAGCGGGCGGACCGCGAGCGGTTGATCATCACGGCGGCCCGTGAGCTGGCCGAGGCCGAGGGCTGGGACGCGGTGACCACCCGCCGGCTGGCCACCGAGATCGAGTACAGCCAACCGGTGCTCTACAGCCACTTCAGCGGCAAGGACGCGATCATGGCCGCCGTCGCCGTCGAGGGCTTCGCCGACCTGGCCGCCGAACTGCGAGCGGCCCGCACCGCGGCGACCGACCCGCGCCAAGCCCTGCTCGGCGTCGGCGCGGCCTACGCCTCGTTCGCGCTACGCCGGCCGGCGCTCTACGACGCGATGTTCACGCAGGCCGTCGACCTGCCGTTCGCCACCCCGGCAGCGCCGCAGGCCCTGCAAGCGGGCTTCGGCGAGCTACGCGAGGCCATGCGGCCGCACGCCGGCGCCGACGACCTGGAGACCCTCACCGAAATCCTGTGGAGCGGACTGCACGGCCTGCTCACGCTGATGCGCAACGGCCGCCTGCGCACCGAAGACCACGACCGCCGCATGACGCTGCTGCTGGATCGGTTCGCACGCTGACAACTCAGAGCGCCACGTTCGTCAGGACCAGCACCTGGTCCTGCGTGTACTCCAGCATCGACGACCGCACGCCCTCGCGCCCGGTGCCCGATCCCTTCACCCCGCCGTACGGCATCTGGTCGGCCCGGTACGACGGCACGTCCCCGATCACGACGCCGCCGACGTCGATCGAGGCGGCCGCCTGGAACGCCGTCGTCACGTCGTGCGTGAACACGCCGGCCTGCAGCCCGTAGTCCGTCGCGTTGGCCTGCACGAACGCTTCCGCCACACTGTCCACAACGGACACGACCAGCACCGGGCCGAAAACCTCCTGCCGCACCACGGAACTGTCGTCGGGCACGTTCGCCAGCACGGTCGGCCGGATCGACGTGCCCTCGCGCGTACCGCCGGTCAGCAGTTCGGCCCCCGCCGACACCGCCTCGCCGATCCACTTCTCGACGCGGGTCGCCGCCGCCTCGTCGATCAGCGGCCCGACCTCGACCTCCGGATCGTGCGGGTCGCCGGTCCGCAGCCCGCGCACCGCGGCGACCAGCCGGGGCACGAACCGTTCGGCCACGTCCCGGTGCACGATCACGCGCTGCACCGCGATGCACGACTGCCCGGCCTGGTAGTTGCCGAACAACGCGATCCGCTCGGCCGCGTGGTCGAGGTCGGTGTCCGAAACCCAGTCCGGACAGACGATCGCGGCGCTGTTGCCACCGAGCTCCAGGACGATCTGCTTGCGTGGCGCGGCATCCGCGATCGACCAGCCGACCGACGTCGAGCCGGTGAACGAGATCACCGGCAGTCTCGGGTCGGCCACCAGCGACCGCATGCGCTCGCCCGCCACCGGGAGTACCGAGAACGCGCCGTCCGGCAGTCCGGCTTCGGCCAGGATCTCGCCGAGCAGCAACGCGGTCAGCGGGGTGGCCGACGCCGGCTTCACGATCACCGGCGCGCCCACCGCGATCGCGGGCGCGACCTTGTGCGCCACCAGGTTCAGCGGGAAGTTGAACGGCGAGATCGCCAGCACCGGCCCGCGCGCCCGCCGCCGCACCACGGCCAGTCGGTTCTCGCCGTCGGCGTCGGTGTCCAGCCGTTGCAGGTCGCCGACGAGGCGGCGGGATTCCTCGGCCGCGAAGCGAAACGTGGCCACCGCGCGCCGTACCTCGACATCGGCCCAGACCAACGGCTTGCCGTTCTCCGCGGTGATGGTCTCGGCGACCTCCTCCGCCCGTGCTGTGAGCAACTCCGCGATCCGGCCCAAGGCCGTGGCTCGCACGTGCGCCGGGCTCGCCGCGAACGACCGGAACACGCCGGCGGCGGCCGCGACCGCTCGTTCGACCTGATCGGCGTCGGGCACGGCCACCTCGGCCACCTCGGTGCCGTCGTACGGGTGGTACACGGTCAGGGTGTGTTCGGCCTGCTCGGCGTGGCCGGCGATCCAACACGGCCGGGGCTGGACCTCGATGGTGTCGGTGTCACTCACCAGGCCACGCTATAAGGGCCGGCGCGGTGATGCAGGACCGGCCGGTAGAATCCCAGGTGATCAGGCCGGCAGGCATCTCGGGGCGCTCACCCAGGGACCGTCGTAACCCTGGAAGGAGTACTGCCGTGACCGTCCTGGTGGTCGACTTCGGCGCCCAGTACGCCCAACTCATCGCCCGCCGCATCCGCGAGGCGCAGGTCTACTCCGAGGTCGTCCCGCACACCGTGACCGTCGCCGAACTCGTGGCCCGCAAGCCGGCCGCGATCGTGCTGTCCGGCGGCCCGTCCAGCGTCTACGCGCCCGGCGCGCCCGGCGTCGACCCCGCGCTCTTCGACACCGGCATCCCCGTTTTCGGCATCTGCTACGGCTTCCAGGCGATGGCGCAGGCACTCGGCGGCACGGTCGCGCACACCGGCGACCGGGAGTACGGCCGCACCGAGCTGACGCTGTCCGACACCGCCGGTGTCCTGCACACCGAACTTCCCACGCGGCACCCGGTCTGGATGAGCCACGGCGACAGCGTCACCAAGGCACCGCCCGGTTTCACGGTCACCGCCGGCAGCGAGGGCACGCCGGTCGCCGGCTTCGAGGACCCGGACCGCGGCTTCGCGGGCGTGCAGTACCACCCGGAGGTCGGCCACTCACCGCACGGTCAGGAGGTGTTGCGCCGTTTTCTCCGAGAAATCGCCGGTATTCGTCCACAGTGGACCACGTCGTCCATCGTCGACGAGCAGGTGGCGGCAGTGCGGGCACGGGTCGGCGACGGCAGGGCGATCTGCGGCCTGTCCGGTGGCGTCGACTCCGCGGTCGCCGCGGCACTCGTACAGCGCGCCATCGGTGACCGGCTGACCTGCGTGTTCGTCGACCACGGCCTGCTGCGGGCCGGCGAACGTGCCCAGGTGGAACGGGATTTCGTCGCGGCGACCGGCGTTCGGCTGGTCACCGTGGACGCGCAGCGCACGTTCCTGGACGCGCTGGCCGGCGTGACCGACCCGGAGACCAAGCGCAAGATCATCGGCCGCGAGTTCATCCGCGCGTTCGAGGCGGCGGCCCGCGATCTCCAGCACGGCGACCACTACGACTTCCTGGTGCAGGGCACGCTCTATCCGGACGTGGTGGAGTCCGGCGGCGGTACGGGCACCGCGAACATCAAGAGCCACCACAACGTCGGCGGCCTGCCGGACGACCTCCAGTTCACCCTCGTGGAACCGCTGCGGTCGCTGTTCAAGGACGAGGTCCGCCGCGTCGGCACCGAACTCGGCCTGCCGGAGACGATCGTGCACCGCCAGCCGTTCCCCGGCCCCGGCCTCGGTATCCGGATCATCGGCGAGGTCACCGCCGACAGACTGGCGACCCTGCGCGCCGCTGACGGCATCGTCCGCGAGGAACTCACGGCGGCCGGGTTGGACCGCGACATCTGGCAGTGCCCCGTCGTACTGCTGGCCGACGTCCGCAGTGTCGGCGTCCAGGGCGACGGCCGGACCTACGGCCATCCGGTGGTGCTGCGGCCGGTGTCCAGCGAGGACGCGATGACCGCCGACTGGACCCGCCTGCCCTACGACGTCCTGGAACGGATCTCCACCCGCATCACCAACGAGGTCGCCGACGTCAACCGGGTCGTGCTGGACGTGACGAGCAAGCCGCCGGGCACCATCGAGTGGGAGTGACCCACCCCGACGGTGCCCGGCGATGTGCGCCGATCGATCAGCGGTCGCGTCGCCTGGGCCGTACCGACGCGCCCAGCAGCATCAGCCCGACGAACAGCGCGACACCCGCGATCAACCAGCGCGGGTCCGCCGACGGCAGGTTCACCGCGCCGTCGGACAGCGCGTAGGCGGAGATCACCAGGGTGATCAGGCCCACGATCAGGCCAAGCGGATCGGGAAACCGCCTGCGTGGGCGTGGTTCCGTCTGGACGGTGGTGGTCTCGTCGTTCCAGTCGTTCATCTCGTCCTCACAGTCGTCGTCAGTGCGTCGGCGCGACGGGCGCCACAGGTGCTACCGGCGCCGCCGGCCCTGATTCCGGCGTGGGTGACGATCCGCTGACCACCCGCACCTCACCGGTGCCGCCCTGGACGTCCAGGTTGATGTGCAGGCCGGTGTCGGCGCCGGGCGGGATCTGGCGCGCGTGCACCGTCGGGTCGTTGGGCCCGGACTCGCGCTGGTCGAGGCAGTTCACGTCACCGAGACTGGCCGAGCAGGTGACCGTCACGTCGGCGTCCGTCGGCACGTAGACCACGACGTTCCCGATGCCCAGCTTCACGTTCGTGCTCACCGTGCCGGTCTTCGGCAGTTCGGTCAGGTCGAGCCGCAGGTCGCCGACCGAGCGCTGGTAGAGCGGCTGCACCTCCGCCAGCGACGTCGGCGTGAACCGCGCGTCGCCGACACCGTGCCAGCTCGTCAGGTGTGCCGACGTCATCAGGAAACCGGCCGCCGACAGCAGGACGGCCAGTGGAATCAGGCCACGGCCACCACGTACGAACGATCCGCTGACCAGCCCGATCCCGACGATGGCAGCCAGTATGCCGACGATGTGCGGAGCGTCGAGCCAGCCGCTGTTCGGCGCCACCAGGAACAGCACGGCGCCGACCACCAGGGCGGTTCCGAAGGTGGCGAGGCCGATCCGGGAGCGCCTGCGAGCCGGCACCGGCAGCGGGGCCGGTCGCACCGGCTCGGTCGGGCCGGGTTCCGGCAGGTCCCAGGCGAACGGCGCGGCACCGAGCGGATCCCATGCCGGTGGCACCCGGTCCTGCGGACCGTCGGTGTCGGCGTCGTCGTGCAAGCCAGCCGTTGGTGTGCTGTCGGTCATCGGTCCCATCTCCGATCCGCCGGTCGTTGTCCTGCCGGTCGTCACCGTCGTGACGACGCCCTGGTCCCCCCGGTACCGCTGTAGCAGGAACAGCCCGGCCAGCAGCACCAACGCCCCCGCGATCGTGCTGAACCAGTTGCCGAGGACGAACGAGCCCACCGGAACGAAG
>DATBDL010000123.1:0-5228 GCA_036269975.1 Pseudonocardiaceae bacterium | reverse complement strand
TCCCCGGTTTCGTGCCCGCCTACATCCGGCCGCTGTTCTGCGAGGGCAAGGGCCCGTTCCGCTGGGTGGCACTGTCCGGCGACCCGGCCGACATCGCCGCGACCGACCGGGCGATGCTGGAACTGTTCCCGGAGAACGAATCCCTGGCCCGCTGGCTGAAGCTGGCCGGTGAGCGGGTGGCGTTCCAGGGCCTGCCGGCCCGGATCTGCTGGCTGGGCTACGGCGAACGACACCTGGCCGGCCTGCGGTTCAACGAGATGGTGGCCAGCGGCGAACTGAGCGCGCCGGTCGTGATCGGCCGTGACCACCTGGACTGCGGCTCGGTCGCGTCGCCCTACCGGGAGACCGAGGCGATGGCCGACGGCTCGGACGCGATCGCGGACTGGCCGCTGCTCAACGCCCTGGTCAACACGGCCTCCGGTGCTACGTGGGTGTCCATCCACCACGGCGGTGGCGTCGGCATCGGCCGCTCGATCCACGCCGGTCAGGTCACCGTGGCCGACGGCACCGAACTGGCTGGCCGCAAGATCGAGCGCGTGCTCACCAACGACCCGGCGATGGGCGTCCTGCGGCACGTCGACGCGGGCTACGCCGAAGCGGAAACCGTTGCCGCACAGAAGGACGTGCACATCCCGATGAGTGGCCGCCCGATGAGCAACCGCCCGATGAGCAACCGCGCATGACTCTGCTGGACGACATCGCCGACGTCGGCCGGGACGCGCGTCGTGGGGGCTACTCGCGGCACGGCTTCGACCGCGTCGACGCCGAACTGCGTACGTGGTTCGCCGAGCGGGCCACGCGGCGCGGTCTGGACGTGGACGCCGACCGCAACGGCAACCTGTGGGCGTGGTGGGGCCGGCCGGGACCGGACGCCGTGCTCACGGGCAGCCATCTGGACTCCGTGCCGGGCGGCGGCGCGTTCGACGGCCCGCTCGGCGTGACGTCCGCGTTGGACGCCGTCGATGTCTTGCGTGCCAAGGGTTTTCAGCCGAACCGGCCGCTGGCTGTCGTGGTGTTCTGCGAGGAGGAGGGCGGGCGGTTCGGCGTGCCGTGCCTCGGCTCGCGGCTGATGACGGGCGCGATCGATCCGGACCGCGCCCGCCGCCTGACCGACCAGGACGGCGGCACGCTGGCCGACGCCGTGCGGTCGGCCGGCGTCGACCCCGCGCGGATGGGGCCCGATCCCGCCGTCGACGACATCGGCTGTTTCGTGGAACTGCACGTCGAGCAGGGCCGGTTGCTCGGGTCGGAGCCGATCGGGGTCGCGTCGTCGATCCTGGCGCACGGTCGCTGGCGGTTCACCGTGACGGGTGAGGGCAACCACGCCGGCACCACCGAACTGGCCGATCGCCACGACCCGATGCTGCCGGCCGCGACCGCGGTCCTCGCCGCCCGAGCGGCGGTCGTGGGTTCGGCGCAGCGGGCCACGATCGGTCGGCTGGTGCCGAATCCCGGCGGTACCAACGTGATCGCGTCGTCCGTCGACTTCTGGCTGGACGCACGGGGTGACGACACGCGATCGGTGGTCGAGGACATCACGGCGGCCGTGCGCGCGGCGGCCGACGCCGAGGGCTGCCGGCTCGACGTGCGCGAGGAGTCGTACGGCGACGTGGTGCGCTTCGACCCTGACCTGCGTGATCGGCTGCTCGGCGTGCTCGGCGGAGTACCGGCCATTCCGACCGGTGCCGGCCACGACGCCGGTATTCTCGCGGCGAGGGTGCCCACCGCGATGCTGTTCGTGCGCAACCCGACCGGTGTCAGCCACGCGCCGGCCGAACACGCCGAACCGGCTGACTGCGCGGCGGGCGCACAGGCGTTGGCCGACGTGTTGGAGGCACTGTGCCGGTGACGACCGCGTTCTGGTGCGAACGGCTCTGCATCGGCGGGGGAGTCTGGAACCGCGTCCTGCTCAGGTGCGACGAGAACGGCATGCTCACCGAACGAACCAGGAACGTCGACCCGCCGCCGGACGCGTATCGTCTGCCCGGCCTGGTGTTCCCTGGTTTCGCCAACGCCCATTCACACGCCTTCCATCGCATGCTGCGCGGCCGTACCCACACCCATTTCAAGTCATTCTGGAAATGGCGCGAGGCCATGTACCAGGTGGCCGGCGAGCTGAATCCGGACAGCTACTACCAACTGGCTCGCCTGGTCTACGCGGAAATGGTCCAGGCCGGCTACACGTGCGTCGGCGAATTCCACTATCTGCACCACCAGCCGGACGGCACCCCGTACGCCGACCCGAACGCCATGGGCCTTGCGTTGATCGAGGCGGCACGCGACGCCGGTATCCGGATCACCCTCCTGGACACCCTGTACCTGACCGGCGGCCTCGACCAGACCGGTTACCAGCCGCTGTCCGAGCTGCAACTGGCATTCGGCGACGGTGACGTTGCCACATGGTTCGACCGGGTGGCCAAGCTGGGCGAGGACGACAACACCCGTATCGGCACCGCACTGCACTCGATCCGCGCCGTTCCGGCCGACGCACTGCCCGAGTTCGCCGAATACACCAAGGGCAAACCGGTGCACGCGCACCTGTCCGAGCAACCGGCGGAAAACGAGGCGTGCCAGGAATTCCACGGTTGCTCGCCGACCGAGCTACTGTCCCGCAACGGCGTGCTCTCCCGGCACTTCACCGCCGTCCACGCGACGCATGTGTCCGATGTAGACATTCAACTGCTGCGGGCCGGCGACTGCAGAGTGTGTTTCTGTCCGACGACCGAGGCCGACCTCGCCGACGGTATCGGCCCCGCCCTCGAATTGTTCGGCTGTGTCGGCAGCGACCAGCACGCGGTGATCGATCCGTTCGCCGAGCTGCGCGCGCTGGAATACGGCGAGCGCCTGCGCAGCGGCGAACGCGGCAGGCTGAGTCCTGGCCACCTGGTCGCCACCGCGACCAGCGGCGGTTATGGGAGCCTTGGCTGGGACTCCGGCAGGTTCCTGTGGAACGGCCCGTGCGACCTGGTCGCCGTCCGCACCGACACGCCGCGCACGGCGGGTTCCGATCCGGACCAGCTCGTGATGGTGGCGAGTGCGTCCGATGTGGACACCGTGGTGGTCGGCGGCAGGATCGTCGTGCGCGACGGCCGCCACGAGACGGTCGACGTCGGCGCCGGCCTGGCGGCGCTGATCGACGGATGGTGGGACAGGTGAGCGTGCTGGTCACGGGCATCGCCGAGCTGACCACCAACGACGACGAACTGGGCCGGCTCACGGATGCCGCGCTGGTGCTGGACTCCGGCGTGGTCGCGTGGCTCGGCCCGGCGGCGCGTGCGCCGGTCGCGGACGTTCGCGTCGACGTGGGTGGCCGGGCCGTGCTGCCCGGCTGGGTGGACAGCCACACGCACCTGGTGTTCGCGGGCGACCGCACGGCCGAGTTCGGCGCCAGGATGGCCGGCGAGCCGTACTCGGCCGGCGGCATCGCGGTCACCGTGGCCGCGACCAGGGCCGCCACCGACACCGAACTGGCCGCCAATCTGCGCCGGCACGTCGTCGAGGCCGCGCACCAGGGCACGACGTACCTGGAGACCAAGACCGGCTACGGCCTGACCGTCGCCGACGAGGTCCGCGCCGCCAAACTGGCGGCGGAACACGCAGACGAGGTCACGTTCCTCGGTGCCCACCTGGTGCCGCCGGAGCTGTCGGCCGACGATTACGTGGCCCTGGTGTGCGGCCCGATGCTGGACGCGGTCGTGCCGCACGTGCGCTGGGCGGACGTGTTCTGCGAGACCGGCGCGTTCGACGCGGACCAGTCACGCGCGGTGCTGATGGCCGCCGCCGCACACGGTTTGGGCTTGCGCGTACACGGAAACCAGCTCGGCCCCGGCCCCGGTGTCGGGCTGGCGGTCGAGCTGGGCGCGGCCAGCGTCGACCACTGCACGTACCTGACACCGTCCGATGTGGACGCACTGGCCGGCTCGGACACGGTGGCGACGCTGTTGCCGGCGTGCGACCTGTCCACGAGGCAGCCACTGCCGGACGCGCGGGCGTTGTTGGACGCCGGTGCGACGGTCGCGTTGGCGTCCAACTGCAATCCGGGCTCGTCGTACACGTCGTCGATGGCGTTCTGCGTGGCAACGGCCGTGCTCCAGATGCGGATGAGCGTCGCGGAAGCGGTGCGGGCGGCCACGTGGGGCGGCGCGAGAGCGCTACGCCGAGAAAGCGGCGATGGCGCGGTCGGCGTGCTGCGGGCGGGCAGCCGGGCGGACGTGCACGTGTTGGACGCGCCGTCGGTGACGCACCTGGCATATCGACCGGGCGTGCCGTTGACCTATGCAGTCTGGCGGGCCGGCATGCGGGTGGTGTGATCAGCGGGTGATGTGCGCGCCACAGTTGACATGGCCTACTCCGTCCGAGCGATATCTACCATCTTCCGATGCCCGGACCGGGTACCAGCAGGTGAACTCGTGTGCTGTCTCGACCGTGTTGGCGTCGACAGTCTCTATGTCGACTCCGATCTGCCGGCCGACACATGGCCGGCAGGTTCACCCAGGAGGGCCACGACATGTGGCCGCTACCGGCTACAACATCTACGACGACATCCACAACCACGGCTGGAACCCCGTCGAGGCGGTGGTGGCCGACAGCGCGTCCACCTTGGCGGGTGTCGGCGCAGCGGCCGGCGTGGTCGCCCTCGCACCGGAAGCCGCACCCGCGATCGTGGTCGCTGGCGCCGGGGTGGCGGTGGCCTACGAGGCGACCGAGGCGATGGCAGGACACGTGGATAGGTACCCGAAGCGATCGAGATCGACGCCGTGCTCAGGACGCTGCCCTGATCTGGTTGAGCCATTCCGTCCCCAGTCGGCGGCCGTTGGGGAGCTGGTCGTTTCGGTCCCAGCGCCACGTTGTGATCAATGCCAGCATGAGGATTCGGCAGTCGCTCAGTAGGTCTTGATCGAGACCTGGATAGTGCTCGCCGACTTCTTCTGGGGCGTGCGCCAGGTCGAATTCGATGGGGCCACGGCAGCACGTTTCGAAGTCTATGAACCGGAGCCCGTTCTTCGTGGTGAGCACGTTGTCCGCGTGTGGCTCGCCGTGCAGTATCTGCTCGGCGGCGCCATGCTCGCTGGTCCGCCTTCTCAGGGTTTCCAGCGTGTTGGCCAGGAATTCTCGGTCGGTGTCGGTCAGAGCTGGTGTTTGGTCTTGGTTTGCTACCAGTTGTTGGGCGTGCGCTACTCGATCCGTGAAGTGTGGCGTGGGGATGTCCAGGTCGCGCATGCCGGCAT
>DATBDL010000122.1:0-6039 GCA_036269975.1 Pseudonocardiaceae bacterium | reverse complement strand
GATCCGCAACACGCCTACCCCCTCGTGCACATCACCGGGACCAACGGCAAGACGTCGACCAGTCGGATGGTGGACGCGCTGCTGTCCGCGACCGGCCTGCGTACCGGGCGGTTCACCAGTCCGCACCTGCAACTGGTCACCGAGCGGATCAGCGTCGACGGCCTGCCGATCAGCCCGGCGCGCTACGTCGAGGCCTACCGGGACATCGCGCCGTATGTGTCCATGGTGGACGCGGCGCAGCCGAATCCGCTGAGCAAGTTCGAGGTGCTCGTCGCGATGGCCTACGCCGCGTTCGCGGACGTGCCGGTGGACGCGGCCGTGGTCGAGGTCGGCCTCGGCGGCACGTGGGACTCCACCAACGTGGCCGACGGCCGGGTCGCGGTGATCGGACCGGTCGGCATCGACCACGTCGAGTACCTCGGGCCGGACGTGGTGAGCATCGCGCGGGACAAGGCCGGCATCATCAAACCTGGCTCGGTCGCGATCATCGCCGAGCAGCAGCCCGCCGTGATGGTCGAACTGCTGCGTCGGGTGGCTGACGTCGACGCGTCGGTGGCACGAGCCGGCCAGGAGTACGGCGTGCTCGGGCGCGAGATCGCGGTCGGCGGCCAGGTGCTGCGCCTGCAGGGCCTCGGCGGTGTGTACGAGGACGTGTTCCTGCCGCTGCACGGCCGGCACCAGGCGGCCAACGCCGCCGTCGCGCTGGCCGCCGCCGAGGCGTTTCTCGGTGCTGGCGCCGGCAACCAGCTCGACGCGGACATGGTGCGGCAGGCATTCGCCTCGGTCACCGCGCCTGGCCGGCTGGAACCGGTTCGGTCGGCGCCGACCGTATTGCTGGACGCGGCTCACAACCCGCACGGCGCCACGGCGCTGGCCATCGCGCTGGACGAGGAGTTCGACTTCCGCAAGCTGGTCGCGGTCGTCGGCGTGATGGCGGACAAGGATGCCCGCGGCATCCTGGCGGCACTGGAGCCGGTGGCGGCCGAGGTGGTACTGACGGCTAACGCCTCGCCAAGAGCGATGCCGGCCGACGATCTCGCCGCTGTGGCCAGAGACGTGTTCGGGGCGGACCGGATCGTCGTCGAGCCACGGCTGGCCGACGCGGTGGAAACCGCGATCGGGCTGGCCGAGGAGGTCGGCGAGCCGGGACAGCCGCTGTCCGGTGCCGGGGTCGTGATCACCGGGTCCGTGGTCACCGTGGGCGAGGCACGGGCGTTGTTCGGCAAGGAGCCGGCATGACGACGACACCGGTCGACCCGATGAAGGGTTTCCGCGGCGTCATGGCGGGCACGCTGGTGCTGGAGGCGATCGTCGTCGCGCTGTCGCTGCTGGTGGTGGCGAAACTGGACGGCGGTCTGGCCAGCGGCGCCGGCGTTGTGGTCGGTGTCGTGGCAGTGGTGCTGGTCGCCCTGTGCTGCGTGCTGCGGCGGCCGTGGGTGATCCCGGTGCTCTGGGTGGCGCAGGTCGCGCTGATCGGGTGCGTGTTCACGGCGCCCGCTGTCGGCATCATCGGCGTGGTGTTCGCGCTGATCTGGGGTTTCCTGTTGTGGCTGCGACGAGATGTGGCTCGTCGGATGGCCGCGGGTGAGCTGCCCAGCCAGCAGGTCGCGCGGGAGCCGGGCGTATGAGCGAACCCGATTTCCCGTCGCCGCCACCGCGGTCCCGCCGCAGCCGGGCGAAGGTCCCGGCGATCGTGGTTGCCGTGCTGGTGCTGGTCGGCGTCGGCGCGGGGGTGTGGTGGTTCGCTGCCGGCCCAGGGCACCGGGTCAGTCCGCAGCCGATCGCCGCCCCGTCGTCGCCGCCGGTCCGGCCGCCGGTCCGGCCGCCGTCGTCCACGTCGGCATCGCGCGACACGTCGTCCGCCTACGACGTGGGCACCTGCTTCGACGAGCAGGCGGGTAGCGCGCCGGGCAAGGTCCAGCTCAATCCGGTTGAGTGCGGCGACACGCAGGCCGTGTTCGTGATCAACAAGGTGGTCGGCGTCGCGTCCGACTGCGACTCGGACGCCTCGGTGAACTACAGCCAGCACGGCTACGAGGTGCCGGACGAGACCGCGAACGTGACGTACTGCGCGTCGCTCGTGGTGCCGGTCAACCTCTGCTTCACGCTCGGCGGCAGCGTGCCGATCGCCGTCGCGTCCTGCGGCTCCGGCCCGAACGTGGTGCAGGTGCTGTCGATCGAGTCGGCGCCGAACGTCGGCTCCGCGTGCACCGACAAGACCGACCCGGACGTGTGGTTCTACCAGTCGCCGACCTCGGGTCAATACGCGTGCGTGTCCCGGCCGGTGATCACCGCGACGCCGACGGCGCCGACCACCACCGCGAGCGGCTGAACCGACCAACTACGCTGCACCCGTCATCGTCGACGTTGCACAGAGGGGTTCCGACAGCCGTGACTGAGCGCACATTGGTCCTGGTCAAGCCGGACGGCGTCAGCCGTGGGCTGGTCGGCGAGGTGATCTCCCGGATCGAGCGCAAGGGCCTGACCCTGGCCGCGCTGGAACTGCGGCACGTCGAGCGGTCGCTGGCCGAGCAGCACTACGCGGAGCACGACGGCAAGCCGTTCTTCCAGAGCCTGCTGGAGTTCATCACGTCCGGTCCGGTCGTCGCGATCGTGGTCGAGGGCAACCGCGCGATCGCCGCGTTCCGGCAGCTCGCCGGCGGCACCGACCCGGTCGAGAAGGCGGTGCCCGGTTCGCTGCGCGGTGACTACGGCACCGAGGTCCAGTACAACCTGGTGCACGGTTCGGATTCGACCGAGTCGGCGGCTCGGGAGATCAAGCTCTGGTTCCCCGGCCTTTAGCAGGCCGCACGAAACTCGGCAGAGACTGTCGGGCAATTTTTGTATGGTCGCGATGTGACCATGCCCAACGCCCTCGTGTCCGCGACCGGACTGGTCAAGCGATTCGGCTCGTTCACCGCGGTGGACGGGATCGACGTCGATGTGCAGCCGGGTGAGGCGTTCGGGTTTCTCGGACCGAACGGCGCCGGCAAGTCGTCCACGATGCGGATGGTGGCGTGCGTCTCGCCGCGCTCCGGTGGCGATCTCCGGGTGCTTGGCATGGACCCGGACGTGGACGGGCCGGCCATCCGTGCCCGGATCGGGGTCGTCCCACAGGCCGACATCCTGGACAACGAGCTGACCGTCCGGCAGAACCTCCAGGTCTACGGGCGGTACTTCGGTCTCTCCCGCGCGTACGTGCGGGCGAAGGCGACCGAGTTGCTGGCGTTCGCGCAGCTCACCGATCGGGCCGACGACCCGGTCGAACCGTTGTCCGGCGGCATGAAGCGCCGCCTGACCATCGCGCGTTCGCTGGTGAACGAGCCCGAGTTGCTGTTGCTGGACGAGCCGACCACCGGGCTGGACCCGCAGGCGAGGCACCTGTTGTGGGACCGGTTGTTCCGGCTCAAGCAGGACGGTGTCACGCTCATCATCACGACGCACTACATGGACGAGGCCGAGCAGTTGTGCGACCGGCTCGTCGTGATGGACGGCGGCCGGATCGTCGCTGGTGGGACGCCGGCCGAGCTGATCAGCCGGTATGCCACCCGTGAGGTGCTCGAACTGCGGTTCGCGCCCGGCGCCCAGCCGGCCGCGGTGCCGAAGGTGCGGGCGCTGGTGGACCGGATCGAGGAGTTGCCCGACCGCATACTGGTCTACACGGCCGACGGCGAGGACACGCTGACCGCCCTGCACGACGCCGACGTGCGGCCGCAGTCCAGCCTGGTCCGTCGTAGCACCCTGGAGGACGTGTTCCTCCGGCTGACCGGACGAACGCTGGTGGACTGACGATGACCGACATTCTCGACCCGGAGACCAGGATCCGTACGCCACGTCGCGCCACCGGCCGCCCCGTCGGCTCGGTGCACTCGGCGTACCTGGTGCTGGAATCGATGTGGACCTGGTACCGGGGCAACTGGAAGGCGACGGTGTTCTCCAGCGTCGGCCTGCCTGTGCTGTACCTGCTGGCGATGGGCCTCGGCTTCGGCTCCCAGGTGCGGGCCGGCGCGGTGCCCGGCGGCGTGGCCTACGTGGTCTACCTGGCGCCGGCGCTGTTCCCGGCCGGGGCCGTGCAGACGGCGGCCGGCGAGTGCACGTTCCCTGTGCTGTCCGGTTTCGCGTGGTCCAAGCGGTACATCGGCGTCACAGCCAGCCCGATCACGCCGAGTGAAATCGTGTTCGGCGAGCTGTTGTGGGTGACGTCGAGGCTGATCGTGTCCGGCGTGGCGTTTCTGCTGGTGGCGCTGGCGGTCGGTGCGGTGAGTGGGCGGGGGATTCTGCTGTCGCTGGTGTTCGGCGTGTGCACCGGGCTGGCGTTCGGGGCGCCCCTCATCGCGCTGGCCGCGTCGGTTGGCGGCGACGGCAGGGCATTCAACGCGGTGTTCCGGTTCGTCGTCGTGCCGATGTCGCTGTTCGCCGGCACGTTCTTCCCGATCACGCAGCTCCCGGCGTGGGTGCGGCCGGTCGCGTGGATCACCCCGATGTGGCACGGCACCGAACTGGCGAGGGGTGCCGCGTTCGGCACGTTGAGTTGGGGATCGGCGCTGGTGCACCTCGGCTGCCTCGCCCTGATGTTCACCGCCGGCCTGCTGTTGGCGCGCTGGCGGTTCCGCGTCCGGCTGACGAGTTGACGGGGGATTCCATGGCCCAGGACACGCTCGTCCAGCCGGCACCGGTCGCGGCGGCACCGCCGCGAACCGGGTTGCTGTTGCGCGTCATCCCGAGTGGCAGCTACGCCGGCAGAGCCAAGATGCTGGTGGGCCGGGCGTTCCTGGTCAACCGGCGGGCGTGGCTGACCGTCGTTTCCGGTTTCTTCGAGCCGGTGTTCTATCTGCTGGCGCTCGGGGTCGGTTTCGGCAAGCTGGTCAGCCACGTCGTCGGACCGGGTGGCGTGTCGATCACGTACAGCGCCTTCGTCGCGCCGGCCCTGCTGGCCGCGTCCGCGATGAACGGCGCGGTCTTCGACTCGACGTTCAACATCTTCCACAAGCTGAAGTACGTGAAGCTGTACGACTCGATCCTGGCCACCCCGTTGGGGCCGGTCGACATCGCGATCGGTGAGATCTGCTGGGCCCTGATTCGCGGCGGGTTCTACGCCTTCGGGTTCCTGATCGTGATGACGGTGATGGGCCTGATCACGTCACCGTGGGCGTTGCTGGCACTGCCGGCCGCCCTGCTGATCGCGCTGGGGTTCGCGTCGGTCGGGATGGCCGCGACGACGTTCATGCGGTCGTGGCAGGACTTCGACCTGGTGAACCTGGCCGTGCTGCCGATGTTCTTCTTCTCGACGACGTTCTATCCGCTGTCGGTGTACCCAGGCTGGTTGCGGGTGGTGGTGCAGTGTTTCCCGCTGTACCACGGGGTTGCCCTGATGCGGGCGCTCACCACCGGGTTCGTGGGATGGGACCTGCTCGGCCACGCACTGTACTTCGCGGTGATGGCCGGATTCGGCATGGTCCTGGCCGGTCGTCGGCTGCGTGTGCTGCTGCTGAAGTAACCCCGGACATGCCGGCGGGGCCGGGCAGCGAGTCCCGGCCCCGTCTGGGCATGACGAGCGAGTCTGGGTTCCTCCTTCCTCAATTCCGTTGGCTGACCAAGATGTCAGTCGAGGGTCAGCAGGCTCCGTTGTCCTGCCAGATGTTCCACGCGATCGGCGAACCTGGTGTGACACCGGTCGACCAGTAGAGCGACGTCCACTTGTGACCGCCGAACGAGACCAGGTTGCCCGGCACGTACGAGGTGTTCACGTTCCACGCCGTCAGACCGGTGCAGCCGCCGCTACCAGCGGTGGTGGTCGGGGGAGCGGCTGTGGTCGTGACGGGCGGCTTGGTCGTCGTGGTGGGCGGTGGCGGGGCGACCGTCGTGGTGGTGGGCGGTGCCTTGGTCGTGGTGGTGGGTGGTGGTGGGTTGCCGGTGGTGGTGGGGGGTGGGTTGGTGCAGGTGGACGTGGTTCCGGCCAGGTCGGTGATCGTCGTGTTGAACAGGGTGTTGGTCGGGTCGTCCAGGTCGTACATCGAGAACATCATGGTGCCGGCCAGT
>DATBDL010000121.1:0-10687 GCA_036269975.1 Pseudonocardiaceae bacterium | reverse complement strand
CTTCTGGGGCGCACATCGCGACCGTATCGGCGTGTTCATCGGGCATCTCGGGCCGACCCGCAACGCCATGGACTACGCCACCCGGTGCTACCTGGACGACCTGTCCGATGTGATTCCGGACGCCGACGTGATGTCCACGATCCGCGCCGAGTCGCGCCGTCGGGTCCCACCCTCCAATGAGGACTCGTTCCCCGGTCTCATGCCGAACATCATCGCCGCGCGGATCGCCAACCAGTTCGATCTCCACGGCCCGGCCATGACCGTCGACACCGGGCTCTCGTCCACCCGGACGGCCATCGAGATCGCGAGCCGCTACCTGCGTACCGGCGCCGTCGACCTCGCCATCGTGGGCGGTGTCAACGGCAACAGCCTGCCCGCCTACCGCACCGTGCTCGGCGATCTCTGCGATCCGGACACCGAACTGGCCGAGGGCGCGTTCATGTTCGCCCTCGTCGACGAAAAGCGGGCAGAGAGCTCCGGCCTGCCCGTACTCGGGTATGTCGAGGAAGCCGAACCGGGGCGGCAGGTGGATTCCGCCGATCGCGGATACCTCGGCGCGGCCGGCGGGCCGGCCATCCTGCGGGCATTGCTCGGCTCGTCGTCCACACCCCAGCTACGCCGTTACACCCATGCCCTGGCCGAAGTGCCGTCCGACGAGCTGCTGCCGGCGCGGCCGTTTCTGCCGCCTGGCGTGGTCGTACTCACCGATCGGCCCGAACTGGTGGCTCAACTCGTGACACCGCAGGACACCGTGGTCCTGTCCGGGCTGACCGATGTCGACAGCGTGCGCAACGCGATCGGCGGCCGTGCCGTGCGCGACGTCCGGATCGTCACCAGTCTGCGCGACAGCAGCGCCGATGACGTGCTCGCCCTGCACGACCTGCTGTTCCTCGTCCTGCACGTCACCCAGCAACAGGTCGAGGATGCGCGGGGCTCGGTCATCGGCCTGTTCGTCGATTCCGTCGATGCCGGGAAGCTGAACCCCTTCGGTGGTCTGTTCACGGGCCTGCTGAAAGTCGCGTGCCTCGAAATGCCGCGCTGTCAGGTGTACGGCCTGTTCACCACGACGGCGGACGTGCGGACCGGTGTCCGACTCGCGGAGCGGGAAAGCACGCGGCGACGCCTGTTCCCGATCGTCGCCGACGACAACGGGACGCGGAAGTCCTTCGTGCTGCACGAGGAGCCGATCGACGCGGCGTCGATCCGGCTGACCGGGGATTCGGTCGTGCTCGCCGTCGGTGGCGCCCGTGGCATCACGGCCGAACTGCTCAAGGCCGTCGCACACCGCTGCGCACCGAGAATTCACATCATCGGCAGCAATCCCATCCACTCGTATCCGGCCGAGGCGTACACCGCTGACGACGCCGAATTCGTCGAATGGTGCCGGAACCACGTCAGAACGCGGCTGGCCGAAGATCCGGCGTTGAAACCGGCCGTTGCCGCACACGAGGTTCGGCGTATTCGTCATGCCCGGCTCGCGCACCGCAACACTCAGGAACTGACGGAAATCTGCGGTCCCGGTCGCGTCCGGTACAGCGTGTGCGACGTCTTGGACGGTGCCGAAGTCGACCGGGTGGTCGGCGAGATCATGGCGGGGGAGCAGCGGATCGATCTGCTCATCCACGCCGCCGGCCTGAACACGTCCGCGATGATCGCGGAGAAGGACTTCACCGAGTTCCGCACCATCCGCGACACCAAGGTGCGTGGCTACCTCAACCTGAAGCACGCGTTGCGGGAGCATCCGCCGATGACCTGGTGTAACTTCGGCTCGCTGGCGGCCGTGACCGGCCAGCGGGGCGAGGCGGACTACACCAGCGCCAACGACTTCCTGGCCAGCGCGGCGTGGGCGGCCACGGACGAGCTGACGATCGGCTGGACCCAGTGGGGCGAGGCCGGCATGGTGGTCCGGGACTCACTGACGAAGGCTTACTACGACGACGCCCAGTACTACACCATGATGACCAACGAGGAGGGCGCCGGGCACTTCTTCCGCGAACTGAGCACCGCGCGCCAGTCGGCCTGTTCGGCTTATCTCGGCGTCGCCGAGCTGCGCACGTTCGACCGCCTTTATCCCGGCTATCTGGAATTCGGCGACGACCACGGTGAACTGGGATTCTTCCTGCGGAAGTTCGTGCGCCGCGAGCCGGACAGCGTCGAGTTCGAGTGCCCGCTGAGCGTGGAGGTGGACGGATACCTGCGGCATCACCTCGTGCGGGGGACGCCAACGCTACCCGGATCGTTCATGGCGGAGATCGCGGCCGAGGCGGCGGCGGTCCTGGTCCCCGAACTCGACGTGGTCGGCCTGCGGGACCTGGTGTTCCACAAGTTCGTGAAGGTCTACCCAGGCACACCAGCCGGTCCGAGGAAGATCGCGGCCAGGACCGTCGAGCGAACGGCCGACGGCGCGGTCGTCCACGTCCGCATCACGTCCGACCTGGTCGCGCCGGGCGGCGTGCTGCTGGCAGCGGACCAACTGCACTTCGAGGCAACGGTGCTGCTGTGCAACGGATTCCCGGTCGCGCCGCGATGGACGCCGTGGCCGCACACCGACGAGGTCGACGTGCCCGACCCGTACTATTCGGCCGAGTCGCCGGTCGCGCTGTCCGACGTGTTCGTGTCCACATCGGACGCTCGTCGCAACCCGCGTGGCCTGCGAACCGCGTTCGCCATCGATGCCGGCCGGCATCGGCCGGCACTGGCGCGCTTCCTGCTGCCCGCCGTGCTCTTCGACGGCATGGTGCGGCTGACGGCCCTGGACGCCACGGCCGTCTCGGTGCCCACGTCCATCGCGGGCATCGATCTGTACCAGCGCGCGAACGACCTTGACCTGGCGGAGTTGGCGGTTTACGAGTCGGCGGGGAAGGTCGTCGCCGTTCGGGCCGACGGGACCGTCGTGGCGGCCGCCGACGGTATCGAGGCGGCCGTCATCGGGCGCGTGCCGTTGGCGCTGGCCAATTCCTGAAGCGGAGCGTACGTGGACACCCATGTCCGGATGGAGATCGACGGGCCGGTCGCGGAACTCGTGCTGGCCCGACCGCACAAGCGCAACGCCGTGACCTCGGCCATGATGGCGGCGATGACGCGCGCCGTCGCGGAAGTACGCGACCGTGACGACATCGGCGCTCTCGTGATCCGGGGCGACGGGCCGGATTTCTGCGCCGGAGAGGACGTCGGCGGCCTGCGCGTGCGCACCGTCGATGAGGCGAGGGCCTATCTGGACACGCCGCTGGAGCTCGTGCGCGCGCTGGAGACGCTGCCGAAACCGGTGGTCGTCGCGGTGCACGGCCACGCACTCGGTTTCGGCGCGGAAGTCCTGTTGGTGGCCGACGGCGTCTTCGCGGGTCCGGACGCGGTCATCGGCTGCGCCGAGATCGACCACGGCCTGGTACCGCCCGTGCTCCTCACCCGAGGTCTCGGCACGATCCGGCGGCGGCACGCGGTGGCGTTGGCACTGCTGGGCGAACGGCTGTCCGCCGACGAGGCCGTACGGATCGGCCTGGCGCACGCCGTCGTGCCCGACCCGCACGAGGCGGCCGTGGCGGCGGCGCGGGAGTGGGCGCGCTGGTCGCCGCACGGGATGACCGCACTGAAACGGTGGCTGGCGATCGGCATCGACGCCGACCTCGACCAGGCCCGCGAGTTCCTGCCCGAGATCATGCTGGGAGTGAGTTCATGACCGGCATTCAAACGACGATGCGCGGCCGGGTGGCCGTGGTGACCCTGGATCGGCCGGCCAAGCGCAACGCCATCGATCCCGCGCTCTGCCTCGGGCTGCGCGACGCGCTGTGCGGGGACGCCGACGCCTACGTCATCACCGGCGCAGGCGAGAACTTCTGTGCCGGATTCGACGCGCACGCGCTGCGCGCGGTCCGTGAGCCGGCGCGGTTCATGACGGAGATGCAGTCGGTGTTCGAGCACATGGAGGCGATTCCCCGGCCGGTGGTGGCCGCCGTCGACGGCTACGCCCTCGGCATGGGATTCGAGTTGGCGCTGGTCTGCGACGCCGTCGTGGCCACAGCGGACGCGACCTTCGGGCTGCCCGAGATCACGCACGGCCTGTTCCCGCCGGTCGCGGTCGGCCGGGGGCTCGACGTGCTCGGCCGTGGCTGGCTCCGGCATCTCGCGGTCAGCGGCCGCCGCTGGTGCAGTGGCGCCGAGGCCCACGACCTCGGCATGGTCGCCGAGTTGGCCGCACGGGCGGACTTGATGGCGGCGGCAGTGTCGCTGGCCGCCGACCTCGCGGCGAACCCGGCCTTCGCGGCCGGCAAACGTGTCCTGAACCGCGACGCGGAGCAGGCGTACCGGATGTCTGCCGATACCGTGGCCCCGCTCTTCCGGACGCTGGTATGAGCGCCATCGTCGTCGACATCGGCGACGTCGGTGAGCTGGCCGACATGGAGCGGGCCGACGTGGTCACGGTCGGCGTCGTGCGCGGTGCCTGTACCGGGCTCGCGCTCGCCGCCGCCTGCACGGCCGACCTGCTCTACTGCGCACCGGACGCGTGCTTCGGCCGTGCCGAGGACTGGACCGAGTACGTCGTCCGTCGCGCCACTGTCCTGATCGGACGAAGAATGGCCGGTTACCTTGCCATGTCCGGTCGCATGCTGACAGCGGAACGGTTGGCGCGGCTGGGATTCGTCAACGCCGTCGCGGCCGGGCCGCATGAGCGGGCCGAGGCCGTCGCCGAGCTGATCGGACGACGCCCGGCGGCCGCGATTCGCACCGTCCTGGCACAGACCAGGAACTAAGGAGACTGAGGTGGATTTCGCCGTATCCGACGAACACGCCGCGTTGCGGAAGATGTTGCGCGGCTTCTTCGAGGAGGAGGCCCCGAGCCGTGTGATCGCCGAGTTGGACGCCGCTGAACGCTTCCCGACCGAGATCTGGCGGAAGATGGCCGATCTCGGGCTCTGCGGGCTCACCGTCGACGAGCGTTACGGCGGCAGTGCGGCCGACGAGATCTCGCTGGCCATCGTCGCCGAGGAGATGTCCAGGGCGGCGAGCAGTCTCGCCTACGCCTACATCCCCACGGTCACGTTCTGCGCGCGGGCCGTCCAGCGGTTCGGCACCGAGGAACAGCAGAAGGAGATCCTCCCGCAGATCGCAGCGGGTGACCTGCAGATCTCGCTCAGCCTCACCGAGGCCCAGGTCGGATCCGACCTGTCTGGTCTGGCGACGACGGCGGTGCGCGAGGGCGACGACTTCGTCGTCAACGGCCACAAGACGTTCACGACCGGGGCCGACACGTCCGACTACCTGCTCACGTTCGTCCGCACCGACACGCGGGCACCCGCGACCAAGGGAATGTCGGTCCTGCTCGTGCCCAGGACCACGCCGGGCCTGACGATCGGGCGCCTGAAGAAGATCGCCGGTCAGGCCGTGCACACCTGCGAGATCTTCTTCGACGACGTACGCGTGCCGGACACCGCCCTGCTCGGCGAGGTCGACCACGGCGCGGACATCCTGTTCGCGCTGCTCAACGGCGAACGCATCGCGCTGGGCGCGCACGGCGTCGGCATCGCGCAGGGCGCACTGGACCTGGCGCTGCGGCACGCGTGCCAGCGCGAGCAGTTCGGCCGGCCGGTCGCCGACTTCCAGGCCGTCGGTCACACACTCGCGGACATGGCCATGGACATCGAGGCCGCTCGGCTGCTGGTCTACCAGGCGGCCTGGAAGAAACAGCACGGCCTGCCGCACTCGATGGCAGCGTCGATGGCGAAGGTGCGCGGCACCGAGGCGGGGACGCGCTGCGCCGGGCGTGGCATGGAGATCATCGGTGGCGCGTCGTATCTCGTCGACTCCGGCATGGAACGGTACTACCGCGAGTCCAAACTGTACGAGATCGCGGGTGGCTCCAACCAGATCCAACGCAACATGATCCTGAAGTTCCTGCGTGCCAGGGGGCGATCATGACGGCGAGCGCCGATCAACTGGATGTGCTCGCCCGTTTGGCGAGCGACGAGGGCCGTGCCGACCCGTATCCGATCTACGCCTGGCTGCGCGAGCACGCGCCGGTGTACCGAGGGGCGTTCGACGCCGTCCTGCTCAGCCGGTACGACGACTGCGCCTTCGTACTGAAGAACGCGCAGTCCTTCCGTGGCGCCGACGACGCCGAACTGGCCCAGGTGTTCCCGCAGGCCACAACGCACCCGGCGTTCGCGGCCCTGGTGACCTCGCTGGTGGGCAGCAGTCCACCGAAGCACACCAGGCTGCGTCATCTCGTCAGCCGGGATTTCACGCCACGGCGGGTCGCCGGTCTCAGGACGGGCATCGAGCGGTTCGTCGACCGACTGCTGGCCGAGGTCGCGCAACGGCTTGCCGGCGGCGAAACCGTCGACCTGCACCGGGCTGTCTCGGTCGCGGTGCCGCTGCACGTCTTCGCGGAACTCGTCGGCATACCCGAGGCGGATCGGCCACTACTGGCGGTCGAGGTGCCGAGGTTCGTCAAGGTGGTGAATCCGCTGGCGTCGCCGGATGTGATCACTGCCGCCGACGCCGCCATCGCGAGGCTGGACGTCTGCTTCGACGCCCTCATCGCGGAACGCCGCGCACGGCCACGCGAGGACCTGGTCTCGGCGCTGGTCGCCGACCATGACGACGAGTCCGACCGCCTGTCCGACGAAGAACTGCGCAACCTGCTCTACAACCTGTGTGCCGCCGGCTTCGACACCACGGCGACGGCGATCGACAACGCGATGCTGACGCTGATCCGTCATCCGGAGACCGCGTCCTGGTTGGACAGTGCCGCGCGTACCGACAGTTTCGTCGACGAGGTGGTGCGGCTCGACGCACCGGTCCAGATCGCGCCCGGAATCCGCTTCGCAACGCGGGACGTGGAGATCGGTGGTGAGACAGTACGGGAAGGCACGCAGATTCGGCTGATACTCGGGTCCGCGCTGCGCGATCCGGCGGTCTACCCCGATCCGGACCGGTTCGATCCGGCCAGGACCGGCCCGCCGTCCATCAGCTTCGGTGCCGGCATCCACTACTGCCTCGGCACCCACCTCGCCAAGCTGGAGATGGGAATCCTGTTGCCCGCACTGCACCGTCGCCTACCCGGCCTGCAACTGGCCGAGCCGCCGCACCGAGGCCGTTCGATCCTGTTCCGCGGATTCAAGTCGTTGACGGTGCGAAACTCCAGGAGTTCGATATGACGCAGTACGAGACGATCAGGATCGAACGCGATGCGGCACCCGGCGTGACGATCCTGACGTTCGACCGGCCCGATCAGCGCAACGCCATGAATCCGCTGTTGCACGAGGAGATGACGGCGGCACTGGACGAACTGTGGTACGACGACAAGACCCGCGTCCTCGTGCTGACCGGGGAGGGAACCGCGTTCTGCGCCGGCATGGACCTGAAACAGTCCTTTCTGGACCTCCAGGACAAGCCAAGGGAGTACGACCGGATGCTACGGCAGGCCGTGGAATGGCGTGGCCGCACCCTCAGGTTGTTCCCCAAACCCACCATCGCCATGGTGAACGGCTACTGCTTCGGTGGGGCATTCTCGATCGTCGAGTCGTGCGATCTGGCCGTCGCCGCGGAAACGGCGAAGTTCGGCCTTTCCGAGATCAACTTCGGAATGTTCCCCGCGGGCTGCGTGAGCAAGTCGCTCGGCAACGCGATCGACCGCAAGACAACGCTCCTCCACGCCATGACCGGCCGGCCGTTCGACGGCACCAGGGCGGCCGAGATCGGCCTGGTGAACTACGCGGTGCCCAGCGGGGAACTACGTAAGAACGTGCTCGAACTGGCGGCGGAGATCGCGCGGCGTGACCCGGAGGCGTTGCGCGCCACGAAAGAGGTGTATCTGCACTCGGTGCAGATGGAGTGGGACGCGGCGATGAGCTACTCGTCGGCACGCGAGCGGCAGGTGTCGCAAGCACAGGGCAACGCGTGGCTCGACACGCATCTCACGGCGTTCGCGAACGGCGAGTACAAGCCAGGACTCGGCGCGCGGCAGGCGGGGGAGTGACGCGGATGTTCGACGTCATCGTCATCGGTGCCGGCATCGCCGGCCTCACGGCGGCCCGCGACCAGCGCGACGCCGGCCGTTCGGTACTCGTCATCGAGGCGCGCGACCGCATCGGCGGTCGCACCCACTACGGCCGTCTCCAGGGGTTGGACCAGGAGGTCGAGTTCGGCGGCGGCTGGGTGGTGCCAGCGTGCCAGCCGAACCTGGCCCGCGAAGCCAGGCGGTACGGACTCGAATACGGGAGGGGACCGGTCCCGGAGCACCGCGCCTGGCACTTCGGCGGGACGACACGACACGGCGAGGCACCCGTGCCCGCGGCGGAACTGGCCGAGTTCGAGCGGGCGATGTCCCTGCTCGTCGCGACGGCCGGCCGGATCGAGTGGGGCCGCCCGTTCGAGGACCAGGGCCTCGCCGACCTGGACATCCCGTTCGCGCAGTGGCTGGACGACAACGAGGTCACCGGGGCGACACGGGAACTGTGCTGCTCCTACGGTGCGGCCGTGTGCTTCGGCGCCGGTCCGGACGAGGTGTCGGCGCTGCACGTGCTGTCGTGGACGGCCGGTTTCGGCAACCGGCCGTGGCAGTTGTTCAGCGGCCCGATGATCCGGCTCGCCGACGGCACCGCGAGCCTGTACGACGCCCTCGCCGACGGCCTCGACATCCGGCTGTCCACGCCGGTGATCCGCGTGGCGCAGGACGACGATTCGGTCACCGTCACGACAGCGGACGGCGCGAGTATCGCGGCGCGTGCCGCCGTGGTCGCCGTGCCGCTCAACACCTGGGCGGACATCGACTTCCACCCCGCGCTCAGCCCCGGCAAGCAGCGGTTCACCGCGGAACGGTTGGCGGGCCACGACATCAAGATCTGGGTCCAGGTACGCAACGCCCCCCGGTACTTCGCCGGCATGGGCTGGAACACACCACTGGAATGGCTGACGACCGAGTTCGAGCGGCCGGACGGCTCGATCATGGTCGGCTTCGGCCAGGACGAGAAGCTGATCGACCCGACCGACCGCGATTCGGTGGCGCGGGCCGTCCGCACCTTCCTGCCGGACGCCGATGTCGTCGCGTGGTGGAGCGAGGACTGGAACGGAAGTCCCTACTCGGCGGGCACCTGGACGGCCTTCCGGCCGGGCCAGATCACCCGGCTCGCCGCCGACAGCCGGAAACCGGAAGGCCGTCGACTCGTCTTCGCCACGGCGGACACAGCGGTGGGCTTCTCGGGCTGGATGGACGGCGCGATCGAATCCGGCACCACCGCAACGGCCGCCCTGGCCGCGATTCTCGACCTTGGACGTGCGTGACCGGGGACACAACGGCATGATGGGACTCCCGGCACGAAAGGCCCCTTCATGAGCGACGGTTCCGTCACGCGCGACGGTCTCACGGCCGAACAGGCGGTCGACCGGATCGAGGCGGCGCTGCCACCACGTCCCCACGACCGGCGGCTGCACGCCAGGGGCGCGGTCTACGACGCGCGGTTCGAGCCGAGCGACGTGATCGGGCGACTGACCTCGGTGCCGAGCCTGACCAGGGAAACCAGGGCGGTGGTCCGGTTCTCCAACGGCGGCCAGTACGCGGCGGACGACCGAGCCCGCGGCGTCCGCGGCATGGCGGTGAAGTTCCTCGACGGTGAGCAGTCGGTGCACGATCTCGTCGCGGCGAACTTCCGGGTGTTCCCGAGCCGCAACCCGGAGGGCTTCATCGAGCTGGTGGAGGCACTCGGCAGCGCAGGCGTCGAGGGGGGACTCGGCGAACGGCTCAAGGGCAAACTGGACGCGGCCGGCCGGTTCGCCGGCCTGCTCACCCGACACCCGGAAAGCCGGGCCGGCCTCAAGGCGTTCGTCGCCCGCCACGCGCCGGCGAGTTTCGCCACCTGCCGCTACGACGGCCTGCACGCGTTCGTGTTCGCGGGGGAGAAGCCGCAGCCGTTCCGGTACCGGCTGATACCGCAGCTCGGCGAGGTCGACCTCGACCAGCGGACCGGCGAGGGCCTCGCTCCGGACTACCTGATCGGCGACCTGGACGACCGCATTGCGGCGGGCGTTGTCGCGTTCACGCTGGTCCTTCAGTTGGCCGATCCCGGCGACCCCACGGACGACTCGTCGTCGGCGTGGCCGGAACTGCGCCGCCTGATACCCGCGGGCGCGATACACATCGTGGCGCGCTCAGCCGACGAGGACCACTGGCAGCGCCAGGTCTTCGACCCGATCCGTCTGCCGGCGGGCATCGACCCCACCGCCGACCCTGTCCTGACGTTCCGGCCGCACGCCTACGGCGTTTCGGCCTCCCGCCGCCTGTCCTGATCCCGGTCCCCGCCGCCGCCGGTGGCCAGATCCTGGACATTTTCCGGCCGCCGAGACCGTGTAACACGTGGTGATCCGTATTCGATTTCCTGGCTGGACGTACCTTCTCCAGCGGGGGGCATTTCGTGGTCCGGTCGGCAGCACACGCGCGGAGCGTGTCACCATTTTTCTTCCAACCGGCAACGGCCCGTGTGATCGCCGAAATAGCCGGGAGCAAGAGCCTCGTGCTGTATGTCGGGGCCGGTGTGACGATCACCCAGAGTGGCCACAACTGGAGCAAGTTGGTCGATGTCCTGCTCAGCCGGATGGGGATGGACGACGCCGCCCAGGAGGCGATCTGCCGGGGATACGACCCGCCGAAACGGGCGTCGATCGTCCGCGCATATTTCCGGAGCAAATACGGCAG
>DATBDL010000120.1:0-3166 GCA_036269975.1 Pseudonocardiaceae bacterium | reverse complement strand
ATACGTGGTGCGGCCACTGACCCTGGGAATCCTCCCGGCTCGTATCCCCGACGAGCCGGGAGGGTTCCCGCCGTGCACACCGTAACGAGCGTTCGGTCACCTGGCGAGCGTGATGATGTCCGGCACGAGGTCGGCGGGCGTCGGCTGGCCGGCCATCTCGGCCGCGATCGCGGCCGATGCGGCCCGCATGGACGTGTCACCGAGCAGTTCACCGAGCCGGTCGGCGTCCAGTTCGGTCGGCGTGACGACGGCACCGACGCCGGACTTGGCGATGATCTCCGCGTTCTGGAACTGGTCGGCGCCGTGCGGCAGCACGTACTGCGGCAGTCCGGCGTTCAGCGCGGTCAGCGTGGTGCCGGAGCCGCCGTGGTGGATGACCGCGTCGCTGCCGGTCAGCAACGCGCCCAGCGGCACCCATTCCAGCAGTCGCACATTGTCCGGCAACTGTCCGAAGCCAGCCGGGTCCGCCCCGCCGAGCGTGATCACGAAGTCGGCGTCGACACCGCCGGCTGCCTGCACGAACGGCACCAGCGCACCCACTCCGGCCATCTGCGGCAGCACCGATCCCAGCGTCACGGTGACCCTCGGCCGGCGACGCGGCTCCCGCAGCCAGGCCGGCAGTACGGCCCCGCCGTTGTACGGGACGTACCGCATGGACCAACCGTCCGAGTCGGGCGCCCGCAGGCTCGGCGGGCTGACATCGAGCACTGCAGCGGGTGTGGGTGTGCTCACACCGATCCGCTCGTACTCGCCGGCGAAGTGATACGCGAGCCGCGTCCACAGTGCTGGTGGCTGCGCGATGCCGACCGTGTGCACGATCGACGGCACGCCGTCGATGGCGGCGGCCAGCGGTCCGACCGCCTGGAGCAGCGTGTGGATCACGAGATCCGGGTGCCACTGCCGGACGAGGCGGACGGTCTCGTCGGTGAACTTGGCGCTGACGATGGCGAACAGCCTGGTCGCCATGTCGAGGCCGGCGTCGAGATCGGCGTTGGTGTAGTCACGCGGTCGCATCGCGGCCTCACGGAACGACGTGGCGTGCGATACCGCGAACTCCTGGAACACCGACGCGAAGTCGACACCGGGCGCCGTGTCCACGACGTGCAGGCCGGCATTGCTGGCCAGTTCGTGGTTTCCGCTCGTGGCGAGGATGACGTCGTGACCGGCCGCGCGCAGCGCCCACGCCGTCGTGATACTGGGAAAGATGTGCCCGATGCCCGGCGAAGTCGTGATTAGTACACGCATGGCAGAGTCTCCCTGTTGCCTGTGGTGCCCAACAGTTAACTCTCTAACTAAGAGTTCAGTCAAGAGAGATTCTTTGGACGCACCTGAAGACCAGACCACAAAGGGGCGACCCGCTCAAACCAGCCTGGGGGTCGCTGGGAGCGGGTCGCCACTACCAGCTTAGGCGCTCCAAAGGCCGGGTGCCGAACCGCATCGGTTCACTGATGCGGTCTTGTCACCCGAACTTCTACCCGAAGGTAGCGCCGCTGACTCATTTGGGTGAAAACCGGTAGCTACCTGTGCAGGAGGGGCCCGACCGCTCCGATACAGCCAGGGTGGCAGACCCGAAACCCGGCAGTCCGGCGGCATCGGCCGACCACCACTGGTGGGTGGAGTGCGCCGATCCGTTCGGCCGCGCTCGCGCGATGAACGTGCTGGTCCGGCAGGGCGAGGTCGTCATGGTCGCACCGCCGGGCGAATCGGCGGTGCTCTCGGCGAGGCAGACCCGGTTGCTGGGGCACGCCCTCGCGTACGCGGCGGCGAGAGCGAGACACTGATGAAACCGGCCGATGTACGCGCCGCCGTCCTCCAACGGCTCGCCATGCTGGACCAGTTGGCAGTGCACGGCCCGACCGAATCGCAACTTCCGTTGGCACGTACCGAACTCCACCGGCTCGCCGACGGCTGGCGCACGCTGCTGGCCGTGCACCAGCCAGGACCGGACGGCCGCTGCCGCGCCTGCCCCGCCCGGTTACGCCGCCGTCGCTGGCCGTGCCGGCTGTGGAAGACGGCCTATCAGCACCTGATCGGCGACAGCGAGAACCTGACGACCCGGCACCGGTTGCGTCATCGGCGCCACGGACGGTGACGTCGAAGCGTTTCTTCACGTCCCCCGAACACCGCACGGACGAATAGGGCAGGATGACCGCGGTCAACACTGAACGCGGGGAGGGCCTGTGCACGACCGCAGCGGCCGGATCACGGTGCAGCAACTCACGAAGCGGTTCGGCCCGGTCACCGCCGTGCAGAACCTCAGTTTCACGGTGGAACCCGGCTCGGTCACCGGCTTCCTCGGCCCGAACGGCGCCGGCAAGACGACCACGCTGCGGATGGTGCTCGGGCTGGTCACGCCGACGGTCGGCACCGCCGTGATCAACGGTGTGCCGTTCAACCATCTCGGTGACCCGGCGCACGTCGTCGGCGCGGTGCTCGAAGCCACGAACTTCCACCCCAAACGCAAGGCGCGCAACCACTTGCGCGTCTACGCTGCCGCGATCGGCGTGCCGGACACGCGGGTGGAGCACGTGCTGCAACTCGTCGGTCTCGGCGAGGTCGGCGAGCGCAGGGCCGGCGGCTTCTCGATGGGTATGAAGCAGCGGCTCGCGCTGGCGACGGCCCTGCTCGGCGACCCGCAGATCCTGGTGCTGGACGAGCCGGCCAACGGCCTCGACCCGGAGGGCATCGCCTGGCTGCGCACGTTCCTGCAGTCCTTCGCCCGCTCCGGCCGCACGGTTCTGGTGTCCAGCCACGCCCTGGCCGAGGTCGAGCAGACCGTCGACCAGCTCATCATCATCAGCCGCGGCCAGACGATGTACAACGGGCCGCTGGAGCACCTGCGCCGCTCCCAGCAGACCAGGGTGCTGGTACGCCCGTCCGACCCGGAGAAGATGCTGGCCGCGTTGCGCGACGCCGGCATCTACAACGTCGAGCCGCAGGCGGACGGCCGGCTCGCGGTCGCGGGTGGCGTGCCGTCCGAGCAGATCGCCGACCTGGCGCTGAAGGCGGGCGTTTCGGTCTACGGGATCGAGGAGGAGCGGGCGAACCTGGAGCAGCTCTACTTCAGCCTGACCCAGGGCCAGTACACGCCCGGCGCGGTGCCGAATCAGTACGGTCCCGGCCAGCAGCCGTACCAGCAACCGCAGCAGCAGTACCAGCCGCAGCC
>DATBDL010000119.1:0-11378 GCA_036269975.1 Pseudonocardiaceae bacterium | reverse complement strand
AATTGACAACCCGTTGTCCGGGTCGAAGAAGTGCAGTCGCGCCGTGTCCACCCGGACGGCCACCGGCTGGCCCTCGAACACCCTGGTCCGCGGACTGAATCGGCCGACGAGCGTCGTCACGCCGTCTTTGTCGGCCTCCGGCAGCGCGATCATGCTGCCCTCGTCGGCCAGTTCCTTCGTGTCCTCGGTGCGCGCGGGTCGTGCCTCGACGGGGAAATGCACCAGAACGTCCGATCCCATCGCCTCGACGAGATCGGCGACCGAACGGAGCACGGAGCCGTCCTCGGTGCCGGCGATCTCGGCGTCCTCCATGTCCTCGGGTCGAATACCGACGATCACCTCCCGGCCGGCATATGCCTTCAATGCCGGCCGGTCGTGTATGACGGAATCAGCCAGACGCAGCCGGTGCTTGTCCAGGACCGTCCAGTAGACCCCGTCGTCGTCCATTTCCAGCGTGCCGGTGATGACGTTCATACCGGGCGAACCGATAAATCCGGCCACGAACAGGTTCACCGGCCGGTCGTACAGTTCCTGCGGTGCCCCCACCTGTTGCAGCACGCCGCGTTTCATCACCGCGACCCTGTCCCCCAAGGTCATGGCCTCGGTCTGGTCGTGCGTGACGTACACGGTGGTGACACCGAGATCCCGCTGTATCCTGGCGATCTGCGCCCGCATCTGCACCCGCAGCTTGGCGTCCAGGTTGGACAGTGGCTCGTCCATCAGGAACGCCTGCGGCTCACGCACGATCGCGCGGCCCATGGCGACCCGCTGGCGCTGGCCGCCGGAGAGGTTCTTGGGCTTGCGGTCCAGGTGCTCCGACAGTTCCAGCACCTTGGCCACCTCGCCGACCCGCCGCCTGATCTCCGCCTTGGGCAGCTTGCGCAGGGTCAGCCCGAACGCGATGTTGTCGAACACGTTCAGATGCGGATAGAGCGCGTAGGACTGGAACACCATGGCGACATCGCGATCGCGGGACGGCACCCGGTTGACCACCCAGCCACCGATCTGCACGGTTCCCTCGCTGATGTCCTCGAGACCCGCGATTATTCGCAGCGCCGTCGTCTTTCCGCAACCGGACGGACCGACCAGAACGAGGAACTCGCCGTCCTGGATCTCCAGATTGAGGTCGTCGACGGCCCGTGTTCCGTCGGCATAGACCTTGCCCAATCCGTTCAATACTATTGCGGACACCGCACCTCCCCGTTCCAGCGCCGTTGCGTCGGGTGCGTGAATGTTAGGTTGCGCTACCCGAAAAAAACCTTAAAAGCCGGACGCGGTTCCCGTTGTCACGCGATCGGCGGATCAGCGGCCCTCCCTCTCGGGGTGGACCACGGCGGACCAGGGCGGAGCCTGGTTCCCCGGTCAACCGGGGTTCTCTACGGTGACACCCATGTACGAGATCCTGCTGGTCGAGGACGACCCGGCGGTCCAGGCCGCACTGGTCCACGCCCTGACCGACCGTGGCTTCGCGGTCCAGCCGCTCGGCACCGCGATGGACGCCCTACGGTCGGTGGCCGAGCACCCGCCGGACATCGTGATCCTGGACCTCGGCCTGCCCGACCTGGACGGCGGGGCCGCGCTGCGGATGCTGCGCGGCGTGACCAACGTGCCGGTCATCATCGCCACGGCGCGCGGGGACGAACGCAGTGTCGTCGACCTGCTCAACGCGGGCGCCGACGACTACGTGGTCAAGCCGTTCTCCAGCGAGCAGCTCGTGGCCAGGATCGCCGCGCTGCTGCGCCGCACCGCCCGCGCCGACGATGACGACAGCGGCGTGCTGGAGGTCGGCGGACTCCAGATCAACCTGCGACAGCGCGTGGCCAGACTGGACGGCAACGACCTGGAGCTCAACCGACGCGAGTTCGACCTGCTGGCCTACCTGGCCGCGCGGCCGGGCGCCGTCGTCACCCGGAGAGAGCTGATCCACGACGTGTGGCAGCAGCGGCACGTAGGCGACGACCAGACCATCGACGTGCACGTGTCGTGGCTGCGGCGCAAGCTGGGCGAGAGCGCGGCGCACCCGCGCTACCTGCACACCGTGCGCGGGGTCGGCCTGAAGCTGGTGGCGCCGGTGTGAACCGCATCCTGCTGCGCGCGACGCTGGCCGCCGCTGCCGCCGCGGTTGCGGTACTGCTGGCCGTGTTCGGCGTGCTGGAGTGGCACGACCTGACCGGCGACGCCACGGCAACGGCCCTCCAGCAGGCGAACTCGGTCAGCGACGTGCTCACGGGCGGCTCACTCGACTCGCTGGACTCGATCCGGGCCGCGGTCGCCAGGACACCGCTGGGCGCGGACGGCGACCTCGGCGTGTACCTGCCCGGCGGCGAGACGGTCGGCTCGGCACACGCGGCCGGCGCGGACGTCGTGTCGGTGATACTCGCGAGGCAACCCGAGACGGTATCGGCGGGCGGCGGCGAGGTACGGCTGGTCCCGGTGCCGCTGCCGGACGGCTCGACCGCGGTGGTGGAGACCTACCTGCCGACCTGGTCGGTGCTCGGGCCGTGGCTGATGCGGATGGGTGTCCTGGTGGTCGGCGGGGTGCTGGCGGCCGGAGTCGCGGCACTGGTGGGCCGGTGGCGCACCAAGGGGCTGGTGGATTCGGTGCGGGCGATCGTGGGGGCGGCGGGGAGCGTGGGAAGGGGCAGGAGCGGCATCGAGATCCCGGCCAGCAGCGCGCCGGAGGTGAACCAGTTGATCGGGCTGCTCAACGCGATCTCGGTGCGGGTGGAGGGGTTGATCGCCAGTGAACGCGAGTTCGTCGCGGACCTGTCGCATCGGCTGCGCACCCCACTGACCGCGCTGCGGCTGGACTCGGAGTCGATCGGCGACGGTCCGGTGGCCGAACGGGTCCGGCACGCGGTGATGGCGTTGGAAGCCGACGTGGACGACCTGATCCGCACGGCGGCGCGGGTCACCGCACTGGGCCCGGCGACGTGCGACGCGGCAAAGGTGGTGCGCGACAGGATGGCGTTCTGGGCGACGCTGGCCGAGCATCAAGGCCGCAGGTGCGAATTCGACAGCGCGGAAACGGAAGCGCTGGTCGGCTTGACCGACAAGGATGTCGGCGCCGTGGTGGATGCGTTGCTGGGCAACGTCTTCCAGCACACGCCAGCAGGCACCCCGATCGCGGCGGCTGTAGTTCGCTATGCCGGCTGGGTCACGCTGGTGGTAGAGGACGGCGGGCCGGGCATCGTGAACACGGCAACCGCGCTGCGGCGGGGCGCGAGTGGGCGCGGGTCGACCGGGTTGGGTCTGGACATAGCACGGCACGCGGTGGTGGCGACCGGGGGCACGATCCACATCGACAGGGGACGACTGGGCGGCGCGCGTATCAGGCTGCGATTCGCGGAAGTCGGCTCGCACCATGAACATCCAGCACCGAGGGCGTGGCGGTTGTGGTCGCACTCGGCCGACCTGCCGCCGAATGTTGGTGGGTCGTAGGTCAAATATGCAACACAAACACGAGAGGGCCAGCCCAACCCGCTCTTCCCGATCCCCACCGACCGTTACGACGATGAAAGATCGGGACGAGCAGGCCAACCCGAACAACGAGGCTAAACCGTCGGCGAGCAGGCCGTGCTGCCGACATAGACATCACCACTGAGCGGCACCGTCCCCTGCGGAGTGCCATTCGGAAACAGAACCACATGCATCATATTGAGCGTGATACTCCCATCATTAGGATTGGGCAGGATCACCTCGTTGAGGATCACGTTGGCCAACAGAGTCCCATTGGCCTTCTTCACCGGTATCACGTAGTTGTTCGGGACCTGCTGCGGCACCGTCACTCCACTCAACCCGCTGAACGACCACGCCGCACTGGTACCGCCGGTGGTCGCCGAGCAGCTCACCTGGTAGCTGGCGATCCTGATCTGTGGCCCACCGTAGGACTGCAACGCCGTCAGGGCGAAGGCGCTGCCGTTCGCGACCGATTTGCTCGTGTGCGCCGTCTGGTCCTTGCTACACGTGGACGTCGCCGAGCCGTAGCTGACGATGCCGGTCTGCGTGACCCCCTGCGACGAGCCGTGTTGCGATCCGGCCAGATGGCACGGCCCTACTGCCGGGACGGTGAACGTGTGGCCGTTGCGGACCACGTTCGCCGAGCCGGCGGACGCGGTACCGGCCGCGGTGGCCGGGCTGGCGGCCGCCGTGAGTGTGCCGGCCAGTACGGTGCCCGCTACCACCGTCGCCACGACGAAGAATCCTGCACGCATGATCGCTCCCCTTTCGGTCCTGCGGTCAGCGTGGACCGAACTGGATCGCGACACCATTCATCGACCGGGTTGCAAAACCACCTGATCAGGGGGCGGCCGGCAACGGTCAGTGATCAGCCTTTGTTGGCGCCGAGTGTGAGCCCGGAGATGAACTGCCGCTGCAACAGCAGGTACACGAGCAGCGTCGGTATCGCGGTCATCAGCGCACCGGCCGCGATCAGGTTCTGGTTGGTGAAGTACTGGCCCTGCAGGTTCGCCAGCGCGGACGTGATCGGCCGTTTACTGCCGGTGGAGAACAGCACCAGCGCCCAGAAGAAGTCATTATAGATCCAGATCGACTCCAGCGTGGCCAGCGCCGCGAACGCCGGCCGGCACAGCGGCAGCACGATCTGCCAGAACTGCCGCCACACCGAAGCGCCGTCTACCAGCGCGGCCTCGGTGATCTCCTTCGGAATGGTCCGCATGTAGTTGCTGAACACAAAAGTACAGAAGCCGGTCTGGAAGGCGACATGAATCGCGATGACGCCCCAGTACGAGTCGTACAGCACGTCCGCGCCCGGATTCATGAAGTCCGGCAACGGAATCAGCAGATACAACCGGTACAGCGGCGTGATGATCACCTGCGGCGGCAGCAGGTTGCCCGCGGTGAACAGCATCAGCAGCGCCAGGTTGACACGGAAGTCGAAGCGCGACACGAAGAACGCCACGAACGACGAGAACACCAGCGTCAGCAGCACGGCCGGCACGGTGATCAGCATCGAGTTCCAGAAGTACATCGGCAGGCCGGACTGCGACCACGCGTTCTCGTAGTTCTGGAGGGTCAGCGCCTTGGCGATCGAGAGGTAGCCGTGCGCCGACGTGTCCGCATAGGACCGCAGCGACGTGTAGACGGCCCACAGCAACGGAATCAGCCACACGATGGCGGTCAGCGTGAGGAACACGTGCAGCACGACGCGGGCCGGCCGGACGTGCCGCTTGCGCCTGACGACCGGGCGGTCCGGCTCGGCCCACGACGTGCGCGGGGGCGCGACCTCGCTCGTCGTCATCGCACGCGCTCCTTGCGGAAGGTCTGCACCAGATACGGGATGATCACGATCAGCGAGATGATCAGCAGTACCACCGCGATCGCGGAACCGAAACCGATCCTCGGCGCCTCACCGACGATGTTGTTCGTGATCAGCAGCGACATCAGTTCCAGGCCCGGTTTCGCGCCGTTGTTGCCGCCCATCACGTAGACGAGGTCGAACGCGCGCAGCGACTCGATGACGGTCACGACGGCCACGATGATGTTGATCGGCTTCATCGAAGGGAAGACCACCCGCATGAACGTCTGCCACGCGTTGGCGCCGTCGATGGACGCCGCCTCCGGCAGTGCGGGGTCCATGCCCTTCAGGCCGGCCAGGTACAGCACCATGATGTAGGCGGCGTGCCGCCAGCTCGCCGCGACCAGCACCGCCCACAGGTTCAGGTGCGGATCGCCGAGCCAGTCGATGTAGTTGCCCTGCTTGTTGGTGCCGAACAGGCTGTTCAACAGGCCCGTGTCCGGGTTGTAGATGATCTCCCAGATGAAGCCGACGACGGCCAGCGAGATCACCATCGGCAGGAAGATCGCGGTCTGGTAGAACCGGGTGAACCGGATCTGCTTGTTGAGCTGGTACGCCAGGAACATCCCGAACGGCGTGGGTACGAGCAGGAAGAACCCCAGCCAGATGAAGTTGTGCTCGATCGCCGGCCAGAACGCCGGATAGTCGCTGAACAGCAGCCTGTAGTTGGTCAGGCCGACCCACTTGATGTGCACGCCGATGCCGTTCCAGCTCGTGAACGACAGCAGCAGCGACGCGATCGTCGGCACCCAGACGAAGACCAGGTGGGCCAGGGTCGGGATGCCGACCATCAGGGTGAGCACGAGCTTGTCGCGCCTGCTCAGACGGCGGACGCGCCGCGACGGCGTTTTCTTGCCGCCACGGCGCGTTGCCGGTGCTTCCAACGTGGTCGGGATCATCAGCGCCTGTCAGGACGTGAAGTACTGGGACTTCTGCGACTCGATGGTGGACTGGGTGGACGTGGTGCTGCTGGGGTTGCCCAGCCACTTGGCGATGGCCGGCTCGACGACGTTGGACACGAAACCGGGGTCCGAGTCGCGGTCACCGAACTGCGACAGCGTCTTGGCCTGCGAGATGAACTCGACCGACTTCTTCTGCAGTGCATTGTATTTGCTCGTGTCGGCCTGCGAGTTGATCGCGACGTTCGCGTTGTCGATGGCCAGGTAGGCGTCCTCGGCGGCACCCGAGCCGAGGAACTCCATCAGCTTGGTCGCGCCGGCCAGGTTCTTGACCTTGTGGCTGACCATGAAGCCGTCCGTCGGCGCCTCGACGGACGTCTGGCCGTAGGTCGGGTTGACCTCCGGGTAGGCGAAGAAGTCCAGGTCGGCGAGGTCGGCCGGGTTGGTGAACTGCTGCGCGACGAACAGGCCGAGCGTGAACATGCCGGTCTGCTTGGCGACCAGCGCCTGGGCCGCGTCTTCCCACTTGCGGCCGGCCGCGCCCTGCTGGACGTAGGGCAGGAGCTGGGAGTAGTGGGTGAAGACGTCGGTGACCTTGGCGTCGGTCCAGGACTCCTTGCCGTGCATCAGGTCCATGTGGAACTGGTAGCCGTTGATGCGCATGTTGAGGTAGTCGAAGGTGCCCAGCGGGGTCCACGAGTCGCCCTGGCCGTAGCCCCACGAGAACGGGACGAGGCCGTCGGACTTCATCTTCGCGGCGAGCGAGATGAAGTCGTCCCACTTGGTGGGGACCTCGTAGCCCTTCGCCTGGAACAGGCTCTTCCGGTAGAAGACGCCCCACGGGTAGTTGTAGATCGGCACGAAGTAGTAGTGGCCGTCGGTGCCCTTGGACAGTGCCTTGGTGGCGTCGCTGAAGTTGGCGCCGATCTTGGCCCAGACGTCGTCGATCGGGTGCGCGAGGCCCTGCGATGCGAAGAACTGCATGCGGTAGCCGGCGAACCAGGTGAACACGTCGTCCGGCGTGCCCTGGAGGTAGGTGCTGATCGTGTTCTGGAAGGTGTCGTGGTCAACCGTGTTGACCTTGACCTTGTCACCGGACTGCTTGGTGAACGCGGCCATCGTGGCGGCGTAGGCACTCTTCGGCGCGACGTCGGAGCCGTTGCTGCCGAAGGTGACCGTCCCGGTGTCGGTGCTGGACGAGGAACTGGAGCTGCCGCTACCGCCACCACACGCGGCCAGCACGGGCGCGGCGGCGGCAAGGCCGGCCGCGCCGAACAGGCCCTTCAACATGGTCCTGCGGGACAGCGCCGGGATGCCGCCCGGCAGTGCCCTTCCCCAACCATCCCGCCCAGATGATGAGACGTTCCTGCCAGCGATCGGGTGAGGCATCGGTGGCCTCCTCTGTGCCTGTCGTAGTCCGGTGGACGTGGTCAAACTGATCAGAATCAAACGAGACCGAACAGAATGCATCGAATTTCACCGCGCCACACCCCCAGTGTCAAGAGATCGTTTCGTTCTTGTAACCGGCCGACCTGGCACGACGAGACCCGGACCCGACCAGGCAAGGACCCCACGGACGTTTCGGACGACGGGGCCCGCCGAGTTGATCTCACAGACAGGGATTGTGCTGGCGAATCCGGACAAGGTGCCGCCGCGACCCGGCATACGCATCCGATCCAGCGATCAACTCCCCCAACCGAGTGAGTCCGACAGCCGGACGACCCGAACCGGCGGCGGGCCGGTGACTCCCGGCCGACAACGAGCGGCCGGACCACCACCCCCAACCGGTCCATGCGACAACGTTGTCATTTCCACCCCTCGGCGTCCACCAAACGAATCGAAGACGAGTCAACTGTGAACACGACGAACACCTGTCCAGAAGACGACAGGAAATTCACCTTCCCTTGACACCACAGCCATTTCCCGGATTTCCTGCAAGAGCCTGCCCTGATGACAACGTTGTCAGTTGTACCGAATCCCCTGCCGGTTCAATACGAAGGACAAGTGACATGGCCTTACCAGGATCACTGTTACGGATGGTCGGCGCGGGCGCACTGGTCGCCGCGGCCGTCCTGCCCGTCACCGCGATGAACGCCGGCGCCGCCACGCTGGTCAGCGATCCGGCGTCGGTGGTCAACCCGTTCATCGGCACTTCGAACTCCGCCGACGACTTCCCCGGCGCCGACGTGCCGTTCGGCATGGTCCAGTGGAGCCCGGACACGCCGCGCCGACCGGACGGCGGTGGCTACGAGTTCAACGACTCGTCCATCACCGGCTTCAGCCTGACGCACCTGTCCGGGCCGGGCTGCGGCGCGGACGGGGACGTGCCGATCCTGCCGACCGTCGGCACGGTCAGCACGTCGGCGACCGACGCCTTCTCGCACGCCAACGAGACCGCGAACGCCGGCTACTACTCGGTCAAGCTCAACAACGGCGTGCAGACGGAACTGACGGCGGCGCTGCGCTCCGGCATGGCCCGCTTCACGTTCCCGTCCACCACCCAGGCCAACCTGATCTTCAAGCTCAACGGTAGCCAGAACGGTGACTCGGCGTCGAGTTGGACGATCGTCAACAACACCGAGGTCTCCGGCTCGATCACCAGCGGCCACTTCTGCGGCGCCGGCTTCACCTACACGATGTTCTTCGACATCGTGTTCGACCAGCCGTTCGCCACCAACGGCACCGCTGTCGCGACGAGCGCCCCTGCCCGCGCCGCCAACCCGGACAAGGTGCACGGCATAGGACCCGCGGTCTCGACGCCGTTCGCGGTCACCCCGGCGGCCGGGCCCGCCAACGGGTTCGTCACCTTCAACACGACCACCAACCACGTGGTACAGGCCAAGGTCGGCGTGTCCTACGTTTCGGTCTCGAACGCGGTGGCCAACCGCAACGCGGACAACCCCGGCGCGTTCAACTTCACGACGACCCAGCAGGCCGCGCACAACGCGTGGAACTCGACGCTGGGCCGGGTGCAGATCGCCGGCGGCACGACCGCGCAGCAGCAGGTGTTCTACACCGCGCTCTACCACTCCCTGTTGCACCCCAACGTGTTCTCCGACAGCAACGGCCAGTACATCGGGTTCGACAACCAGGTGCACACGGTCTCGGCCGGCCACGCCGCGCAGTACGCGAATTTCTCCGGCTGGGACATCTACCGCAGCCAGGCACAGTTGTCGGCACTGGTCGCGCCGACGCAGACCAGCGACATCGCGCAGTCGATGCTGAACGATTTCGCCCAGGGCGGCACGTTGCCGAAGTGGTCGCAGAACAACGGTGAGACGTTCGTGATGGTCGGCGATCCGGCCGACGAGATCATCGCGGACTACTTCGCCTTCGGCGCGCAGAACTTCGACCGTTCGACGGCGTTGACCGACATGCTGCACGAGGCAGTCGCGACCAACAACGACCGGCCGGGCCTGAACTACCTCAACTCCCCCGGCTACATCGCCAGCAACGGCACGTTCGGCTGCTGCAACTTCTACGGCCCCGTCTCGACGAACCTGGAGTACGACAGCGCGGACTTCGCGTTGTCCGCGTTCGCGGGCGCCAACGGTGACACGGCCGACCAGACGCTCTACGCGGAGCGGGCGCAGGACTGGCGGAACACGTTCAACACCACCAGCGGCATGATGCAGCCGAAGCTGGCCAACGGTTCGTGGGCGACGTTCAACGCCACCAGTTCGAACCCGCCGGACGGCTTCGTCGAGGACACGTCGTGGCAGTACACCGGAATGGTGCCGTTCAACGTCGCCGGCCTCGTCGCGGCCAAGGGCGGCAACGCGAACATGATCAGCTACCTGAACACCGTGCTCGCGGGTTTCAAGGGCGCCAACGGAATCCAGTCCGACATGACCAACGAGCCGAGCCTGTACCTGCCGTGGGAGTACGACTACGTGGGCCAGCCGTACCGCGCGCAGCAGGTGGTCCGGCAGATCCAGGACCAGATCTGGTCGGACGCGCCCGGTGGCCTCGCCGGTAACGACGACCTCGGCGAGATGAGTTCCTGGTTCGTGTTCTCGGCGCTGGGCATGTACCCGGAGACTCCTGGCACGTCCGACCTGGCACTGGGTAGCCCGATGTTCACCCAGGTCGTGCTGACGCTGCCCAGCGGCAACACGTTGACCATCAACGCGCCGGCGGCGGCCGACAACGCGCCGTTCATCCAGAGCGCGACGTTCAACGGTACGGCCTGGAACAACGCGTTCGCCCCGAAGACGGCGATCACGGCCGGCGGCACGCTGAACTTCACCATGGGCACGGCCGCCAACACGTCGTGGGCGACCGCGGCGGCGGCGGCACCTCCGTCGTACAACGCGGGGACCGTGCCGAAGACCGGCCCGATCACGGCGACCGGCCTTGCCGGCAAGTGCGTCGACATCTCGGGTAGCGGTACGGCGAACGGCACGCACGCCCAGTTGTGGACGTGCAACGGCACCGGCGCGCAGCGCTGGTCCGTCGTCGGCGACGGGACGCTACAGGCACAGGGCGGCTGTCTCGACGTGTCGAACAGCGGCCTCACCGCGGGCTCGAAGGTGCAGTTGTGGGGCTGCAACGGCACTGGTGCCCAGCAGTGGAAGATCCAGGGCAGCACCCTGGTGAACCCGGAGTCCAACATGTGCCTCGACGATCCGGGCGCGACCCTGACCGATGGCACGCAACTGGAGATCTTCACCTGCAACGGAAGCAGCGCGCAGAACTGGGTCACGTCGTCGTAGGAGATCCAGGCGATCGGACGTGACCGGCGCCGGCCGGGCGGAGAGTACCTTCCGCCCGGCCGGCGCCATGCACGGCACGATCCGCTGCTACGGGACGAACTGGCCAAGCGCGACAAGCAGAGCATCGGGATCGGGCCGGGCGTGTGGCGCGCGATCGACCCGCGCACACCGGCCGGTGTGCTCACCGACACAATCGGTGCGCCGGCTGGACTCACCGACTCGCCGCACAGGCTCCCGGAACTGCGTAGACCTCGTCACACCATCACCCTGGACGCAGATCGTCGGTAACGCCGCACCAGTGCCCAGCGAATGATCTGATGCGACCACCTCGTGGTCCGGACCCGTCCGCAGGTCCGGGACATCGACGGACGCTGACGGCGACCAACCTCGTTTCCAACGTTCAGGTGCCCTCTCGTGGCGCCGCGATGTCCCCTGCCCTGGCGAAAC
>DATBDL010000118.1:0-10248 GCA_036269975.1 Pseudonocardiaceae bacterium | reverse complement strand
GAACATGGCGCGGATACCTCCTCTTTCTCGCATCGCGCTCAGCCGACCTTGGTGGCAGTGAACTGGATGTCGTCGACATCGGAATCGGTTCGACCCGATTCACAGTTGATGGTCACGGTCGCGTCCGGGCCGTCCAGAGTGGTGACTCCGTCCAGGGACATCGAAGCGATGTCGTTGTTCTGCCCGAACGGGCCGCCGCCGTTCTGCGTGGTGGTCGAATGTGCGTCGACCTGGACACCGCCCGCGTTCAGTCGGCAGGTCCAGAACGAGTCATTGCTCTGATTGTGCGGACTCACGGTCGCCGTGAGCAGCCAGGTACCGCCGCCGGGCAGCGTGAGAGATGCGACGTCGGTCGGGTTGCCGTTCGGTACGTCGGCCCGAGCGATGCTCACCTGCTGTACGAGCGCGGCGCCGCCAGGTCCCGCCGGTCCGGTGTCCCCCTTGTCGCCCTGCGGTCCTGCCGGCCCGACATCGCCCGGATCGCCCTGCGGTCCCGTCGGGCCCGCGGCACCCTTGTCGCCCTGGACACCTGGCAGTCCCTGCGGTCCGGTCTGGCTCCACGTGATCGCGTTCTCGGTCGGCAGACAGCCCTGATCCGCGCCGGTGTCGACAACTCGCAATGTGCCCAGCAATTTGCCGTAGCAGCCGTGCACGGCGCCCGTTGGATCGGGTATCGATGCGTACGCGACCGAGCTGCCAATAATTGCGACGCCCACCCCCAGCCCCACTATCGTGCGGACGCGCGATTTGGTGAACAGCATGCAACACCCCTCCGATTGGTATCGACCAACAGGCCCATGTGCGGCGCCGACGCTACCCCGGATGCGAACGGCGGCTATGCCCCGCCGTACCCGTCAGCCCATTCGTCGGTTCGTTCCGCCCGTTGGGGCGATTGGCTCGGACTAATGGGCGAGGATCGAATCACCGGTCCGCTGAACGGAAAAGGGTGATGGAGATAAGGCCGCTAACCACATCGGGCGTCAGTGGGCCCGGACGGTGCTGGGTAGCGTGAAGTGGATGGTCTCGGTCGTCGTCGTGTGCTCTGTCGTCGTGACGGGCCCGAGGCCGCCCAGGGTGGTCAGCACGTCGGTCACCAGGCGAGGTGGGGCGGATGCGCCCGCGGTCAGGCCGATGGTGCGCGCGCCGGCCAGCCACTCCGGGCGGATGTCGGACGCGTCGTCGACGAGGTGGCCCGGCGTGTCGTGGCGTTCCGCCAGTTCCACCAGCCGGCGTGAGTTCGACGAGTTCGCGGAGCCGACCACGAGCACCATGTCCGCCGCCGCCGCGATCGATGCCAGCGCTTCCTGCCGATTCGTCGTGGCGTAACAGATGTCGTCCGACGCGGGACCCCGAAGGGCCGGGAACCTGGCCTGTAGCGCGTCGATCACGTCGGTCGTCTCGTCGACGGCGAGGGTGGTCTGGGTGAGGTACGAGATCCGCTCCGGATCGGTGACCTGGAGCGTTGCCACGTCGTCGGGTGTCTGCACCAGCACGGTCTGGCCGGGCGCCTCGCCCATGGTGCCGTCGACCTCCTCGTGGCCGGCGTGTCCGATGAGGACGACCGTGTCGCCCCGTGCGGCGTAGCGGCGTGCCTCGGCGTGGACCTTGGTGACGAGGGGACAGGTCGCGTCGATGACCTCCAGACCGCGCCGGGCCGCTTCGGCTCGGACGGCGGGTGAGACGCCGTGCGCCGAGAAGACGAGCGTGGCGCCGTCGGGTACTTCGTCGACCTCGTCCACGAAGACCGCGCCCCGGTCCCGAAGTCCGGTGACGACGTGTCTGTTGTGGACGATCTCCTTGCGCACGTGGACCGGGCCGCCACGCTGGTCCAGCAGGCGCTCGACCACCTCGATCGCCCGTTCGACGCCGGCGCAGAACGACCGTGGCGCGGCGAGCAGCACCCGCCGAGCGCCGTCCGCCGCGGCGAGGCAGCTCGCCAGGGCGGCGCGGGCGACGTTCTCGCGAACCGCGTCCCCGGCGGCGACGCCGAGACCGGCCGCACCGTCGATGACGGCGGCCAGCGCGGTCGTGGTGAACGCCAGTCGGCCGGCGGCCCCGAGATCCAGCGGGCCGAGCGTGGAGTCGATGCCGTGCCGGCGCAACTCGCCGACCAGTAGTGCGGCGGCCGGGCAGGCCACCGGCGGCTGGTCGGGCCGGCGCAACTGATCGGCGACCAGCACGGTGCCAGGACGCGGCGGCTCGGGGCTGGACGCCACGTACGCGATGATGTCGTGACCCGCCATGCGCTACTCCGAATCCGTTGTCCCAGGTGGCTTCGGCCAGGCGGTCGGGTCCGCCAGGCGCCGTAGCGGTTTCGTGGCTGTTGGTCGGGTGGCTGACGTTGTCGGGTCAGTGATCTCTGCGGGTGGCGAGTCTGGCCAGACCGGTCAGTTCCGCCTCAGCGGGTGCTGCCGGTCGCGCCGCCGCCAGGTGGCCCAGTGCCGCTGCCACCAGCTCGTCCGCCCTTGTCCGGCACCACTCGCGGCCGCCGCAGCCCTCGATCAGGTCGGCCGTGTGGGCCAGGTCCAGCGCTACCGGGCTGTGGTACAGCTCGGCCAGCTTCGCCGCTTCCGGTGTGCCGGCGTTGATCGCCGCCACCACCGGCAGGGACTTCTTGCGGCTGACCAGATCCGAGAACACCGGCTTGCCGGTCACCGAGGGATCGCCCCAGATGCCCAGCAGGTCGTCCGCCAACTGGAACGCCAATCCCATTCTGTCGCCGAACCGGTGTAACTCGCCGGCCTGCGCCGTCGTCGCGTTGCCGAACTGGGCACCCAGCGCGCACGACCGGCCGACGAGCGCCGCCGTCTTGCCTTCCGCCATCCGGATGCACTCCGCGAGGGTGACGTCGGTACGGCGTTCGAAGTCCACGTCCGACACCTGTCCCGCCACCAGGGCCTGCACCGCGTCGGCCAGTCCGCTCAGCGCAGCCTGGCCGCTCGGGTGGCCGGTGGCCGCGACGACGTCGAAGGCGAGCGCCAGCAACGCGTCGCCGGCCAGAATCGCGGCCGGGATGCCGAACACCGTCCAGACGGTGGGCCGGTGCCGCCGGGTGGTGTCGGCATCCATGACGTCGTCGTGCAACAGCGAGAAGTTGTGCACCAACTCCACCGCGACCGCGGCCGGCACCGCTGGTTCCGGTGCGCTGCCGACCGCGGTGGCGGCGAGCAGCGCCAACGCGGGCCGCAGCGCTTTCCCGCTGTCGGCACCGGCACCGGCGGGCCTGCCGTCCGCGTCCCACCAACCGAAGTGGTAGCCGGCGATCCGGCGTACCGGTCCCGGCAGCGTGTCGATCGCCGCCCGCAGTGCCGGTGTCACCAGCTCCCGACTCCAGCCCAGCACCTCGGTCGCGGTCCGCGCGGTCACCTGCCCGCCCATGTCAGCGCCCGAGTTCGACTTGTTCCAGGACGCCGAGCGCGTCGGGGACCAGGATCGCGACCGAATAGTAGGTGCTGGCCAGATACGACCGGACGGCCTGCTCGTTGATGCCCATCCGCCGGACCGACAGTCCCGGTTCGTATTCGTCCGGCAGGCCGGTCTGGCGCAGGCCGACGACGCCGTGGTTCTCCTCGCCGGTCCGCATGGCGATGATCGACGTGGTGTTGGTGTCGGAGATCGGGAGCTTGTCGCACGGCAGGAACGGAATGCCACGCCACGCCCGGACCGTGTGACCGTCGTGTTCCACGTCTTCCGGGTAGATACCCCGTGCGGTGCATTCCCGGCCGAACGCGGCGATGGCCCTCGGATGCGCCAGGATGAACTGGGTCTTCCTGCGGCGGCGGATCAGTTCGTCCAGATCGTCCGGGGTGGGTGGGCCGGTGCGGGTGGGGATGCGTTGCTTGAGGTCGGCATTGTGCAGCAGACCGAATTCGGGATTGTTGAGTATTTCGTGTTCCTGGCGTTCCCGGAGCGCGTGAATGGTGAGCTTGAGTTGTTCGTCGGTCTGGTCGTGCGGCTGGTTGTAGAGGTCGGCGACGCGGGTGTGGACGCGCAGGACGGTTTGGGCGAGGGACAGTTCGTATTCGCGGGGACTCAGTTCGTAGTCGACGAAGGTGCCGCTGATCAGCGGTTCGCCGGTGTGGCCGCTGGTCAGGTAGATGCTGGCCTCACCGTGCCGGTTGGAGTGCGGGAACTCCTCGTTGGCGTGGGTGTCCAGCGCGGCGGCCAGTTCCGGGTGCTGGGCGACGAGTTGGTCGAGTGTCTCGCGGTTCAGGGTGAGGGTGATGGTGGGGGTGATGGCCGTGAAGGTGGACGGCCATGTCGTGTCGGCCCGGATCAGGGTGTGGTGGCCGAAGTGGTCGCCGTCGGCGATGGTGGCGTTGGTGGTGGTGTCGCCGTACTCGCCGGGGGTGGTGCTGCTGACCTTGCCGTGCGCGATGAGGACGAGTTCGTTCGCCGGCGCGTGGCATTCCGCGATGACGTCACCGGGTTGGTAGGTGCGTTGGGTGAAGTGGGTGGCGAGGGTTTCCAGGAGGTCGGGATTGCCGGCGAGATACCGGAGCGCCGGCAGTTCCGCCAACGACGGCGCGACGATGTGGACGGTGTCGCTGGTGACCGTGAAGCACACCCTGCCGGTGCCGACCTCGTAGGTCAGTCGCCGGTTCACGCGGTAGTTGCCCCCGGTGGCCTCGACCCACGGCAGCACCCGCAGCAGCCAGCGGGGGGAGATCCCCTGCATCTGCGGCCGGGTCTTGGTCGTGCTGGCGAGGTTGCGCGCGGCGGCGGTGCTGAGGCTGCTCAGTTGTTCCTCGGTGAGCGCCCCGTTCGGGGACACTCCGTTGGTGCTTGTCGATGCTTGCGTCACGACGAAGGCTCCGTCCGGTCAGTCGTCGATTCCGCGTCCGAGTTCGACGAGTTCGAGAACGGCGAGGGCGTCGGGGACGAGGATGGCCGCCGAGTAGTACGTGCTGACGAGATAGGAGATGACGGCCTGTTCGTTGATGTTCATGAACCGGACGGAGAGGCCGGGTTCGTACTCGTCGGGTAGGCCGACGTGGTTGAGGCCGATGACGCCCCGGTTCTCCTCGCCGACCCGCATGGCCAGGATCGACGACGTGTTGGTGTCGCTGACCGGGATCTTGTTGCACGGCAGCAGCGGAACACCGCGCCACGCCGGGATCTTGTGCCCGCCGATGTCGACGCCGGTCGGGTAGATGCCGCGCTTGGTGCATTCCCGGCCGAACGCGGCGATGGTCTTCGGGTGGGCCAGCAGGTAGCCGGGTTCCTTCCACACCAGGGCCAGCAGTTCGTCGAGGTCGTCCGGGGTCGGCGGGCCGGTACGGGTCGGGATGCGCTGTTTGAGGTCCACGTTGTGCAGCAGGCCGAAATTGGTGTTGTTGACCATTTCGTGTTCCTGCCGTTCGCGCAGGGCCTGGATGGTCAGCTTGAGTTGTTGCTCGGTTTGGTTGTGCGGCTGGTTGTAGAGGTCGGCGACGCGGGTGTGGATGCGCAGGACGGTCTGGGCGAGCGAGAGTTCGTATTCGCGGGGCTTGAGTTCGTAGTCGACGAAGGTGCCGGTGATCAGCGGTTCGCCGGTGTGCCCCGACGTGAGGTGAATGCTGGCCTCGCCGTACTGGTTCTGGTGTGGCCGTTCACCCGCCATGTATTCGCTGATCGCGATGCCCAGTTCCGGGTACTGGCCGATGAGCTGGTCGAGCACGGCACGGGACAACTGCATGGTGCTGGTGGGAGTGGCCGCTGTGCCGTTGGACGGCCACGTGGTGTCCGGCCGGGCGAGGACGTCGTGGCCGAGGTAGTCGCCGTCGGCGAGGGTGGCGAGGGTGGTGGCGTCGCCGTATTCGCCGGGCGTCGACGTGTTGACCTTGCCGTGCGCGATCAGGATGAGCTGGTTCGCAGCGGCGTGGCATTCGGTGATGGTGTCGCCGGGTTGGTAGGTCACCTGGGTGAAGTGGGTGGCGAGGGTTTCCAGGAGGGTGGTGTTGTCGGCGAGTGCGCGCAGCGCCGGCAGTTCCGCCAGTGTCGGCGGCACGATCTGGATCTGGTCGCCGATGTTGCTGAAACAGACCCGGCCGTCACCGACCTCATGCGACAGTCGCCGGTTGACCCGGTACACGCCACCGTCCACCTGGACCCACGGCAGGATACGCAGCAGCCACCGCGACGAGATGCCCTGCATCTGCGGTGGTGTCTTGGTCGTGGTGGCGAGATTCCGCGCCGCAGCGGTGCCGAGGCTCAATTGCTGCGGTGGCTCTTGCCCGTCCTCGCTGCTGAGTTCCGGCTCAATCGTTTGCGTCACTGTGTGCACACCACCATTCAGGGAGCGACCGGAGTGGAATCCAGACAATGTGGGCATGACTGATAAACCGCTTACAGCGGCGTGTCATGCTTTTGTCCAGAACCGCCTGGTCGTATTGTGGAAAAATTGCTGAATCGTGTCCGGGCTGTCGACAACCGTGACGCTAGCACCGCCGTTCGCAACCGCATAGTCGTCCGAAAGCGTTGCGGCGGCCCAAGATCATGGTTGTGGTCACGAACCGGTGAATCACTCGTTCGCCAGAATTCCGGAAACCGAAAGTAACCGGCCGGAAATCCATCACTCGGCCATACCAGTTGGCCCTACCCGACCGACCGATTGCGCCGCGCGACCGTGTCCCCGGACGTACGGGCACTGCTCCGAACGGGCGGCAGCAAGACGACCACGCAGAGTAGAGAACACGGCCACCCGTTCGGACACGCATTGGGCCGACGGACGTCATCGTCCACCGGCCCAATGGGTGTGTGTTCAGTTCTCGTTACAGCAGGATCTCCGTTACGGCAGCGTCCAGCCCTGTGCCGCCGTGCCGTTGCAGTCGAAGATCTGGAGCTGGGTGCCGGACGTCGTCGTGGCACCCGGATCGTCGAGGCAACGGCCGGAGGTCGGATTCACCAGCGAGCCGTTGGCTCCCGGCTGCCACACCTGCGCTCCGGTCCCGTTACACGTGAACAACTGCACCTTCGTGCTGTTCGCCGTCCCGGCGCCCGCCACGTCGAGGCATTTGCCCAGTGCCTGCAACGTGTTGCCGGCCGCGACCGTCCAGCTCTGCGCCGCGGTGCCGTTGCAGGTGAAGATCTGCACCGGTGTCCCGTCGGCCGAGTTGGCCGCCCGGACGTCGACGCACAGGCCGGCCGACACGCCGGCCACGATCGGGCCGGTGCCGGTCGGGGGTGGCGGTGCCGCACCGACGGTGGTGGCCGTCCACACGAACGAAGTGCTACCGGTCGCGCCGGTGGCATCCGTCGCCGTGACGGTGACCGTGCTGGTTCCGGCAGCCGTGGCCGTCCCGGAGATCACGCCGGTGCCCGTGTTGATCGACAGGCCGGCCGGCAGACCCGACGCCGACCACGTCATGGCGGTGCCCGCCGCCGAGTCCGAAGCGGCGATCGGCAGGCTGGCCGCCTTGCCGACCGGGCTGCTCATGCCCTGCGGGTCGGTCACGGTGACGGTGTTGCCGGCGCTGGTCGAGTTGACCGCCAGCGTGCCGGCCAACTGCGGGCTGGCCGACGTGTCGCCGACCAGGATGCGGTAGCTACCGGTCTGGGTGGTCCAGGAACTGGTGCTGTCGTTCCAGAACGCGAGATCGTGCAGGCTGACCGGGAAGCTGACCGTGGTGCTCGCACCGGGGTTGAGCGTCACGCGCGAGAAGCCCTTCAACTGCTCGGGCGGTTCGCCCGTTGTGGCCGGGTCGCCGACGTAGAGCTGGGCGACGTCCGAACCGGCCCTGGTGCCGGTGTTGGTCACCGTCGCCGTCACGGTGGCGATGCCGTGCGCGTTCAGCGCCGAGACGGCGAGGTTGCTGAACGAGAACGACGTGTAGGAGAGGCCGAACCCGAACGGGAACAGCGGCGTGAGGTTCTTCGCCTGGTACCAGCGGTATCCGACGTCGACGCCCTCGGAGTACTGCACCTGGCCGTTGGTGCCGGGCCATTCCGCGGTGGTGGACGCCGGCACCTGCGACAGCGACGTCGGGAACGTCACCGGCAGCTTGCCGGACGGGTTCACGTCACCGAACAGCAGCGCGGCGATCGCGTTGCCGTCCTGCTGGCCGGGGTACCAGTTCTCCATGACGCCGGCCACCGAACCCAGCCACGGCATGGTGATCGCGGAACCGGTGTTGAGCACCACGATGGTGTTCGGGTTGGCCGCCGCGACCTGCGAGATCAGCGTGTCGTCGTTGCCGGGCAGGTTGATGTTGGAGAGGTCGCTGCCCTCGGACTCGAAGTTGCTCGCGAACACGATCGCCACCGACGAACTACGCGCCAGGCTCACGGCCGCCGCGATGTTGCCGGTCGTGTTGCCCGGCTGGGCGGCCACGGTGATGCCGGTGCCGGCCCGGCTGGTGATGCCCTGCAACGGCGTGACCGTGCCGGACGACGACACCCCCGCGCTGCCGCCGCCCGCGGTCTGCGGGGACGTGGCGTCGGTGCCGATGACGGCGATCGACTTGACGGTGGATGTGTTGAGCGGCAGGGCGTTCCCGCTGTTCTTCAGCAGGACGGTGCCCTCTTCCGCGATGTTGCGCGCTGTGGTCTGGTGCGCGGTGCTGGTCACGGTCGCGCCGGTCGACGCCGCGTGCTGCGCGTTGTCGAAGAGGCCGAACGTGAACAGCTCCGTCAGGATGCGGCTGACCATGTTGTTCAGCGTCGCCATGGAGACCTGGCCGTTGTTCACCGCGGTCTGCAGCGGCGTGCCGAGGAAGCCGCCGTCCGGCATCTGCATGTCGAGGCCGGAGTTCACGGCGGCGACGGTGGAGTGCGTGCCGCCCCAGTCGGACGTGACGAAGCCGGGGAACTTGAACTCGTTGTCCAGCGCGTTGTTCAGCAGCACCGGGTTCTCACACGCGTCGGTGCCGTTGACGTAGCTGTAGGAGCACATCACCGAGGACGCGGCGCCCTGCTGCACGCTGGCCTGGAACTGCGGGAAGTAGATCTCCTGCTCGGCCCTCGGGTCGATGATCGCGTTGTCGGACGGGGAGTTCCTGTTGGTCTCCTGGTTGTAGACACCGAGGTGCTTGACCTGGGCCAGCTCGCCGGTGTTCTGCACGCCCCTGATCTCGGCCGCCGCGAGCTGGCCGTCCAGGAACGGGTCCTCGGACATCGACTCGAACGCCCGGCCCCAGCGCGGGTCGCGGATGATGTTCACGGTCGGGCCGAGGTCGATCGTGGTGCCCTTGCCGAACTCCTCGCTGCCGACCACGTTGCCGTACTGCGCTTCGGCGGCCGTGTCCCAGGTCGCCGCGGCCGAGACGGCCGCGGGTAGCTGGGTGACCCCGCTCAGACCCTCACCGACGCCGACCGGCCCGTCCTCTAGCCAGACCGTGGGGATGCAGAGGGACGGGATGCCGTTGATGTTGCCGACGTACGGGCCGGTGGTGCCGTGCACCATCTGGATTTTCTGTGCGAGGGTCATCTGGGCCAGCACCTGCGCGACGCGCGTTGGTACCGGTGCCGTCGACCCGACCCAGGCACACGAGCCGGCGGCCGGTATGGCGCCGGCGCTGGGTGCGGCGAGCCCGATGGTCGCCAGCCCCACAACTGCAAATATCCCTAACCATCGATGACGTGATAACACGGATTGAGTCTCCTTACCCAGGGCGACATGCTCGTGATCAACAAGCTCGCGCAGGGCCGCTATCACGTTACGTGCGGGCGCGGCTACGTAACGCCCCTGAAACGATGCATCAGCATGGTGGCATATGTTGTGACCGACAACAATCCCCTGAACGCGGTCCGGCCCGGTCGGCAGGTGCCGACCGGGCCAGACCAGTTGAGCCAGATGTAAGTTACGGCGCCGCGGATCTCATGGCTTGTGACCAGCCGAGCGAAGCGAGCCGGTGCAGTCTGGCAGGCCCGCGAGCGGAGCGAGCCAATCAGCAGGCGCCGTTGTCCTGCCAGATGTTCCACGCGATCGGCGAGCCCGGCGTGACACCGGTCGACCAGTACAGCGACGTCCACTTGTGACCGCCGAACGACACCAGGTCGTTGGGAACGTACGAGGTGTTGACGTTCCACGCCGTCAGGCCGGCGCAGCCACCGCCGCCACCCTGGGTCGTGGTGGGCGGGGCCTTGGTGGTCGTGGTGGGGGGCGGCGGGTTCTTGGTGGTCGTGGGTGGCGGCGGCGGGTTCCCGCCACCGGAGAAGCCGTCGAAGATCTTGGTGAAGTCCAGCTTCGCCTGGCTGATCTCGCTGCACGCCGGCAGGCCGGTCGCGGAGCCGGCACAGGGCTGGTCACGGTCGATCGACCAGAACGCG